>JAJDOD010000040.1 GCA_022340315.1 Silicimonas sp. | reverse complement strand
TTGGGACAGCAGGGGTGCGGTCTTTGGCGCGGCCTACGGTCTCGAAGTCGTGAACTACTTCGCGCTGCCGGGCGAGCCGCGATACGAGACGCCGAGTTTCCGGCGCTCGAATGCCTGGGAAGCCGTGCGGCAGGAGGTCTTCGCGGTGCGCGAGAGCGTCGGCATCAACGAGATCCACAACTTCAGCAAGTTCCGCGTCACCGGGCCCCGCGCCCGCGACTGGCTCGATCGGGTGATGGCGGGACGCATTCCCGCGCCCGGCCGGCTTAGCCTGTCGCCGATGCTCGCACCCTCGGGGCGGCTGGTTGGCGACTTTACCGTGGCCTGTCTTTCTGAGGAGGACTTCCGCCTCAACGCCAGCTATGGCAGCCAGCATTTCCACTTGCGCTGGTTCGAGCAGCACCTGGAAGATGGTGTGCGGATCGAGAACCTCTCGGACGAACTCACCGGCTTCCAGGTGGCGGGACCGCATGCGCGCGACGTATTGGCCAAGGTGACGCGGGCGGATGTCTCGAACGACGCGCTGCCGTTTCTGGCGGTGCAGCGCATGACGGTGGGCATGGCCGACTGCGTCGTGCAGCGCGTGAGTTATACAGGCGACCTGGGTTTCGAGATTTACTGCGCCCCCACGTCGCAGCGCCATCTTTGGGAGGTGTTGAGCGCGGCAGGCGACGAGTTCGGCATGCGGCCCTTCGGGATGCGGGCGATGATGTCGCTGCGCCTCGACCGGTTCTTCGGGTCGTGGCAGCGTGAGTACAGTCAGGATTACACCGCCGCCGAAACCGGGCTGGACCGGTTCATCGCATTTGCGAAGAGGGCGAATTTCATCGGTCGCGCGGCGGCCGAGAAGGAACGCGCCGAAGGCCCGGCGCGACGGCTCTGTGTTTTCGAAGTGGCAACAGAAGATGCGGACGTGGTGGCCTGGGAGCCGGTCTGGGCCGATGGCGACGTGATCGGATATTGTACCTCCGGTGGCTTCGCGCATTGGTCCGGCAAGTCCATCGCGATGGCCTTGATTGATGCCAAGCGGGCCGATGCGCTGGCCGAGGCAGAAATCGAGATCCTCGGAGAGCGGCGGGGCGCACGCAGGATGGAACGCCCGGTATTCGACCCCAGCGGTGCCCGGATGCGGGGCGGCTAGCGCGCGGGGTTCAAATTTTTCCGGACTGAACCGGAGGCCATTGTCTTGCGCGGGGCCCGCCGGATACGGTTCCGGGAAGTGGTGCGGAATTTGTTCAGAAAAACGACACCTCGCCGGCCTCTGTTTCGTCGGCCCCGCGTGCGTGACCGATCAGAGCGTCCTGCAGGCTTTGCAGTTTCAATGTGCCCTTCAGGTCCTGCGTCCGCGTCGGTTCGCCGCGGGCGCTTGATGCGAGTATTGGAAGAAGCCGTGCCAGATCGCAATGCGTCTGTGTGAGAAGATCGACATGCTGCAAGCGTGACAAATCTGAAGGTGGCGCCACACCTGAGGCGAGGTTTGACAGCGCGTTCTGAAGCGCGACATCGCTTTTGTGAAACGTCTCCATTAACGCGGCGAGACTAAGAAGGATGTCCGCGACGTCCTCGATTGCAACGTGCTCGGACACCAGCCGCGTGGTCATGTTCAGAGCCGTCCGACGATGGCTTCGATTGCGGACTTGAGATCGGCAGGCTGGAAGGGCTTGGCGAGAAAGTTGTTCATCCCCAACTGCTTTCCCTTTTCGATGACCGCGGGATCGGCCTTGCCGGTGATCAAGAGGAACCCGGTTTTCTGAGTCGGCGGCGACGAGCGGAGATAGTGGAGCAGATGCAACCCATCCATCTCGGGCATGTTGTAGTCCGAGATGACCAGGTGCACCGGCGATTGCGCGATTGCCGCCAGCGCGGTCTTGCCATCGCCCGCCGAAGCCACGTTCTGTATGCCGATGGAATCCAGGGCCTGTGTGATCAATCCTCGGCTGGTCGACATGTCATCTACGACCATGACTCGCAATTTTTCCTTTAGTGACATCGAAAGTCCGCCCGTTTTCTAGGTTTTTTCGTATGTGGTTACGCCTGCGGAGACGAAACCGCTGCCGTCGAGTGGATGTATCCGTTCGGAGTGTCCAAGCATCAGGAAGCCGCCAGGCTTGAGAAGACGGTGAAAACGAGGCCAAAGCTTAGATTGGGTCTCGTCACTGAAGTAGATCAGGACATTGCGACACAGGATGGCGTCAAATGGGCCGTCCATTGGCCACGACGCATGGTTCAGGTTGAGGTTGCGAAACCGGATCATGCGCTTCAGGTCGTCTGTGACCGCGAAACGGCCGTCATCGGTGCGTTTGAAGAATTTCGCGCGATCCGAAACGGGGACGCCTTCGATATCGTTCTCCGAGTAGATGCCGCTCTTGGCCCTTGTCAAAACTACCCGGTCGATGTCCGTGGCGAGGATCAGGATGTCACGATTGGCGGCCGAGGGGATGGCCTTGAGGATCTCCATCGCCAGCGTATAGGGTTCCTGGCCATTCGAGCATCCCGCCGACCAGAAGCGAAGCCGACCGTCCTGGGCTTGGCCAAGAATGCGGTCCCGGATGATGCCGAAGTGATGATCTTCACGGTGAAAATGCGACACATTGGTCGTTAGCGCCGAGATGAAATGCTGGGTTTCCTCGGTGTCGCCGGCCAGCGAAGAAAGGTAGTTGCCGCAATCTGCAATGCCAAGTTGACGCATGCGGCGGGCAATACGGCTCTGCACAAGTGATTTTTTGGCTTCGGGAATGGCCAGTCCGGCCTCATTTGCCGCGATTGCGACGATCTGCCGAAAATTCTTGTCGCTGAGCGAGATAGGTGTCCCCTCGTTGGTCATGCGGCGATTTCTTCTCCAGAAGGGAGGACGGCTTCAAGGTCGAGCAGGCGTACCATTCGGTCATCGAGAATCGTCAGCGCCTTTACGAATGTTGCTTGGCCCGAACCCGCCATGTCCGGCGGAGGTTGCAACTGGTCCTCGGAGAACGAGAGAATGTCCGACACGGCATCGACGCGCAGGCCCATGACGCGGGCTGCCACGTCGACGACGATGATGACATTGCGATCCTCTGGCTCGGTTTCGTCGAGACCGAGCCGCATCGCAAGATCGACGACCGGGAGAACCGTGCCACGGAGATTGATGACGCCGCGAATGAACGCCGGGGCATGCGGCAATGACGTGGTTCGCGTCCATCCGCGAATTTCGCGGACCGACATAATGTCGACTGAATATTCGCCGTCTCCTATGCGGAACGACAGGAACTCGGTCTGTTCCTGCCGGGATGCGTCCGGCGCGCTTGTGTCTCTTTCGTTCAGGTCGGACATATCAGGACGCCTCTTTTTGCACGTTGTCGAAGGCCACGCCGGAGGCGCTTTGGGCAATGTCGTTGGGGTCGAGGATCAGGGCTATCTTTCCGTCGCCGAGAATGGTGGCGGCGGCCACGCCCCGGACACGCCCATAACTCTCCTGGAGCCCCTTGATGACCACCTGGCGCTGGTCCTCGATCGTATCGACGAGCATTGCCACCAGCGTGCCCTCTTCGGGAGAAATCAGTAGAGCGATAGCGCCGTTGTCGATTGACAACGCCTGCCGGTACCCAAGCTCCTTGCCGAGATCGAGCACCGGGACGAAGCGTTCGCGCACGCAAAGCACGACCTGTCCAGGCCCGATCGGGCGGAGGTCTTTCGCCGTGAGCGACAAGGTCTCGACGATGGCGTTAAGAGGCACGACGAGTGTCTCACCCGCTACGGTCACCACCATTCCGTCGAGCACGGCGAGGGTGAGCGGCAATGAGATGCTGAACTTTGTTCCCACGCCCGGGGTCGAGTCTATTGTGATCCTTCCGCCCAGCGAGGTGATCTGCGTTTTGACGACGTCCATACCGACGCCGCGTCCCGAGAGGGCCGAAACCTCGTCCGCCGTGGAAAATCCGGGCAGGAAAAGAAGCTGGTCTATCTCGTTGTCGTTCAGCACGACATCTTCGGGAACCAGGCCCTTTTTCAAGGCGATTGCCAGGACCTTCTCGCGATTGATCCCGCCGCCGTCATCCGTCACCTCGATGATGACCCTGCCTGAACGATGGGCTGCTGCCAGGCGGATTTCACCCTGTTTGGGCTTGCCGTTTGCAACGCGTCGCTCGGAAGACTCCAGCCCGTGATCGACGGCATTGCGGATCATGTGCGTTAGCGGATCGGCCAGGCATTCGATGGCTGTCTTGTCGATTTCGGTGTTTTCGCCGTCAGTGACGAGACGGACGGATTTGTTCACCGCCGAGGAAGCCTCCCGCACGATGCGGGACATGCGCTGGAACAGCGATTTCACGGGTTGCGCCCGGATCATCATGACACTTTCCTGGATGTTCCGCGTCAGTTGCATGAACTCGTCGAGACCCGCCGAGACAGGCGAGTTTTGTGGTATGTTTTCTTCCGCAATGGACTGAGAGAGCATGGCTTGGTTGATGACCAGTTCGCCTACCAGGTTGACCAGGCGTTCGATCCTTTCCAGATCGACACGAACGGTGGGAGAGACCTTTGCAACGGTTTTGGTTGGAGCCGCAGACCTTGGTGCACCGTCCGAAGGAGGAACCGTGGGTTGCTTGGATTCGATGATTTCTGGCAGGGGCGTTTCAACAAGCGCAGGTATGTCTTCTTCGACGGTTGGTAATGCGCCTGGCAAAGCGCCGTCCATCTCGCTCGCGGGGCCAATCTCGAGCCGGCAGAGCCCGGCGGCAAACTCGAAGATTTCCTGCGCGGCCGACGCGGGCTGGTCGGTTTCGACGCGTACCGTCCAACTCAACCGTCCGCCAGGCTTCGCAAGCTCGTCGATGCTGGATGGCGGCGCGAAATCCAGATCGACCTGGCAGGGGCCGAGATCGGCAAGTGAACGCAGCAGAAAGAGCGGCTCGTTGCCGCTTTCGTACAGTTCTGGCTCCGGTGCGAACCGAATCAGGAGTGCAGCGGCCTGCACGGTTTCCTCGTCCACAGGAGCTGGGCCGAGGTCGGCGAGCGGAGGCAGGTCCATTGGCAGGTCATCGGATGCGTCGCCGCCGAGGTCGTCGAGGCTCAATGTCATTGGCTGGAAGTCGATTTCTTCCGATGCCGCGTCGGTATCCGCCTTAGGCACGAAGCCGGACAACTCGTCGATCAGTGCCTCCGAGGCCACGGCATTGATCGTGTCACCATCCCGCGAGCAGCGGATGAGGTCGGACAGGAAGTCGCCGCAGCGCAGGAAGAGCTGTACGAGATCGTCCGAGATCGCCAGTTCGTTCGAACGGCAGGCGTCCATGACCGTTTCAAACTGGTGGGAGAACCCGACGAGTTCTTCCAGCCCGAACGCGCCGGCGCCGCCCTTGATCGAATGGACCGCGCGGAAGGCGACATTGATCGTTTCGGCATCGTGAAAGCCGTCCGCCATTGACTGCAACGCGTCGATGAGCGCTTCGTGCAGTTCCTCGCACTCGACGAAGAACGAAGCCATGATCTCCTGCATCGGGTCTGTCATCTTGGGCGCCTCTAGCCGGTTACCATGCGAAGAGCGCGCACGAGTTTGTCCTGCGCGAAAGGTTTGACGATCCAGCCGGTGGCGCCCGCATCCCTGGCGCGGCTTTTTAGGTCTGCTGAACTTTCGGTGGTCAGCACGAGGATCGGAGTGGTCTTCGTATCTTCGCGCGCGCGTACGGCGTCGATAAAGCCGAACCCGTCAAGGCGAGGCATGTTTATGTCAGTGATGATCACATCCGGCGCGATGGTATCGAGGACCTCCAGACCGTGTGCGCCGTCTTCGGCCAGGTCCACCTTGAATCCTTCGGATGAGAGCGCGAGCGTGATCATGTCGCGCATGGTCCGGCTGTCATCAACCGCGAGGACGGAAATGGTCATGCCGCATGCTCCAACAGTGTGGCGGGGGTCAGGCCGAAACGGCTGAGATCCTCGGTCAACTGTGCGCTTGGGCTATCCAGCGTGACCGTGAGGCCTTCCGCTTTCCAGAGCGCCGCGGCCGAAAGAATAGTCTCAAGACATAGCGCGCCGATTTGTTCGACCTGCCCGGCATCGAATACGATGTCGGTTCCCTCGGCAGCGATCAGGTCGTCCCGCAGCGCGGCCGCTGCGGCTGTGTCCAGTTTTGACGGAAGCGCTATCCGTTTCGCCATCTCGGCACCTCGAAGCTAGTCCACTGTCCGAAACGATGTTCCGGACAGTCAGGTGCTTAACCGCGATGCTCTTAAGATGACGTTACTGATCGGCGGTTCCATGACCGGCAAATCGGGCCAGCCCGTCGATATGGCTTGCAAGCCCGGCCAGGGCGGCGAAATCGTCCTCGACCAGGTCGACATGAAAGTTGTTCATGAAGCCCGCGAAACGTCCCTTGTCGTGAAATGCGTGCGCGAAGCCGTAACGCTCGAAATAGGGATACATGGCTCGGGAAACGCCGCCGATCAGAGAGACACCGCCGAAGGGCAGGTGAATCAGGCTGAGGTTTCCGGCCACGGTTCCCAGGATGCGGACGAACCAGCGGATCGCCTCCTGTGCCAGCGGATCGTCGTCGGCGTCGCCCATGATCTCGGCGGCGCGCTTCTCTGTATCGGCGCCCGCCTCGCGGCAGACCCAGGCGTAGATATGCTCAAGCCCGCGGCCCGAGAGCACGTCCTCGACCGAGGGAAAGCCATGCGCGGTCTCGACGAACTTGCACAGCCGGAGTTCCTCCTCGGTGCGAAGCGGCATGTTGGCATGTCCGGCTTCCGAGGGGGGGACGACACGGCCGGTCGGTGTTTCCAGGACAACGGCGGCGTTGAAACCGGTGCCGACGCCGATAACCAGCCGCGTGCCGCCCTCGACGGTCTGGCCATCGACCACGGGCCGCAGGTATTCGGGTGCGATCGTGCCCATCGCATGACCCTGGGCCTGAAGATCGTTCAACACCGCGACGTTCTCGGCCCCCGTCACACGCTTCAGCATGTCGGGGTCCACCGACCAGTCCAGATTGGTCAATGTACCGCGGCCGTCGCGGACCGGACCGGCAATGGCAACCGCGGCGCCGGCACAATCGACCTGCTCCTCCTCGACATAGGCCGAAAGGACGCTTCCAAGTCCCGCGTAGTCCTTGTTGGCGTATTTCCGCACCGTGTCCTTCATCAGCCGCGCGCCTTCGGCCAGCGCGACACGCGTGTTGGTGCCTCCGACATCGGCGACGAGCGACAGGGTGTCTGGGGCGTGTCGGGACATGGCGCGGCTACCTTCGGAATGCGGACCTGAGTGCGTGATAGGAGGATTTGGGCGTACGCTTCAAGGTGTCGAAGTCGATATGAATCGCACCAAAGCGCTTCTCGTAGCCGTAGGACCACTCGTAATTGTCCATGAGCGACCAGAGAAAGTAGCCAGTGACCGGCACGCCCGCAGCGATCGCCTCGCGCACGGCGTCGAGATGGGCGGCGACATAGGCGATCCGGTCGGTGTCATCGACGGTGCCATCCGCCTGCATGACGTCGTTTGCCGCCATGCCGTTCTCGGTGACGATCAGCGGCAGCTCGCCGGTATACTCGTCGCGCGTGCGGACCAGGAAATCGCGCAGGCCCTGCGGGTAGATTTCCCAGCCGATCGAGTTCACGGGCAGATCGCCGTGTCCGGTGGCATGGGCCGGCCAGGACCCGGAGGATTCGGAGACCAGCGACCGGGTGTAATAGTTCAGCCCGCACCAGTCGACCGGTTCGGTGATGGTGGCGAAATCATCCTGCCATCCCCTGGGCAGATGCGGTTCCAGGCCGTCGAGGACGAGGGCCGGGTATTCGCCCTTGAACACCCCGCCGAGGAAGAAGCGGTTGTAGATCGCGTCGTAGCGTGCGGCGGCAGCTTTCGCGGCGTCACTGTCGTCGGCCGGATCGGCCCATTCCAGGTTGCAGACCCAGCCGAGATTACCGATACCCTTGGCGCGCATTGCCTGGATCGCACGGCCGTGGGCCAGAAGGATATGATGCATCGCGCGCGCGGTGGCGCGGATGTCGCGCAGGCCCGGCGCATGGGCACCGACGAAATGGCTCAGCCAGCCGACGCACCAGGGCTCGTTGATCGTGGCGACCGACCAGAGCCGGTCGCCGAGGCGGTCCATCACAACCTCGGAGAAGTCGGCGAACCAGTTGGCGATCTCCGGGTTCCGCCAGCCGCCGAGGTCCGCAAGCACCGAGGGCAGTTCCCAGTGATAGAGCGTCACGGCGGGTTTCAGGTCGCGCTCCAGCAACCCGTCCACCAGCCGGTCGTAGAAATCGAGCCCTTCGGGGTTCGGCGTGCCGCGCCCCTCGGGCAGGATGCGTGCCCAGGATGTCGAGAAGCGATAGACGTCCACATTCATCGCCGCCAGCAGGTCGAGATCCTCGTCCACGCGGTGATAATGGTCGCATGCAATACGCCCGTCTTCGGCGCGCACGACGTTGCCGGGGGTCGCTGCGAAATCGTCCCAATGGGTGCGCCCCGCGCCGCCATGCCCATGACCTTCGATCTGGTAGCTGGAGGTCGCGGCCCCGAACAGGAAGCCCTCGGGGAAGTCGGCGCGTGTCAGGTGCATCGGGCTCTATCCTTGATCGAGATACCGGCGCATTTCGGGGGCCGGTCCCGTCGATTGCCCGATTGTCAGCTCGGCTTCAAGCAGCAGGTGCCGTTTGCTGGCGGTCGGGTTCGCGATCGTGTCGAGAAGCATATCCGCCGCCCGCCGCCCCGCATAGCGCACCGATGAACGCGCAGCGGTATACGTCGGAACGTCGCCGTCATTGCGGAAGTAGCTCAGATCGTCGTCATATACGACCACCGAGACATCCTTGCCGATCTCCAGCCCGGCATCCGAGATGGCGCGGCGCGCGCCGATCGCAGGGATGATGGAGGAAAGGATCAGCGCCGTCGGCGGGCAGGGTGCCCGGAGCAGCGCCCTGGTCCGCGCATAGCCATAGGTCTCGGTCATCTCGCCGTGGCTGATCAAATCCTCGTCCACCGCGATCCTGCGCGCCTGCAAGGCATCGGAATATCCGGCGCCGCGGCGCATCGCGAAGTCAAGCTCGGCCAACCCGTTCACAAGCGCAATCCGCCTGTGCCCGAGATCGAGCAGAAGCGAGGTCGCCCGCTCGAAGGCGCGCCGGTTGTTGACGTCGACCCAGTTGTATTCGGTGGGCACATTGCTCGACCGCCCGTGCACGACGAAGGGCAGGCCCAGCGATGTCAGCGTCGTTATCCTGGGATCGTTGGTCTTCGGTCCATGCAGAACCACTCCGTCGACGGCGCCCCGCGTCGCAAGGTCGCGATAGGTTTCGGCCTCGTCCTCGTCGCGCACGACGGTCAGCATCAGGTCATAGCCTTCCTCGGCATAGCGCCGCCCGGCGCCGGCGATGAAGTCCGAGAAGATGGGGTTCACCATCTCGTGCTCTTTCGACATTGGCAGCAGGTGGCCTATTGTCATCGCGCGGCCCGTTGCCAGCCGCTTGGCCCTTGAATTCGGAGAGTAATTGTACTGCGCCGCGGCATCCATCACCCGCTTGCGCGTTCGCTCGCTGACCTCGGGATACCCGTTCAAGGCACGGCTCACCGTGGTGGGAGACAGGCCGAGGCGGTTGGACAGTTCCTTGAGGTTCATTGTTCAAAGCGCTTTCAATTTTTGCTCAACACTAAGCAAACCAGCTCCCGGGGTCAAAGGTTTGCACGCGGAAACTGCTTATTTGTTTGTTGACATTCGCTATGTGCTGGGTGAGTGTGGGAAATCCAAAGCGTTTTGGAAATGCATCTCCAACTCGCCAAAAAAGGAAGCCTGGGAGGTACCTTTATGACTACGAGAACCTTGCTCGCAGGGACCGCGATTCTTGCGCTTACAACGGGTGGCGCCTTCGCGGGCGGCCACCTATTCGCCATGCCCGGCGAGGGTGACTACAACTGGGACAGCTACAACGCCTTCGCCGAGGCGACCGATCTCGGAGGCGAGCAGGTGACTGTCTTCGGCCCCTGGCTGGGCCCGGACCAGGAGGCACTCGAATCGGTGCTCGCCTATTTTGCCGAAGGTGCGAACGCCGACGTGCGCTACGTCGGATCGGACAGCTTCGAGCAGCAAATCATGGTTGACGCCGAGGCTGGCTCGGCCCCGAACGTGGCAGTCTTCCCGCAGCCCGGTCTTGCGTCGGACATGGCCGCGCGCGGGTTCCTGACGCCGCTCGCAGATGGCGCCGCCAGCTGGATGGCCGAGAACTATGCCGCCGGACAGTCCTGGGTCGATCTCGGAACCTACGACGGCGCGGACGGTTCAAGCGCGTTCTATGCGTTCCCCTACAAGGCCGACGTGAAGTCGCTGGTCTGGTACATTCCCGAGAATTTCGAGGATGCAGGCTATGAGATCCCGGAAACGATGGAGGAGCTGAAAGCGCTCACCGATCAGATCGTTGCCGACGGCGAGACGCCGTGGTGCATTGGTCTCGGCTCTGGTGGCGCGACCGGCTGGCCTGCGACCGACTGGGTCGAGGACATGCTGCTCCGCACGCAGCCGCCCGAAGTCTACGACGGCTGGGTTACCAATGAAATTCCCTTCACCGACGAGCGTATCGTCGGCGCGATCGAGGAGTTCGGGTATTTCGCGCGCAACGACGACTACGTTGCCGGCGGTGCCGGCGCGGTCGCCTCGACCGACTTCCGCGACGCGCCGAAGGGTCTCTTCGACAGCCCGCCGCAGTGCTACATGCACCGCCAGGCGTCGTTCATCCCGGCGTTCTTCCCCGAAGGCACCGAGGTGGGCGAGGATGCCGATTTCTTCTACTTCCCGGCATATGCCGGGAAGGACCTCGGCTCGCCGGTGCTGGGTGCGGGGACGCTGTTCGCGATCACCAATGACAGCCCCGGTGCACATGCCCTGATCTCGTTCCTGCAGACCGAGATCGCGCACGAGCTTTGGATGAGCCAGGAGGGCGGCGGCTTCCTGACGCCGCTGAAGACGGTCAACCCCGATCTCTACGTGACGGATGTCCGGGCTTCTCTGGGCGAGGTTCTGACCAACGCCACGACCTTCCGCTTCGACGGCTCCGACCTGATGCCCGGTGGCGTCGGCGCGGGTTCGTTCTGGACCGGCATGGTCGATTACGCCAGCGGCAAGAGCGCGGCCGAGGTCGCGGCCGAGATCCAGTCCAGCTGGGACGCGCTCAAGTAAGGCTTGACTTGAAAAACCGAAGGCCCTGATCCTGTCAGGGCCTTCGGGCACAACGATAAAAAGCCGACCAGCGGCCAAGGGAGGGAACCATGCACCCAGCACTATTGGGCCTCGTCACGATTGTGATCGGCGTCGGCGGCTGTATCGCCTACTTCTATTTCTCGAACCTGTTCCTCGATAAGGTTCTGTTCCCGGCCAAGGGGCCGAACGCGGGCCGAAACATCAACCGGGCCAACCAGATACGGCCCTGGCTGTTCCTGTTCCCCGCCATGTTCGCGCTTGGACTGTACCTGGGCTATCCGGTGGTCGAGACGCTGCGGCTGTCGCTGACCGACCGCGACGCGGGCGGCGCCTTCGTCGGGCTTGCCAATTACAACCAGATGCTCAGCGAGCCGAAATTCTGGGAAGCGATGCGCAACAACATGCTGTGGCTGATCGTTGTGCCTGCCGCCTCGACCGCCTTCGGTCTGCTCGCCGCACAGCTCACGGACCGGATCGGCTGGGGCAACCTGGCAAAATCGCTCGTATTCATGCCGATGGCGATCTCTTTCGTCGGGGCCTCGGTCATCTTCAAGCTCATCTACGATGCGCGTCCCGAGGACAGTGCCCAGATCGGTATCCTGAACGCCGTCTGGATGCAGTTCGAGGGAGGCTTCGGCTCGGTCCTGTTTCTTCAGCTTCTGCCGACCCTCATCCTTCTCGCCTTCGCGGCCATCGTCGGCTACGTCGTCTACATCTTCGTGGCGCCCTTCACGTCGGGGCAGGGCAAGAAGGGGTTCTGGAACCTTGTCCTGACGGCTATCGTCGTGCTTGGCGGTCTTTACCTCGTCTGGGCCTCGCTCTCGTCCGTTCTGGGCGTCTGGACGACCGACTTCCCCTACGGACAGCCACAGAACTGGCTGACACTGCCGTTCTACAACAACTTCTTCCTGATGGTGGTGCTGATCTGGATCCAGACCGGCTTCGCGATGGTCATCCTCTCCGCCGCGCTCCGCGGCATCCCCGAGGAGACCGTCGAGGCCGCCATCGTGGATGGCGCCAACCCGTTCCAGATCTTCTTCAAGATCAAGGTGCCCCAGATCATGCCGACGATCGTCGTCGTCTGGACCACGATCACGCTGGTCGTGCTCAAGGTCTTTGACATCGTCTTCGCCATGACCAACGGGCAATGGGAAACGCAGGTGCTTGCGAACTACATGTTCGACAAGCTGTTCCGCGCCAATGACTGGGGCGTGGGGTCGGCTTCCGCCATCGTCATCATGATCCTCGTCTCGCCGATCCTGGTCTGGAACGTCATCCAGGCCCGGAAAGAGATGCGCTGAGGAAGGGAGAGAGACATGGACAATATCGCAGGTACCAAATCCAGCCTGACCTGGGCGGTTCACATCTCGGTCGTGCTGCTCGTGGCACTCTGGCTCTTCCCGACGCTCGGTCTCTTCGTGTCGTCCTTCCGGACCGCGGACCAGATCTCGTCCTCGGGCTGGTGGAACGCGATGTTCCCCACCGAACAGACCGTGCAGCTACGCGCGGGCGGCCGGGACGCGGCCACGCAGGAGGGCGATCTTTTCGTGGTCGAAGGCAACTTGCTCGAGGATGACGAGGAGAGCCCCGGCACCGGCGTCACGCTCTCGCGTTACGGGGTCTCCTCGCGCGACGTCTCGGCCTATGCCGTCGGTGAGACCGCCGAGTTCGGCGATGGTGAGAAACTGACGCTGAATGCCGACGGCTCCTACCGCTACGAAAGCCCCGAGGAGCCCGGCCGGCGCGGCCAGCGGGTTTTCGTCACGGCGGAAGTGCCGCCGGACTTCACGCTGGCGAACTATGACCAGGTCCTGTTCTCGGGCAACTCGACCGACTCGATGGCAAAGGCCTTCTTCAACACCCTGACCGTCACCGTCCCGGCAACGATCATCCCCATCGTCATCGCCGCCTTCGCCGCCTACGCGCTGGCCTGGATGGAGTTCCCCGGCCGCGCGCTGCTGATCGCCTGCGTCGTCGGCCTGCTCGTCGTGCCGCTGCAACTGGCGCTGATCCCGCTTCTGAAACTCCACCTCGGGATCGGCATCGGCAAGGGCTACCTCGGCACCTGGCTGGCGCATACGGGCTTCGGGCTGCCGCTGGCCATCTACCTATTGCGCAACTACATGGTCGGCCTTCCGCGCGACATCATCGAAAACGCCAAGGTCGACGGCGCGACGGACTTCCAGATCTTCACCAAGATCATCCTGCCGCTCTCGTTCCCCGCACTGGCCAGCTTCGCGATCTTCCAGTTCCTCTGGACCTGGAACGACCTGCTGGTGGCCAAGGTCTTCCTGATCGACGCAACGGGCGAAACCACGGTGATGACCAACCAGATCACCGAACTGCTCGGCACCCGCGGCGGCAACTGGGAGATCCTCGCCACCGCCGCCTTCGTCTCGATCGCGGTGCCGCTGGCCGTGTTCTTCGCGATGCAGCGCTATCTCGTGCGCGGTCTCCTGGCGGGTTCGGTGAAGTAGTGGCCTTCCTCGATCCTCACATAGATGCCCGGCCCGAGGCTGGAACCGACCCCGACTGGTGGCGGGGCGCGGTGATCTACCAGATCTACCCGCGCTCTTACCAGGACAGCAACGGCGACGGCATCGGAGACCTCTCGGGCATCATCCACAGGCTGCCGCATGTCGCCTCGCTCGGCGTCGATGCGATCTGGATATCGCCGTTCTTCACCTCGCCCATGCTGGATTTCGGCTACGACGTCTCGGACTACCGCGACGTCGATCCGATGTTCGGCACGCTTGGCGATTTCGACGCGCTGGTGTCGCGGGCCCACGAACTTGGCATCAAGATCATCATCGACCTCGTGCTGAGCCACACCTCGGACCAGCACCCCTGGTTCCGCGAGAGCCGCACTTCGCGCGACAACCCCAAGTCGGATTGGTTCGTCTGGGCCGATGCCAAGCCCGATGGCACACCGCCCAACAACTGGCTCTCGATCTTCGGCGGTTCGGCCTGGGAATGGGACGGGCAGCGGATGCAGTACTACCTGCACAACTTCCTGACCCAGCAGCCCGACCTCAACTTTCACAACGAGGCGGTGAGGACCGAACTTCTCGACATTGTGCGGTTCTGGCTGAACCGGGGCGTTGACGGCTTCCGTCTGGACACGGTGAACTTCTACTACGCCGACGCGAAACTGCGGGACAATCCGCCGTTGGCCGAGACCGACCGCAACGACAACACCGCGCCCAGCGTGAACCCCTACAATTTCCAGGACCATCTCTACGACAAGACCCAGCCCGAGAACCTCGATTTCCTCAAGGCCTTCCGGGCAGTCCTCGACGAATACGGTGCAACCACTTCGGTCGGCGAAGTGGGCGAAAGCCAGCGCGGCACCGAGGTGCAGGCGGCCTATACGTCCGGCGGACGCCTGCACATGGCCTACGACTTCGACCTGCTTGCCAAC
>JAJDOD010000027.1 GCA_022340315.1 Silicimonas sp. | reverse complement strand
ATGTCGTTCGAGGCAGCGTGGGGGCCGGACGGCGCCGTTTTCGTTCGCAAAACGCGGCACCCCGATCTGCTCTCGATGGATGATTTGCTAAAGATGTGCCCTCGCCTGAACACTCGGAAAAGTGAGAAACCGAATGATCAGGCGGTTGGAGCAGAATTGGCGGATGCACTTGTCTTCAACGAATCATGAACTTTTTGTCCCCTAAACGAGCGCCCAAGAAAGACCTTGCAATACGAAACACCGGCGGAGAAGTTCGCCCAGTGTGTTGCGGCGATACATTGAATCCGCAGGACGGAGCCGCCGTTCGGCGTGAGATGAATACATCGCTGCGAAATGTCTATTGGCAACGCTTGGACCTGCAAAGGAAGCTTTCGCGGCTTTTGGACTAAAATTGATGTCTTCAATACTCACGCAAGTTTCATGCTGTTATCGGCAAAAAATTCTTGCTTCGCCGAACTCAGCGAAATTGGTCCGCGAGTGGATTACTTTGGCCCCAACTTCTCATATGCACGGCCAGTCTGACCACAAAGCCAGATGAGACGCTCGCAATAATTGGTCGCGGCCAGCAACTGAACACGGTTTGCCGCGTCGACCGCGCTCTCGCCCGCCAGATAGGCGTTGCGGACCGATTTCGTCCCATTGCCCTCGTCGGACGTCACCTGCTTCAGGATGGTCACGTCCTCTTCACTGCGTTCGTTGGCGACATCGGACAAAAGGTGGAAGATCGTATCGAGCCCTTCGACCACGGACGCAGGGAAGTCGAGTTCCGGGGCGACGCGGCGAAGATGACTCAATTCACCTCCAAGTCCGTCGATAGCCTGACGCGCAGTCACAAGGTTCTGCTGGATGCGCATAAGAGTGTCGAGCATCTCATAAGTGTCACCCGCAATGCCCGGCATTGCCGTGATCTGCCCGGTCGCCTCGTCGATGGCGGAAGCGAGGCTGTCGAATGCCTCGAGTGTTTCGTCGAACGCCTTTCCGGGGACCGCATCGCGCAACCGATCCAGCGCCGAGATAAGCAGACGGATCAGCCGTGCCTGTTCCAGCTCGACGAGGCTCAGCGCAATTCCCGGCTCATTCGGAAGGTTTTCATCGATGTATTTGGGCTTCGCGCGCTGCTCGACCTCGGTCTCGGGTGACAACCGTGCCAACATGCGCGCGGTTGGCCCCAGGACAAGCAGAAGAACGGGCGCGGGCAGCATGTTGAAGACCAGGTAAACCAGAGCGGCCTGCGTGCCTGCATCCGAACTGAGCGCCTGCACCAGTGCCAGGACCAGCGGAACCTCGGCCCACAGTTCGAAATAAAGAAGCGGCACCAGCAGGAACGCGGCCACAAAGTTGAAGCCGACCAGATAGAGCGCCACCTGCCGCGCGACCCCGGTCAGCCCGGAGGCCAGCATGTAGGTCAGGACCGAGGAGCCGACATTGGCGCCATAGACGAACATGACCGCCTCGACCTGACCGAAAAGACCTGCTTTCTGAAAGGCGATCATC
This sequence comes from Silicimonas sp., assembly GCA_022340315.1. Lineage (GTDB taxonomy): Bacteria > Pseudomonadota > Alphaproteobacteria > Rhodobacterales > Rhodobacteraceae > JAJDOD01. The sequence goes on along the minus strand of JAJDOD010000027.1, from coordinate 4,021 downwards.
ACGACCGTCACCGCGACCGATGACTGCACCAGGATCGTAAGAACGGCCCCCGTCAGGAATGCCAGCATCGGCTGGCCCCGGGTCGCGGCGATGGCCGACTGGAACCAGTCCTGACCCTCCAGGCTTGCCGCCCCCTGGCGCATGACCTGCAACCCCAGGAACAGCAGGCCGACGCCGATGGCCACGCTGGCGATCCGCACCGCAGGAGTGCGCCCATAGGCCTAGAAAACGCCCGAGAGGCCGATCAGCACCATGACCGCAAGCTCGATATCGACCGTAAGGAACAGAACGGTAAGACCTGCTCCCACAGCGACCCCGATTATGACGGGCTGCGCCTGGCGTAGCGTCAACATCCCGGCCCGGACCAGTCCAACCAGAAGGAAGGTGGCCGCCGCTGCGCTCTGGGTCACCGTAATCATGACCGCACCGACGAGAAGTCCGGACAGAGACGTCGAGGTCAGCGATGCAATCCTTTGCCGCAGCTTTTGCCCGGCCAGCATTTTCAGGTTTCGGCTCAGGAAATGCAGCGCGAAGAAGAACAGACCAAGCCCGCCGAAAACATGCACAAGGCCCGGGATCGTACCGGCCAAGTCAGACCAGCCCTTCACGGGCCTCGGCCTCGTCTGCCCGAACGTCGATGATCGATGTGAAACCGGAGATTTCGAATGTATCCCGCACCAGTCCGTTCAGTCCGAACACCCTGAGTGGACGGTTCTCGCGGGTCAGGCGCTTGACCGCGCCCAGCAATACGCGCAGGCCGGCGCTGGCCATGAACTGAAGCTGCTCAAGATCGACTATAACCCCGCCGGACCCATTCTCGACGGCATCACCAACCGCAGTCTCGAAATCTGTCGAGGTCGACGAGTCGAGTTTGCCCCGCAGCCGAAGGACCGTCACGGCTCCCAACTCTTCGACTTCGATCTGCACTTCTGCCCCCACTTTCCTTTTTGCCAACTCAGGTTAACGTGATGGTGTAATGGTTCATATCCCCCTCGCGGGAATATTCGAAGCCATCGCTGAGAGTGCGGACGAGATGCAGTCCGAGCCCGCCCAAGGGCCGCTCGTCGGCAGGCAGAGCGGTGTCGGGCGCACCGGCGGTCGAGGGGTCGAAGGCGGGACCGTTATCCCGGATCGTCAGCTGCATCTGCCCGGCACCAAACTTCGCCTGGATCGAGATACGCAATGACGGTTCGTCCGCTGAAACCGCATGACGAACCACGTTCGATCCGATTTCGTCGAGAACCAGTTGTGTTTTCGAAACCAGTTCCGAGGGAGCCGAGGACAGGGCCTCGGCAAGTTCCTCGCCCGCAGCCGAAAGAGTTCTGGCGTCGGCTGGTATATCCTTGTGCCATTCCGCCCCCCCTTCTTCGAACCTGATGGCCAGGGCGGTCAGGTCATCGCTTCGATCCGCGCCTGCCTCGTGGGCTGCAACGGCCTTGAAAACGGCTTCGATCACGTCGCGAGGGGATTTCGACGCATGCTCTGCGAACAGCGCACGCAGGGCGGCATCGCCAAAGAAGTCACCCGACTTGCCGGACGCCTCGGTAACCCCGTCCGTGAAGAGAAGAAGCATCTCGCCCTCAGAAAACTGGGTGGCGGCTTCCGTATACTCGATGCCGGAAAGCGCGCCCACGACGGGACCATCGAGTTGCGATATCTCCCTGACCACACCATCGCGCGTCGCGCATAGCGGTCGGTTGTGCCCGGCGTTCGTGGACGTAAGCTGGCCGCTTCGCAGATCGAGAAAGCCCACGAACAGCGTCACGAACATGTCGCGGTGGCTGCCGGCACAAAGCTCGTCGTTCACCGAACGGACGATCGCGCTCGGCCCTCTCGCACCAGCGGCGAAGCCTTTGACCAGCGTCTTGGTGACGGCCATCAGCAGCGCGGCTGGAACGCCCTTGTCCGAGACGTCACCGATGCAGACGCAAAGCCTGTCGTCTTCGATCAGGAAGGCATCGTAGAAATCGCCGCCGACTTCCCGCGCCGGCTCCAGGGACGCCCAGAGCGTGACGCCTCTTCCCGCGGTCAGCGTATCGAATTCATGCGGCACCATCGACAATTGCATGTCCCGGCCGATCGCAAGCTCACCTTCCATCCGAGCCTGGACTTCAAGCTCCCGCTCGAAAACTTCCTGTTGCGCCAGCATCGTGTTGAAGGCTTCGATGACTTGCCCGAGTTCATCCGAGGCCCCCGCCTCGACCCTTTGCCTCTTGCGTCCTCGACCGGCCGCGCTGATCGCGCCCAGGAGACGTTCCAACGGCACGCCGACAATACGGCGCAACGCGAACAGCGCCGCGCTGACTTCCATTGCAACGGCCGCCAAGGCGATGCCGGCGGCCAGCAAAAGGCGGGCGCGGGTCTGCTCCCAGATATCTCGCGGTGTCACCACGAACTCGATCTCGCCGATCTTGCGCGCGCCTGTGCCCGCATCGAAATCGATATCGCGACGGAAAACGATTTCGTCGTCACCCGCGCCCGAGACGTCGCCCGCCTCGACCAACAGTTCACCGTCTTCGCCGTAGACACGCGCCAACACGACCTCGCGGTTAGAGGCGATCGCCTCCAGGCTGAGCGCGATCTGCTCCGTATCGATGTTCCAAAGCGGGTTGGCAAGCGCCGCGCCCTGGGTTCGCAGCAAGGCCTGCGAGGTCTGGACCAGACGCGACATGGCACTGCGATGGGCCATGATCTCGATCACGGTGAAGACCCCCAGCACAGAGAGAAAGATCAACGGCACCGTGATGCGAAGAAAGCGGCCCCTGACGGATTGGCGAAGCGACGGAATGCCCGGGTCTCCCTTCCTCAGGTTTTTTGCACCGTGTCAGATGCATGTTAGGGTCGAGGTAACAACTTTGGAAGCTTCGGGGAGAACGACATGATCCGCATCGCCAAACTGGTTGCCATAGTGTTGTCCTGCCTCGGAGCGCCTGCAAGCGCGCAGGATCTGCGGTTTGTCACGCTCGACTTCGCCCCTTTCATCTATGGGGAAGATCAAAAAGTCGCGGGACCGGGTCGCGACGTTATCGCCGCGGCCTGCGAGGCGGCCGAACTCGACTGCAGCTACGACATTTTCCCCTGGCGGCGGGCGCAGGAGCTGATGCGCGAGGGAAAAGCAGACGGGATGATGGTGATCGGCCGCAACCCGGAACGCGAGGAATGGCTGGATTTTTCACCGCCGCTCTTTCGGACCGAATACGGATTTTTCGTCAGCAAGAACAGTTCTGCGGACCCGCAGGATCTTGCCGGCATCGCAGGCTTCAAGGTGGGTGTCTTCGCGCCCTCGAACACGGCCGTACAACTCGAGGGTCTGCGCGACCGGATGATCGCCGAAGGCCTGGAGCCGCTCGAGATCGACCCGCGCCCCGACGATGTATCGGGCTTCCGGAAACTGGCTGCCGACCGGATCGACGCTGTTTATTCGAACCGCGATCGCGGCCGCAAGGTTCTGGTCGACAACGGCCTTGCGGAAGACGTCCGGTACGCGATGTCGGACAAGGGAATTCTCTACTTTGCGGCGATCCGCAAATCGTTCGGGAAGCCAGAGGTATCGAGCCGTTTCTTCGCGGGACTGTCAGAGGTATTTGCCAACGGCCGGGCGTCGGACATCATAAAGGCCTATGAACTGGAGCCAGGTTCGTGATTACCCGTAGAGCTGGCCTGCCGGGATATTGAAACCGTGAACTGGGGGCACGCGGGAAACCCCGCGCAAGCCAAGGCGCGGTCACAGCGTTCACGTCGTGATCGATGCGAATGGCTGCATCGCCGTCAAGAATATCTTGTTTGGGCGCGAAACTGCCGATCGCAGGGCGCTGAACAAATGGCTGCTTCGGGCTGATTGTGTTGAAGAAGTCGGTTTGAAGTCCGCTCTGCTTGCTCCGCCGTTTTCGGTTCAGCCGGGCATTCAGGCCGGAACTGGTGTGCCGGGGATCAGTTTAGCGAGTTTCCGGAGGTTCTGGGCGGTTGCTGCGAGGAGGAACTCGTCTCTTGCGCCGTTGGGTCCGCGGAGGCGTAGCCGGTC
>JAJDOD010000010.1 GCA_022340315.1 Silicimonas sp. | reverse complement strand
TCTGACCGACTACACGCTGATGCGTTCAGGCGAACCGTCCCGTGAGGCGCTTCGCGACTTTATCTCGGAGCATTTCGAAGGTGTCGATCAGCGCGATCTGCTCTCACTGGTTTCGGCCATGAGCGACGCGGATATCGAGCGTACTTGGGACATCGCCGCCTCCGACGTGCAACCCTATCAGACCATGATCGCCAAGACCCTGGGAACGGCCATCTATCAGTGTCAGGAATCGTACCCCTTCAACTCGATGGAGGGCTACGACCGGGTGACGGCGGAACTTGCGGCGAGGTATCCGCTCTTCGGCATTTCACAATTCCGCGGTCAAATCGAGTCGACCCTGGCCCCCTGCGTGCTTTTTGAGCCTCATCCGAGGGACGGGTTTCACGACCCAGTGGTGTCCGACATTCCCACACTCGTTCTGAACGGAACACTCGATATTCAGACCTCCATGGACTGGGGAGCGGATGCGGCCGCGACCCTTTCGAATTCTCGGAACTACATCATCCCCGAAGCCGGGCACGGCACGATCATCTACCAACAGTGCTCAAAGGACATCGCGACGGCATTTGTGAATGACCCGTCCGCCGAACTCGACGTGTCCTGCATCGACGACATTCAGCCGACATTCGTCCTGCCGGACGATCCGTTGCCATGAGATTAGGTGCGATGACCGATCGACTGGATATCCCACTTCCCGACTGGAGGTCTCGATGAGCGAATCCCGGATCTCGTGGCTTGAACGCGAGAATGACGACTTCCCTTACTACGACGGGCAACCGGTGCCTGTCACGGGAGTGCAATGGGTCATTGTCGTGGCTTCGGTGGCGCTCGGCTTCTATGTCCTGTTCCAGTTGCAATTGATGTTCCCGACAGGACCGTTGAGCTTTCTGTCGTCCATCGCCTTCGTCGCCATTATGCTTGGAACGCTGGCGCTGTTTACCGGCAGACACTGGACAGCGCTCTTCCGTCGGATGCGCGGCGTCGACTGGCTGTTAATTCTCCTGTTCTTCGTGCTGAACTGGATCGTGACAATCGCCGCCGGTTTCCTGGTCGTCGCCGTCTTTGATGCCCAGCCCAATCCGGCAGGGAAAATCCTCGCAGCCGCCAGCCAACTCGACAAGTATTTGTTCTTTGGCAAATCCGCCGTCCAGCTTCTTGGAGAGGAACTCCTCACGGTGCTGCCGTTCCTCGCGGTCCTGACCTGGCTCGTCGCTGCCGGGGTCTCACGCACGGTGGCCATCGTCATCGCGGCGCTCGTCGCGTCCACCATCTTCGCAATGGTGCATCTGCCCACCTACCAATGGAACTGGGGGCATTGCCTCGTCGCCCTGATACCCGTCCGGCTCGTGCTTCTGCTGCCCTACATCATGACCAAAAACCTCTGGGTGTCGACGGGCGTACACGTAGTGAACGACTGGCTGATCTTTGGCCTGCCGCTTTTGTTTGCGTCGGGAGAGGGGGCGTAGAGATAAGATCCGGTCTGGAAAATGGCGGCGCGAAAAACTGAAGCATGCGATTTTCTGCCATCAGGTCAATCGGGCGCATCAGAAGCAGACGGATATTGAAATGTCCGGATTTAGGAGACTCAAATGAAGCTCAGAATGATCTTGGCCGCGATGATCTTCAGCGGATTTTCAGTTTCCGCCGTTGCCCAATCCGTCACGGCCCGCGACGGCGGACCAACCCGCTCCGAGATGACGGCGCGCAGCAATCCCGGCGCACCCGACGGTGTTGCGTTCTTCCGTCCTGTCCTGGACGGTGTGCTCTATCGCGGTGGGTTCTCTGGCGGCGACAAAAACCGGACCGGCCTTTCGTCGGCTCAAAGGGGGGCACTATGCTCCGAAGGTTTCTCGAAAGGCTTCTACGCCGATTTCGGCAAGAACACCGACTACGGCCCGACCTCATGCGGCGGGGGAAACTTCGACTACCAGTCCGCGCGCTCTTCCCGTCCGGCGAACGTCATGAAAGCGATCCACGACGTCATCAAGTCGCCCGGCTCCGGGCCGGTCTACGTTCACTGCATGTGGGGCGTCCACTCATCCGGCGCGCTCTCGGCAATGGCGCTTGTCCAGTTCTGCGGGTGGTCTGAGGATAGAGCCAAGGACTACTGGAACGAAGCCCGCAACGGCGCGCCCTGTTCGGGCGGATGCGACGAGTGGATCGACGCCAAGTTCGACCGGTTCTCCTATGATCCGTCGCTGGCGATCAGCGATGCCGAACGCGCCGCCATCTGCCCGGAGTGATCGACATGCGCCTGCCTGCCGCCATCGCCTCCCTCGTTTTCTCCGCACCGGCTTTCGCCAGCGATGCCGTGCGGGGCAACGAGGCGACATTCACCAGCCCCAACGGCGTGACGGAACGCTGCGTCCGCATCGCGAAGATGCCCGGAGCTGATTACTCAAACGGCGATGTGGAGGACGAGGAAGCCTATTGCGCTATCGACTTCTATGATGCTGGTGTCGCGCTTTGCCCCAAGACATGGAGCACCAGCCCCGGCACAATGATCTACGACATCTCCGAAGGCTCCTACGCCAATGACCGCGCGGCCTTCGAGCGAAACGCTTGCCATGAAGGGAAGTCCGCCAAGGACCTCGCGGCCGACGAACTTGCAAAGTTCAAAATGACGATGAACGCCAGCGGAACGAGCGGAACCTACGCGCCGTCCTCGCTGGTCTACTACCACCTGTCGCGCTTTCTCGACACCAGTGTCGAGGTGCCTGTCGCGGTCTGGCGCTCGATGGATGCCGCCGCGCATCGCTCGGAAGTGTCCGAGCGCGGCCTCGCCATGACCGGCAGCGCGCAACGCATGAACCACGAGGGCTGGCGCCACCTGATCAACGCGGAGGCCAACCCTGCGAGCTACGTTCCGACCGACGACATCATGACTTTGGACAGGATGCAGGTTTACGGCGTTTTGCTATTGTCACCCGGCCATCGTTACGGCTCGGAGATCAACGGCACACGAAAATCGGGCTGGGGCGCTGGCCAGAACCGCGACTTTCAGGAAACCCCGGCTTACCGTGCGTTGAGAACGGATGCGCCGCTGCCGGAGGCCATTACAACGGGGCTCGAAGGGGCCACCCGCGACCGCCAGATCAGGAAAGACCTCGGCGATCAGGGCACGCCGCAACAGATGGTGTTCTGGATGCGCGAATTGTCTGAGATCGTCCTCATGGACTTCATTATGAGTCAGCAGGACAGGGTCGGGAACATTGACTTCACGCCCTACTGGTACTGGCTGGAAGAGGGCAAAGCGAAACACAAGAAGGCAAAGCACCACGAACCCGGCGATGGCGATGTGCCTGAAGGAGCGATCCTGCTCCGCCGCACCAACCTCAACGACAATGACGCGGGTGGGCGTGTGGCCTACGCCAACTTCGCCAAGACAACGGAGATGCTTCAGAAGTTGCGGCACTTCGATGGTGGCGTGTACCGCAGGCTCCTCGCTCTGAACACCGACCTTCAGAAGCAGGGGCCGATTTACGAATGGCTTTCCGTCAGCATCGGTCTTAAGGATGCCGAAGTGCGACAGTTCGTGAACAACACCTCACTGGCCACCGGCATCCTGCAGGACAACTGCCGGGCAGGGCGGCTGCGTTTCGACCTGAACCCGACGCGTTTCTTTGAAACCGGCGATGCAGACGAGGACGAGGTCGATTGCGGCTAGGCGCGATATTACTTGCAGCTCTCTTCATTGCGCTCGCGTCTCAGGCCAGCGCATTCCGCATTGTCGTGATCTCCGACCTGAACGGCTCCTACGGTTCGGTCACCTATCCTACTGAAGTTCACCGGGCCATGCAGGAAATTATCCGTCTTGATCCGGATGTTGTGATATCGACCGGCGACATGGTGGCTGGCCAGCGCCGACCACATCTCACCGAATCCGAGGTCCGCGCCATGTGGCGGGGGTTTCACGCAGCGGTGACGGAGCCGCTTGAAAAGGCAGATATTCCATTTCTCGTGACACCCGGCAACCACGACGCCTCGGCATATGGCGGTTTCGAAGGCGAGCGCGGAATTTTCCGCGATGAATGGTCGCCGCGCGCACCGAAGGGCATCGAAGGCGACTGGCCCTTTGCCTATTCGATCAGGACCGGGGGCGCACGCTTCATCTCTCTTGACGCGACGACCGTTGGAAGTCTCCCGGCAGGCCAGATGAATTGGCTCAACGACCTTGGCGACGATGGCGGCCCGACAATCGTCTTCAGCCATTTGCCGCTCCACCCCTTCGCTCAGGAACGTGAAACCGAAATTATCGGTGATCCGGCGCTCGACCGCGCACTTCATTCCATCGGGGCGGACCTCTACCTGTCCGGCCATCATCACGCATTCTATCCCGGCTCCCGGGACGACATAGCCTTCGTGGGCCAGGCCTGCCTCGGGGGAGGCGCCCGCAGGCTGATCGGTCAGGACAGACGCGCGGCCAAGGGGTTTACCGTGATCGACATGGAGAGCGGCCGCATGACCGTGATGGGACTGAACACCGACACATTCGCGCCTGTCGACCTGCAGTCTCTGCCACAGCGCATTGCTGATCTGCGCCGCCTGGACATCGAGCCAACCAACCTGGTGTCAGCAGCCCGCTAGAGATCAGCTCACGATTTTCCAGTTGGCTCCTGTCGCGTCGAGCGTAGGAGACAAGGCATTTTCGGTTTCCGTAATGCCAAGGCCACGAGGGCTGGCAATCAGCATTTCCGCTTCCGGCTTGGAATGCGATCGGCTGGTTCGCAGTGTTCTCCACGCTCCGTCCTGAACGACGGTCTCCGCCGCGGTCAGTGCGGCATCCACCTGCGCATTATCGTCGGCCTTGATCGTGAGCAGAAAGTGTACATGGCGCCCAACGAACAAGATCACCAACCATGCCACCAGACCGATCAGAACGGCCATGATCGGCAGGTTCATACCAACACAGAGACCGAGAACCGTGACCAGGATCATCTCCACGGTATCGAGCGGATCGTCCATGTTGGACCTGAAGCGTAGCAGCGCTCCGATCCCGAAAACGACAAAGCCGATCACCGCACCGTGGTTCACGACGAGAAAACCGACCGCCATGCCAATCAGCGCATAGATGTAGAACAGTCTCGGCAATATCACCGACTGGAGTGTCGGCGGATCGCGCCTGCGGACCGGATGATGAGCGATCAGCGCCGCCAGCAAGAGGGTGACCGCGGCGTCCACGGCAAAGGCAGCAAGTTCTGCAACGTCGCTCCATGCACTCCACCCGCCGTTCTCCACGGACAAGACCCCATCCGGCATCATGGCATCGACGGAACCGGTCTGGGCCAGGAGAGGCAACGGGACGAAGATGAGGGCGGTGAGAGAGGTCGCTGTATAACGTCGAAGCATGTTGAAACTTTGATTGGGTTTTTCTTTGTTTATCAACGATAATAGGGTTTGTGTAGCTCGTCGAACGAAGCATGCGACATTGTTGCCAACGGTTCGCCTGGGCACCCTGGATTGCAGTTCCGCGGCTTCAGCAACCTCATTTTCAGGCGAGATTCGGCTGACAGAACCGCAGCGTCAACGAAGCGAGCATAACGGCTGAGACGGTTCAGCCGATAGAGCGGGCAGGTCTCGACGATCAGGATGAAAATCTGTTTACCATCCGCTTACCCATCGAAAACTTTCACGAAAGTGAAATCTTGTAAGTGTTTGAGAAATTTGGCTCCGGCGGTAGGGATCGAACCTACGACCAATTGATTAACAGTCAACTGCTCTACCGCTGAGCTACGCCGGAACACCGTGGGGCTATAACAACGGTCCCCAAGTACGTCCAGCGGAAAATCGTCGCGGTTCAGGCCAATTTATACTTGGCGTTCTGGCCAAGTTCAGGTTCCGCAATTACTGTGCCTTTTTCAACAAGATCAATTAGATGGGCAAGAACATTTCGTTCTGCCGCCGGAAGCATGGCTGGGTCAAGTTCACGGTAGACCTGGGCAGTCAAACGCCGGATCGAACGGGGACCGGAACCGAGCGCGTCAAGTATCTCGGTCTCGCGGCGGCTGCGATGAGAAATCAGCCATTCGAGCCTGCCGGAAGGATCCGTCAACGCACCTCCATGTGCCGGATGGAAAGTCGAGACGTCCAGCGCCCCGAGCCGCTGGCTGGTCGCCATGAAGTCCCCAAGGCTTCCGTCCGGGGGAGAGACCAGGGACGATGACCAGTCCATGACGTGGTCGCCGGAAAACAGCCGATCTTTCCAGCGGAAAGCCAAGTGCCCGGCAAAATGCCCCGGAGTATGAAGTACCTCCAGTCTCCATCCCTCGCCCGCGACCTGGTCGCCTTCACGAACTACACGATGCGGGCTGAAGTCCCGATCCAGCCCTTCGCCGCCTCCGCTCAAACCGCAGGCGGCAAGCCTTTGCATGACCGGCGTCCTGCCTGCGTCGGCACGCCCGAAGGCCAGGACTTCAGCGCCCGTTTTCGCGGCGAGGCGCCGGGTGAGGGAACTGTGGTCGAGATGAGCATGTGTGACGAAGATATGCGTGATTTCACCCGCCTCGCAGGCGCGGAGGATCGCATTCAGGTGCGCGGGATCATCCGGGCCCGGGTCGATAACAGCGATCTGACGTTCGCCGACAAGGAAGGTGTTGGTCCCCCAATGGGTCATCGGCCCGGCATTCGGAGCAATGACGCCGCGAAGGCCGTCGGATAGTTTCTGTACGATACCGGGTTCGCTGCGCTGCAATGGGCTTCCTCTCGGCCTCGGCCACATCTAGTGTCTTGTCATGCTTGCCCGACGACTGAAAGCCTGGATGCCGCGCTCGCTCTATTGGCGGGCAACGCTGATCCTCCTGATACCGGTGCTGACCATACTTCTCGTGGTCACGGTCGTTTTCTTCCAGCGATACTACGAAGACGTAACGCAACAAATGTCCGGCTCGGTGGTCCAGGAAGTGCGATTGGTGCTGGATCGACTGGAAGGCGCCGACGATGCTGCGGCCGCATTGGAGATCGCCGCGCCGCTGGGAATCGAGATCGTTTCCGGTGACCTCGTAACTTCCGACAAGAGAGACTGGTTCGATATTTCCGGTCGAACGGTAATCGCCGTTTTTCGCGAAAGCTTTCCGACACTTGTTGCCGTCGATCTCGCAACCCGGCGCGGATATGCGCGCCTGCAGATTGACGGCTCGTCGGGGCCCGTGGTCTTGGACGTGCCTCGCGGGCGCCTGTCTGCGCGCAATCCCCACCAGTTCCTGGTCCTCATCGGCTTCACGGCGGTTCTGATGTCGGGTATCGCGCTTATCTACCTGGCCAACCAGATGCGCCCGATACGCCGCCTGGCACTGGCCGCCGAGGCCTTCGGCAAGGGCAGGACGGTGCCCTATCGGCCGTCGGGTGCGACAGAGGTCAGGTTGGCGGGCGCGGCTTTTCTCGACATGCGGGATCGCATTGAACGACAAATCGAGCAGCGAACGATGATGCTTTCCGGCGTCAGTCACGATCTGAAGACGCCGCTTACGCGAATGAAGCTCGGTCTTTCACTCATGGATGAGGATGACGAGGTTACGGCGATGCGGCGTGATGTCAGTGACATGGAGAACATGCTCGAAGCCTTTCTTGCCTTTGCGCGCAGCGATGCTCTCGACGCCCCGACGCGAACTGATCCGATCGAATTGGCGAGAGATATCGTTCGGCAGTCCGAGCGTGCTTACCCGGTTTCGCTTGGTCAATTGCAAGGTGAGGGGACCGAGATGTTGCGCCCGGTCGCTCTGCGCCGGGCAATTGAAAACCTGGTAATGAACGCGGTGCGCTATGGAAACGAGGCCCGTCTGAGCGCGTCAATCACCGAGAATGCTATCTCGTTTGTCGTGGAAGACAGCGGACCCGGAATTCCACCTGACAAGCGCCAGTACGTCTTGAAACCTTTTTCCCGTCTTGACGCGGCACGCAATCAAAACACTGGCTCAGGTGTTGGTTTGGGACTGACGATCGCTTCAGATATCGCTCGCCGGCACGGTGGTTCGCTGATCATTGGAGTCAGCCGGGACCTTGGCGGTGCGCGCATCGAGTTGCTCGTGCCAAGGTGATGATGGCGCAAGGCAATTAGCGTCGCCCTGCGCCAAAGTTCTTATATTTCAAGCGATTCCGGTTTCTTTCCGCTGGAAATCGCATTCTTGTACCAGGCCGGCTGTCGACCGCGCCCCGACCATTCCTGGCTGGGATTCTCCGGGTTGCGATACTTGGCCGGTGTCTTGGACTTTCGGCCTTTCGCTTTTCCAGGCACAATTTCATCAATTGACAGGCCATGTTTCTTGGCCACGGCCTGAATTTCCTTCAGCGCCTCGCTTCTCTTGCGTTTTGTAAAGTCGGCAATTGCCTTCTCGACATCCTTGCTCAGCGCTTTGAGCTGCTCGAGAGACATACCCTCAAGATTGATCTTCTTCGCCGCCATACATTTCTCCAGTGTCATCCGTTAGACGAAATTGTCTTACTTCCAGTTATTAATCGGGGCAACAAATTAGATGACTATGTCGCGTGCAAATATTCCGAAAGCTGCATCATCGAACGCGCACGAAAGCATAAGTTGTGCGCAAGCCAATATTTCGGTCCATTCGGCAACAAGGCAGAACTGCCGCAGATAAGAGTTCGCGATCGTCTGGTAGGCCCGGAGGGACTCGAACCCCCAACCAAAGCGTTATGAGCGCTCTGCTCTAACCAATTGAGCTACAGGCCCGACCTGAGACGACGGGATAGCAGACACGGGGAACCGGTCAAGCGCGAGTTCTGGGCCTGTCCAGCAAGTGTGAACGCAATTCTCCCTGCGGAACCAGACCCGCAAGTTGACGACCGGCGAAATGGCGCCGGGCGTTGCCTCGTGACTCTCCCAATCGCATCCGTTACCCCCGCAATCGTGCGATGCGAGAGGATTCGATGACGAAAAACGGGCTGACCTATGCCGAGGCCGGTGTGGATATTGACGCGGGCAATGACCTGGTAAATCGCATCAAGCCCGCCGCAGAAAAAACCATGAGACCCGGCACGATGGCCGGCCTTGGCGGATTCGGGGCGCTTTTCGATCTCAAGGCCGCCGGTTTCTCCGATCCGATACTTGTCGCTGCAACCGATGGTGTCGGCACCAAGCTTAAGATCGCCATCGAAACCGGAGAGGTAGGAGGCATCGGTATCGACCTCGTTGCGATGTGCGTCAACGATCTGGTGTGTCAGGGCGCCGAGCCTCTGTTCTTTCTGGACTACTTTGCAACCGGGGCGCTCGATGTCGGCCAGGCGGCGACCATCGTTGGGGGTATTGCAGAGGGCTGCCTGCGTTCCGGTTGCGCACTTGTCGGCGGAGAGACGGCAGAGATGCCGGGAATGTATGCCGCCGGAGACTTCGATCTTGCGGGCTTCGCGGTCGGCGCGATGGAGCGTGGAACCGGTCTTCCGGCCGAGGTGCGCGAAGGGGATGTCCTTCTCGGTCTCGCAAGCGACGGCGTTCACTCCAACGGCTATTCCCTTGTACGAAAGGTTGTCGAACTTAGCGGGCTTGGCTGGGAAAGCCCTTGTCCTTGGGGCGAGGGAACCTTGGGGTCGCAACTTCTGACCCCCACCCGCCTTTATGTGATGCCGGCGCTCGAAGCCATTCGAGCAGGCGGTGTCCACGCGCTTGCCCATATAACCGGTGGCGGACTTACGGAAAATTTGCCCAGGATTCTACCCGAGGGTTTGGGCGTCGAGATCGACTTGTCTTCATGGCAGAAACCGGGGGTCTTCGGTTGGCTGTCCGAAACCGGGGGGGTTGCCGAAGCGGAGATGCTGAAGGCCTTCAATTGCGGCATCGGAATGGTAATGGTCGTCGACAGGGCAAGCGCGCCCGATCTCATCTCGCTTCTTCAGAAGACCGGGGAAGGCGTTTCCGTGCTTGGCACGGTCACATCCGGGAAAGGGGTGCGATACACAGGACAGTGGTCGTGAAACGCGTCGCGATCCTGATTTCGGGCGGTGGCTCGAATATGGTGAAGCTGGTTGAGAGCATGGCGGGCGACCACCCTGCGCGCCCGGTGCTGGTCTTGTCAAACGAACCGTTGGCGGGTGGGATTGCGCTGGCAAAAAAGTTCGGGATCGAAACGTCTGTCGTCAATCACCGCCACTTCGAGGGACGCGAAGCATTCGACCGGGCATTGAATTCGCAGCTTGAAGCCGTTCAGCCCGACGTCATCTGCCTGGCCGGTTTCATGCGTATCCTGACGCCGGTCTTTACCCGGCGGTGGGCGGGCAGGGTGTTGAACATTCATCCGTCCCTTCTCCCGAAATACCCCGGTCTCGATACCCACGCCCGTGCCTTGCAGGCCGGCGATGCCGAAGCCGGCTGCACGGTTCACGAAGTGACAGATGTTCTGGACGACGGGCCGATCCGTGGACAGGCGCGCGTGGCCATCGAAGCCGGGGATACGCCGGAAACGCTCGCCGCCCGCGTTCTGAAAATGGAGCATCGGCTTTATCCCGCCGTTCTGGAACGATTTGTATCGGGGAAAACCGGACCAGTTTACTTGCGGGAAGAGGCCGAAGCGCCTATTACCTCAAGACTTTCCGACTAAAGGCACGAGCAATAAATGATAACTATCACCACGACCGAGGGGCTGGCCGCATTCTGCGAGAAGGCCGCGAGTTCCCCTTATGTGACCGTGGACACCGAATTTCTTCGAGAGCGGACGTACTACTCCAAGCTTTGCCTGGTCCAGTTGGCTGTGCCCGGCGACGCCGAGGAGGATGCCGTCCTGGTCGATCCCCTCGCAAATGGCATGAAACTGGACCCGCTGTACGACCTTTTCCGGAACCAGGACGTGGTCAAGGTTTTCCATGCCGCCCGCCAGGACATCGAGATCTTCTGCGTCGAAGGAAATGTCATACCCGATCCGCTGTTCGACACCCAGGTTGCAGCGATGGTGGCCGGCTTTGGCGAGCAGGTCGGCTACGAAACGCTCGTGCGGAAAGTCGCGAAGGCCCAGCTGGACAAGTCGTCCCGGTTCACCGACTGGTCCCGCCGCCCGCTGACCGAAGCGCAGCAGAACTATGCATTGGCGGACGTCACGCATCTGCGCGAGATTTATGAATTCCTCTCCGCGGCACTGGACAAGTCCGGACGCCGCCCCTGGGTCGAGGAAGAACTGGCCGTTCTGACTGATCCCGCCACATACGTCATCGACCCCGATGAGGCTTGGAGGCGCGTGAAAACCCGAACGCACTCCGGCAAGTTCCTGGCGATTGTCCGAGAACTGGCCCGCTTCCGCGAGATCTATTCGCGCGAAAAGAATGTTCCGCGTAGCCGCGTCATGAAAGACGACGCGCTCTTGGAACTGGCTTCGACAAAGCCGAAGTCCATCAAGGATCTCGGGCGCTCGCGCCTGCTTCTGCGAGAAGCGCGCAAGGGTGAAATCGCGGATGGCATTCTGGCTGCCGTGCAGGCCGGGCTGAACACGTCCCCAGACAATCTGCCCGAACCCGACCGGTCGCGAGACAAGCTTCAGGTCAATCCGGCACTCTCTGACCTCCTCCGCGTTCTTCTGAAGGCGAAGTCGGAAGAACTCGGCGTGGCGCAGAAGCTGATCGCGACGGCGTCCGATCTCGACGAGATTGCCGCCGGACTGCGCGATGGTGCGGCGTTGAGCGGTTGGCGCCGCGAAGCGTTCGGCAATGACGCTCTCATGCTTTGCGAGGGGCGCCTGGCGCTGCGGGCGAACGGTCAGAAGGTCGAAGTTTTCGAGACCTGAGCGGGCAATCGGTCTCATCCGTGTCCATCGCTGCGATTGTGGAGCCTGAGGAAGTCTTCCAGGCAAGCCGTGCAGACATCTGCCCATTAAGCCATCAGCCTGGGCCTGGTCGATCGGCATCCTGGCATCCGTGCGGTTCAGCCTGTCGCCACGAACGGGTCGTCGAGGTTGGTATTGAAGGTTTCCAATACATTTTGAATGTCCTAAGCCTGCCCAATGTCCCGTATTGTTCAAATCGACATAGATGACAGCGCGCTGCCGCCGCC
This sequence comes from Silicimonas sp., assembly GCA_022340315.1. Classification (GTDB taxonomy): domain Bacteria; phylum Pseudomonadota; class Alphaproteobacteria; order Rhodobacterales; family Rhodobacteraceae; genus JAJDOD01. The sequence continues at coordinate 3,465 of JAJDOD010000010.1, read as the reverse complement.
AACGCCCGAGATCGAGCAGGAAAGGCGCGTGGCGGTATACGATCTGCTCGAGGACAACTCGTTTGAACTGGCGCGGCAGGATGCGGCTTCCGGTCCCTATCGTCTTCAACTGGCCATTCGCGAGAAAAGGCTGGTGTTCGACATCAAAACCGATGCCGATAGACAGGCTGCGGAGTTTCACCTGTCGCTTGCACCGTTCCGTCAGGTCGTCAAAGACTACTTTCAGATATGCGAAAGTTACTTCGAGGCCGTCAAACGCCTGCCGCCCGCCCAGATCGAGGCAATCGACATGGCGCGGCGCGGCATCCACAACGAAGGCGCGCGGGTCCTTCAGGAGCGACTTGAAGACAAGGTCATTCTCGACATCGACACCGCACGGCGCCTTTTTACCCTGATCTGCGTCCTGCATTTCGGAGGCTAGCGTGGCCGATCTTCCCCAATCGGTCCTGTTCTGCTGCGATCACAATGCCATCCGCTCGCCCATGGCCGAGGGAATGATGAAGAAATTCTATGGCCATGACACCTATGTTCAGTCCGCTGGCGTCTACAATGACATGGAGATTGACGGCTTCTCCGTCGCGGTCTGCGAGGAGCTTGGTGTCGAACTGGCCCGCCATCGCTCACGTTCCTTCGACGAGATGCAGGAATGGGGCGACGATCTCGCCGCCTTCGATCTCGTGGTTGCCCTCTCGCCTGCCGCGCAGCGCCGCGCGCTTGAACTGACGCGCTTCTTTCATCTTGATGTAGAGTATTGGCAGATCATGGACCCTTCGGGCCTGGGAAAGACCCGCGAGGAGAAACTGCAGGCCTACCGAACGGCACGCGACCAGATCCGCAACCGGATGATCGACCGGTTCGGTGAAAAAATGTGAGAACTGATCTTTTTCGAAGTTAAACTTTTGCACTTGATTCGCGGGCGCTTAACCCCCATTTTCGCGGCGCCCGGGAAACGGACCGGGCAGGTAACAAGGAGAGATCATGGCCAAGGAAGAATTGCTCGAATTTCCTGGTGTCGTGAAGGAACTCCTGCCGAATGCGACATTCCGGGTCGAGCTTGAAAACGGCCATGAAATCATCGCACACACGGCAGGCAAGATGCGCAAGAACCGCATCCGTGTTCTGGCCGGCGACAAGGTGCAGGTCGAGATGACCCCTTACGACCTTACCAAGGGTCGGATCAACTATCGCTTCAAGTGAGCGTGACACCCCGGCTTGTCCTGGGCTCATCCAGTCCGCGCAGACTAGAGCTTCTGGCGCAACTCGGTATCGCGCCTCATTCGGTGCGCCCCTCCGATGTTGACGAGACACCGCTGGAGGGCGAGCTTCCGCGCGCATATTGCCGCCGCGTCACCTTGCAAAAGGCAAAGGCGGTGCCGCGTGATCGGGGAGAAGTCGTGCTTGCCGCCGACACCACCGTTGCCGTCGGCCGGCGCATTCTCGGCAAGCCATGTGACAGTGCCGAGGCGGAAGGCTTCCTGCGCCTTCTTTCAGGGCGGCGTCATCGCGTCGTCACCTGCGTCGCGGTGATCGACGATGCGGCAACCAGGGTCAGGGAGGTCGTCTCGACCGTGCGCATGGCCCGGCTTTCCGACGACGACATCGCGGGCTACCTCGCCACCGGCGATTGGGAGGGGAAGGCGGGCGCCTACGCGATCCAGGGGCCGGCAGGGGCGTTCATCCCGTGGATCTCCGGCTCCTACACCGCCGTGATGGGCCTGCCGGTGCATGAGGCCGCGGGGCTTCTTGCCGCCGCCGGGATCAGGGGCGGCGGATGAGGGGCAGGCTCGCCGTATTCGACCGGATTGGTGGGCGAGCCGCCGCCGCGCTGCTTGTCGATGGCCGTTTGGACGACCTGTTGATCGACCCTCCGGACGACGCCATTCGCCCTGGTGCGATCTATCGCGCGAAGGCGGGCCGTCCGATGAAAGGGCAGGGCGGCATGATCCTCGAAACACCCGACGGGCCGCTCTTCCTTCGAGGTGCCAAGGGCGTAAGTGCCGGTGATAGCTTCCTTGTGCAAGTCACGTCCCATGCCGGGGAAGGCAAGGCAGCGCCTTGCGCGGCCCGTCTTCTCTTCAAGAGCCGCTTCGTCATGGTCACTCCAGGGGCCGAGGGCCGAAACATCTCGAAGGCCATCCGCGACGAGGAACGGCGGGTCGAACTCCGCGAACTTCTTGCCGGGCTTAGTGTCCCTGAGGGGATCGGACTTGTCCTGCGCACAGCGGCGGAGGCCGCCGACGATGCTGACATCGTGGATGACGCGCGCGCCATGCTCGAACTGGCCGCCGCCGTATCGAGCGAACCCGCGGCGGGACGTCCCGAGAAGTTGCTCGAAGGGCCCGGCGCCGAGGACCTTGCCTTCCGCGACTGGCCGGCGCCGGCGTCCACTGAAAGCGGCGAGGGAGCGTTCGACCGGATCGGGGTGACCGAGATGATCGAAGGTCTGGCATCGCCACACGAAATCTTGCCATCCGGCGGCCACTTCTATGTCGAGGCCACGCGGGCGCTTGTCGCGGTCGACGTCAATACCGGCCCCGACACCTCGCCCGGCGCGGCGCTGCGGGCAAACATAGAGGCGATGCGCGCGCTGCCGCGCGCGCTCCGCTTGCGCGGTCTTGGCGGCCAGATCGTGGTCGATCCGGCGCCAATGCCCAAACGCGACCGCAAGCAGATTGAAAGCGCCGCGCGCGCAGCGTTTCGGGCGGACCCGATCGAAACTTCGCTGGTAGACTGGACACCCTTGGGGCATCTCGAAATCATCCGAAAGCGGGAACGTCTGCCGCTGAAAGCCTATCTGCCATGACCTGCCCGATCTGCCTGAAGCCGACCGAGAAGCAGTACCGCCCCTTCTGCTCCCGGCGCTGCGCCGATGTCGATCTCGGGCGCTGGCTGAACGGAAGCTATTCGTCTGCGAGCGACGAACCGGTGAGCGAAATCTCCCCCGAAGATCTCGACCTGCGGCGGCACTGATTTTTGCCGGAGGCCTCTGGACAGCATGCACAGGTGCCACTAGAACACACCGACCCGAGCGAGGCCCTCGCCCCGCTCTCCCGTGCCCGGGTAGCTCAGGGGTAGAGCAGTGGATTGAAAATCCTCGTGTCGGTGGTTCGATTCCGCCCCCGGGCACCATTATAATAAAAATAATCAATATATTTCATACGGATAGGCGCAACAAGGCTGTTTATGTCCACCCTTTTGTCCACCAAATTAGTTGTGTATCTGCCATGCATGCGGGCTCAACGGGCCTCAGGAGGTTCAGCACCTTCTGGGCATTTCGAAACGGGCAGGAGTGAGCCGTCATTGAGACCGGTAATCTTGGATCGCGGCCAACCAATGACGGCTAACCGCAACAGAGCAGTCAACTGACCAAAACCCTAAGATGTCTCTTCCGAGCCCGAACCGGACTGCCCCAGAAAGAGACAAAAGCATCACCGGTTCGAGGACCTCAAACAAAAAAAAAGGGGC
>JAJDOD010000203.1 GCA_022340315.1 Silicimonas sp. | reverse complement strand
CGGGCTTCGTTTCTGTGCGGGTCGCGCGGCCCCGTAAAGAACGGCGTCCGGGTGGAAGTCGGTGAGAAACCTGTCCCGGTCAGGCATTTCTCCCTCGTTCCACCCAAGCGCATCGAAATGCGCGCCGATCAGCGCGCGTATCTCCTCGTCGTCGCTCACATCTGATGGCTCGGCGTCGATTTGGACAGTGCCGCTTCTTCCTCGGTCATTTCCTCGGCGACACCTTCAAACAGCGGTGTCGAAAGATATCTTTCACCCGTGTCGGGCAGCATGCAAAGGATGACCGAGCCCTCCGGCGCACTCTCGGCCACTTTCATCGCGACTGCGAAAGTCGATCCGCCCGAGATGCCGGTAAAGATCCCCTCTTCCGCCGCCAAACGTCGCGACCATGCAATGCCTTCGGGCCCCGGAATGGGCAGCAGCTCGTCGTAGTACTTCTTGTCTATCGCCTCCTGCAGCACCCACGGAATGAAATCCGGCGTCCAGCCCTGGATTGGGTGCGGCTCGAAATTGGGGTGCCCTTCGGTCGGCTGGTGCCCCTCATTGCGCGTGTTGACGTAGCCCGATCCCACGATCTGGGCGTTCGCCGGTTCGGTCAGAATGATCTTCGTATCGGGTCGCTCGCGCCGCAAGACCCGGCCCACACCCGAAACGGTGCCGCCCGTGCCGTAACCGGTCACGAAGTAATCCAGCTTCTCACCATTGAAATCGTTGACGATTTCGCGGCCTGTCGTGTTCTCATGGATGTCTGCATTGTCCGGCGTTTCGAACTGGCTCGCCAGGAACCATCCGTTCGCTTCGCAAAGTTCGACCGCCTTCTGGTACATCCCGAAGCCCTTCGCAGTCCGTGGGGTCAGCACGACCTTCGCACCAAGGAAACGCATGAGCCGGCGTCGCTCGATCGAGAAACTGTCAGCCATCGTCACGACCAGGGGATAGCCCTTTGCCGCGCAGACCATGGCCAGACCGATGCCGGTATTGCCGCTCGTCGCCTCGACTACGGTCTGGCCTGGCTTTAGTCGCCCGTCGCGCTCCGCCGACTCGATGATATTCAAGGCCAGCCGGTCCTTTACCGACCCCGCAGGATTGAATGCCTCGAACTTCACATAGACCGTGACATGATCGGGCGCGATCCTGTTGATGCGCACAACCGGCGTATCTCCTACCGTATCCAGAATACTGTCGAACCGACCGCGGCCATTTGTCTGACGAATGCTCATTTCCCAGCTCCCTCGTTGTTCAAGACGAAGCCTAGCCTATTCTGGAAATTTCCCAATAGTCATCCATTGAAAAGAAAAAATGCCCGCCGGAACGCCGACGGGCAAATATGCGTTTTCAGGAAAACTACTCCCCCGGCACGCCGTTCAGGATCTGGTCCATCGACAAGGACGGCTGGTCGCAGCCTGCCTCGCCGACAATTCGGGCGGGCACGCCTGCAACGGTCTTGCAAGGCGGCACTTCGTGCAACACCACCGACCCTGCCGCGATGCGGCTGCAGTTCCCGACCCTGATGTTGCCAAGCACCTTTGCACCTGCCCCGATCAGAACCCCGTCGCCAATCTTCGGATGCCGGTCCTCTTCTTCCTTGCCGGTGCCGCCAAGCGTCACAGAGTGCAGCATCGAGACATTATCGCCGACAACCGCAGTTTCACCGATCACGATCGAATGCGCATGGTCGATCATCAGACCGCGCCCGATCCTTGCATTGGGGTGAATGTCGATGCCGAAGATCTCGCTCACCCGTGCCTGGATGAAGTATGCCAGATCCTTGCGCCCATGGGTCCAGAGCCAGTGTCCTACCCGATAGGCCTGAACGGCCTGGTAGCCCTTGAAGTAGAGGAGCGGCTGCAAAAGGGTGTGGCAAGCCGGATCGCGCTCATAGACCGCCACAATATCCGCCCGAGCAGCTTCGGCCAGGGACGGATCCGCCGCATAGGCCTCCTCGCATATCTCGCGCAGAAGCTGGGCGGACATCTCGTCCGATGCCAGCTTTGCGGCAATCCGGTAGGACAGCGCGCTTTCCAGGTTCTTGTGATGCAAAACAGAGTTATGCGCCATACCGCCAATCAACGGTTCCGCCTTGATTGCGTCGCGCGCATCGTCCTGAATACGTTGCCAGACCGGGTCCAGCGGTGTCGGGCGAGGCTGTTTCTGTGCCATCTGAGCTTCCTTGCGTTCTGAACGCCTTTTAGAACAGATAGGCACGCCGGACCAATGAAAAACCCTTGAAGGCAAGATCAGCGATGCTGAAGGATCACGAAATCGCCAGTTTCCGCGCCGCCCTGCGGGCCGAGCGCGAAGCCCTTCTGGCCGAACAAGGATCTGGCGCCGGGGAACGCGCCATAGTCACGCTGGATCAGCAGTCGGTCGGTCGCCTCTCGCGCATGGACGCCATGCAGCGCCAGGCAATGGCCCAGGCGACCGCGCGCCGAAGACAGGCCCGCGCCTCGCGCATCGAGGCGGCGCTCGGCCGCATCGAAGACGGCGAATTCGGTTACTGCCAGGATTGCGGAGAGGAGATCGGGTCCAGGAGGCTCGAACTCGACCCGACGCTTCCCACTTGCGTCAGTTGCGCGCGAGGCTAGGCCCGCGGCAGGCTCAACTCGGCGAAGTGCACCGCGAGGCGTACCGTCCCGCTACCGTCGAATGTCCCGCCTGTGGAAGTCAGGACCAGGTCGGTATCGACATAGTAGGCGAGCGGCGTTCCCGTCAGTCCACGCAGCCACGCACCCGACGTCACCCCGATCCCGCTGCCGTAACGGTTGTTCGACCCCGAGACGCCAACCTCCAGGCTTGTCGCACCGCCGACATCGCTTAGAACGCGCCCGGTCACGCCATAGACAACTGTATTGGCAGGTATCGCTGCGGTCACCGTTGAAGTCGCCCCCGCCTGCACTGCGTGATCGACCTCAAGAGTGCGATGCACGAACCCGGCACCATTGGCCGAAAGTGCTCCGGCTCCCTCGATCCACTCAACGCCGTCGAATTGCACCCGCGTGCCGCCCGACCACCCCTGCCAACCCGCCTGCGGAGCCAGGAACACCCAGCCGCCATTGGCGAATATCGCGAGATTGCCATCCTGCCCGCTCCAGAGACCCGTGGCCGGTGTCCCGACCCCATGCGCCTCGCCTTCGGCCGGCGATGACGGAGGGACTGTTTCTCCGATGGTGACCAGGGACATCTGCACCAGCGCGTCGAGCCTTGTCAGGCCTTCGTTCACTGTCACATGCTTCTGCGCCTGCGCCGGGGCGACAAGCGGCAGTCCAAGTTTGGCTGTATCAGGCATTGATGATGATCCTTGCTAGGCTTCCGGGACCGAAAAGGTCCGATACTTGCGCTACTTCCATTTCGAACGGCGCCGTCACTCCATCCGACGCTTGCATTGCAGCGTCGTAGCTCCACGTGGACGTCGAAACGAACACCTCGCGCCGCAGGGCGCCATCCTTGAGCACCTGCACGCGATAGGACTCGACCGCCTCGCCCAGAGGAACGTCCGACAACTCCCAGGTGTCGCCCCCCAACCGCGCGCGACGTATCCAGTTGAACTGGTACCCGCCCGCGCCATCGCGGTTGGCTCGCAAATGCACCGGCGCGTAAGGTTTCAGGCCCAGCGCACTGGCCGCGTGGGTCAATTCCACATAGCTCGCATCATCGACCGGTCGTGAGGCGGGACCGACGCGGTAGTACCGCGTGACACCTCGCAAGGCAGTCGCCACAGGAATCTGAACCGCCGCTGCATCCATCAGCACGATGGTAGAGCCCGCTGGCCAGACCGCCTGCATGACGCTGTCAGTCCCCTGCTGCCCACGCAGCAAATGGCTTAGCCTCCATGTGTCGGGACCTGTCAGTTCTGCTTCGCGAAACTGCAGCAATTCCCAGGAACCGGAGCCGTCGCTGATCGCCGCGGCGTTCCCGCCGGAAAAGAGTGACGTGTCATCAATGGAGCCAAGGCTCCCACCAACAATATGCACGTCGAGGCCGATGCCACGCTGCGGCAAGCCTGGAACCGCCGCATTCAAATCGCTCGTTGTCTTGCCCATCACTGCACGTCGCCTCAGCACGGTCTCATAGGTCCAGGCTTGACCATCAAGCGACGAATAGACTGCAACAGCTCCGGGCCAAGGGTCTCCCGAGGCCGCAATCCAGGGCGCCTCCGGCAATTCCGAACCTGATAGCAAGGGCACATCGAAAAGCGTTGCCCACACCGGCAATGGCGCCTTCACACCGCGCGACGCGGGTATCCCGCTCTCGGTGGTATGTATTCGATAGACGCCGCGCTCGACCCGCACGGCCTCCACCAGTTTCATCCCCGAATCCTCCACCCGGTCGATGCGGAAACGCTCTCCCTCGAGTTTGACCACATCGCCCGCCGCCAGAGGCGACGATGGCGGCAACGCAAACGCCGCCTTGTCCCTCGCCACCCGCGCCTCCGCGAGCCAGCGCTCGACGACCCCGCGCGCTTCTCCTTTGGTCAGCGCAAGTGCAATTTCACTGCGCGAAACAGCGGTCGTCACTTCGTCGGGGAAGATACCTTCGGCACCACGCGTCTCATAATCGCCGTCCGCCTCGACATATGCCAGGCGGATGCGCCCCGCGGTTTCCGCTTCCGGCGCACGGGTACGGGTAACCAGCTCTCCGCCCTCGCCGCGTGCCAGGTCTGCTTCGTCCAGATTGGCGGTGATCAGACCATCGCGAGTGCGGAAGACCAGCGCACCATCACGCTCGACGGCATCGACCCCGAAAGCCAGAAGCAACGGCTGCAACGCCGCGCGAGCCGTTTCGCTGCCGTCCAGCACATACCCACGCACCAGGCCGCGAACGTCGCCTACATCGACAGGTCCGCATCCAGCGCGGTCGCAAATCTCGGCAATGACACCTGCCAATGTGCGCGATGTGACCCGACCATTCAGCCAATGTCCGCGAGCGTAGTTCCCGCCATCACTCCAAACCTCGGCATTTCCGGGAAAGAACGGATAAGGTCGTGCATCCCAGGCCCAAACAAACATCCGGCCTGTCGCCACCATCGTGCCGCCATAGACGGTCGAGACCGGATTGTTGTCAGGATCCCCCCAGAACTCGGCTATCGCGCGCAGGTACTGCATTTGCATCAGGTCATCCCGCGCGCCAGTGGAATACTTGGGAAGCGAGGATTCCGATGACTTCGGGTCGAGAAACTTGTTCGGCTCGTTCGATCCCTTGTCGATCGCGGCGCAGCCGATCTCATCGACCCAGGCGGCGTCGAACTGCGGCCCCCGCAACCCCTCGAAATCATGCGCCGAAAACAGCTTTGCCTCGGCCCCGTTCGGCCAGACCAGCTTGCGCCGGTCAGCAAACCAGCGCGGCCGCCTGTCCTCTGGCGTGCAGGCCATAATCCCGCTCTCGCCGTGCACCATCACGTCGCGTGCCTGGTCATAGGTCTCGCCCACCAGCGCCAACCGCCTTGCCTGCCCGGCAGCTTCCGGCGTCGCGCCCTCGACCTGCGCGCGCACCCACTCGGCACCGGCCCGTGTCTTGCCCGCGCCGCGTCCGCCCATCACCACCCAGGTTTTCCAGTCGCCGTCCGGCGGCAATTGATGCGGCAGCGCCCAGAACTCGAAAAGATACGGAAGCCCCCGCAACTCCTCAGTGCTCAGCTCCGTCAGAAACCGCTCCTGCATCGAGATCGGCGCGGATGCGATCAATCTTGCCCCCGATCGAAGCCCGGATGTCTTCGAAATCGAGGGGGGCAGAGGCAATACGCTTCGTTGCGAGGAGAATTCGGTCTTCATGTCGTGTCACTTCCTCAGTCAAGCGTGTCCTGGCCTGGGCAAAGGCCGTCAACGCGCGGGTCAGTTCGGCCGGCGGAACATCCTCACCGCCGACAATGCGCGCCCGCAGCACGTCCAGCGCCTGCAGCACATCGCGCATGGCTTCCTCGCTGTTTCGCAACAGCCAACGGGCGTTCTCCGTGTTCAGCCGATCGGACGGATCCTCTGCCATTCGACGCTCCAGGATTTGGATTTTCAAAAGGAAACGCGGCAGCGGGTGTTCCCGCGCCGCGCTGTCACGTCTCCTAGCTTGCCTGAAGGTGTACTCCGGACCGGCCGCAATGTCAATAGCTAAGTAGTTGATAGAATTGACAAATACCGTTCGCAGCCATTAACGAAACGTAAACGCGGGCGGATTTTTCAGGCCTGCCAGACGCTTATTGACTGGCGCGTTCCAACTCGCGATAGGCCGCGACGTTCCGGTTATGCTCTTCAAGCGTGACTGCGAAATTGTGCCCGTCCTTGGGATCGAGTGTTTTCGCCACAAAAAAGATGAACTCGGTCTCCGCCGGGTTCACCGCAGCCTCGATACTGGCCTTTCCGGGATTCGCGATCGGCGTCGGTGGCAAGCCGTCAATGACATAAGTGTTCCACGGCGTTTCGGCACGCAACTCGCTCTGCCGGATGCCGCGGCCCAGAATGCCCTCGCCCCCGGTGATCCCGTAGATCACCGTCGGGTCCGTCTGAAGCTTGATTCCCTGCCTAAGCCGGTTCGTGAATACGCTGGCCACGATTGGCCGCTCCTCGCCCAGCGCCGTCTCCTTCTCGATGATCGACGCAAGGATCAGCGCCTCCTCGGGCGTTTCCACGACGGCGGCCTCCGACCGCCCCTCCCACGCCTCGGCAAGACGCTGGGTCTGCAATGCCTCCATCGCCGCGATCATCTCGCCCCGGTCCTGGCCGGGCCGGATCGCGAACTCACGCGGCGCGAGCGTCCCCTCGGCGGGAACCTCCGCGATCTCGCCCGACAACAACTCGGTCGCGTTCAAGCCCTCGACCACCTGCCAACTCGTCACACCTTCGACGATCACCACCCGGTACTGCGTCGCCACATCCTCGCGCGCCGCCGTGTATTCGGGCGGCACATCTCCCTCGGCCTTGGGATCGAACTCGGCCGTGACCACGAACTCCTGCGTCTCGGGATCCAGCTCCCGCACGCGCTTCTCCTGCCCGTTCACCGCGATGATATACAGAATCTCGGTTCCGCAGGTCGACCGCCCGTCACCCGTCACCGTCGCCACGATGTCCTCCATCGAGGCACCGGGCTCGATCAGGAACGATCCCGCCTTCAGGCGCGGCGACAGCCCCGCGTACTCCGCCCCCAGCCGATAGATCGTCGCATTGCTGATCGCACCTTTCTCGGCCAGATCATCCGCCACGCGGCTCATCGAACCACCGCTCGGCACCTGAAGACAGATGGTGCGCTCCAAAGGCCCGGCAGCCGAATATTGCGACTTGCCCCAGCCGATCACCGCGGCGACGGCAACCAGCGCCACAACCAGAAGCGTCAGCATGTTGGAAGCGAAGTTGCGCCACATCAGCGGTCGATCCGCCCCATGACAAGTGACGCGTTTGTGCCGCCAAAACCGAAACTGTTCGACAGGGCAATGCCGATCTCCCGCTCGCGTTTGTTGTTCGGAGCAAGGTCCAGCTTCGGCTCAACCGCCGGATTGTCCAGGTTGATCGTCGGCGGCGCGACCTGATCGCGCAACGCCAGCATGCAGAAGATCGCCTCCACCGAGCCCGCTGCGCCCAGGAGGTGTCCGATAGACGACTTGGTGGACGACATCGTTGCACCGCTTGCCGCGTCGCCCATCACACGCTCGACCGCGCCCAGCTCGATGGTATCCGCCATGGTCGAGGTTCCATGCGCGTTGATGTAGTGCACATCCGCGCCCGTCAGCCCAGCCGAACGCAGCGCGTTCCGCATCGCCCGCTCGCCGCCTTCGCCGTCCTCCGACGGGGCGGTGATGTGATAGGCATCGCCGGACAGACCATACCCGAGTATCTCGGCATAAATCTTCGCTCCGCGTGCCTTGGCATGCTCGTATTCCTCCAGCACCACGACACCGGAACCCTCGCCCATCACGAACCCGTCTCGGTCCGCATCATAGGGGCGGCTCGCGCGCTCCGGCTCGTTGCCGCGCTTGGTGGACAGCGCCTTGCAGGCGTTGAAGCCGGCAATGCCGATCTCGCAGATCGGGCTTTCCGCGCCACCCGCCACCATCACGTCGGCGTCGCCCAGCATGATCAGGCGCGAGGCATCCCCGATGGCATGGGCGCCGGTCGAACAGGCGGTCACGACCGAATGGTTCGGCCCCTTGAACCCGAACCGGATCGACACCTGCCCCGAAACGAGGTTGATCAGCGCCGAAGGAATGAAAAACGGCGACACCCGCCGTGGACCGCGTTCCTTCAGCAGGATCGCCGTTTCGGCAATGGTCTGAAGCCCACCGATGCCCGAGCCGATCATGACGCCCGTGCGCTCGAGGCTTTCGGTATCCGTCGGCTCCCAGCCGGCATCCTTCACCGCCTCGGTCGCGGCGGCGACACCGTAGAGGATGAACTCATCGACTTTCCGCTGCTCCTTCGGCTCCATCCAGTCGTCGGGATTGAAGGTGCCGTCCGAGCCGTCGCCCCGCGGCACCTCGCAGGCATAGGTCGTGGCCAGGTGGCTTGCATCGAACCGCGTGATTGTCCCTGCCGCCGATTGCCCCGACAGAAGCCGTGACCACGTGGCCTCCACCCCGGCCGCCAAAGGAGACACCATTCCCAGCCCTGTAACGACGACGCGACGCATGCCCAGCTCCTCTCACGATCTTTTTTCGACACATACACGCGGCACGCCGAGGGCGCAATCTGACCGAAAGCCCGCCCCGGTTAACCAAAGCGAAATTCGGCCTGCCGTAATGGGATAAATATGCCGCTCCAATCGTCGACCCCCGCGCTTTTGGCCCTTGCAATCATAACGATCTTCACCGGAGACATGGTGAGGGCGCGCTCAGCTTGCCTGGGCGCGGAACTCATCTCGAACCTGCGCGAAAGCTACCGGGCGACGCTGCTCGAAGTTGGCGGCACACGCCGCCAGGCCGCCATCGCGCTACTCGCCATGCTCGGCGGCCAGAATGCAATGGCGCTGGCGGAAAGGGTAGATACCGGCGAAACGGCTTTCGACATTCGCCACCTGGCCGAAGTGCTGCACGACGCCGAGGCTCTTGCGCGCGACACGCTATCCAATTCCCGAAACAGGGACCCAGGCTTTCAACACGTCGAAAACATCGTTTGGCTTTCGCAGCGGATCACCGCCACAGGTTGCCGGTAGGTTTGCCGCGATGCCCCAGGTCTCGAAAAGAAAACGGCGCCCGAAGGCGCCGATTGAAACCTGTTGTCCAGGTTGGATCAGGCGGCTTCCTTGATGAACTTCACGGCATCGCCAAACGTCTGGATCGTCTCGGCCGCGTCATCCGGAATCTCGATCCCGAACTCTTCTTCGAAAGCCATCACCAGTTCCACGGTGTCAAGGCTGTCAGCGCCCAGGTCGTCGATGAACGAGGCGTTTTCAACCACCTTGTCCTCGTCCACGCCCAGATGCTCGACCACGATCTTCTTCGTGCGCTCTTCGATGTCGCTCATGTCATTTCCTCACAAGTTTTTCGGGCAACATCCCGACATTATCGTCTGCCAAAATTTAGGCAATCCCCGCCCGCAGGCTTGGCTGAGCCGCCGCGTATACCATCGCGCCCTGAAACGCAAATGTTATCGCAACCGGCCCAATGCACCTAAATCATCGCCATTCCACCGTTGATGTGCAACGTCGCCCCGGTCACATACCCCGCCTCCTCGCTTGCCAGATACAGAACCGCCGCCGCAATCTCGGCAGGCTCGCCCATCCGAGCGGCGGGCACCTGCGCCAGGATCGCCGTTTTCTGATCCTCGGTCAGCTTGTCGGTCATCGCAGTGGTAATGAACCCCGGCGCAACCGCGTTCACGGTGATCCCCCGGCTCGCCACCTCATAGGCGATCGACTTCGACATCCCCACCAGCCCTGCCTTCGAGGCCGCGTAATTCGCCTGTCCCGGATTACCCGTCGCGCCGACGATGGACGAGATATTCACGATCCGCCCCCAACGCGCCTTCATCATCCCCCGGATCACGCCTTTCGACAAAACCATTGCAGAACGAAGGTTTACCGCCAGAACCTCATCCCACTCATCCAGGCTCATCCGCATGAAAAGGTTGTCCCGCGTGATGCCCGCGTTGTTGACGAGGATATCCACCGCCCCCATCGCTTCGGCGGCCTGCTTCGGCAGAGCTTCCACCGCCGCGCCATCTGACAGGTTGCACGGCAAAACATGCGCCCGCTCGCCCAATTCTCCCGCCAGCGCCTCCAGCGGCTCCACCCGCGTGCCCGAAAGCCCCACCGTCGCCCCCGCGCCATGCAAGACGCGCGCGATCTCCGCCCCGATACCGCCAGAAGCGCCCGTCACCAGCGCCGATTTCCCACTCAGATCGAACATCGCTTGTCCTTCATCTCTTTGAAAATACGCAATTCCCGGCCTCAGCCCTTCAGCGCCGCCACATCCGCAGCAGTGCCGACGGCCCGCGTCTCCGCCTCCCTGGCGATCCGCCGGATCATCCCCGACAAAGCCTTGCCAGCGCCCAGCTCCCAGAAGCTCGTCACGCCCTGCGCTTCCATCCACTCGACCGAGGCCCGCCAGCGCACGCGCCCCGCGACCTGCTCCACCAGCAACGCGCGGATCGTATCGGGATCGCTCACCGCCTCGGCGCGCACGTTCGCCACCACCGGCACGGCAGGCGCGACAATCGCCACATCCGCCAGGGCCGCGGCCATCGCCTCCGCCGCCGGCTCCATCAATGCGCAATGGAACGGGGCGGACACCGGCAGCAGGATCGCCCGCTTGGCCCCCTTCGCCTTGGCGATTTCCACCGCCCGCTCGACCGCCGCCTTGGATCCCGAAACCACCGTCTGAGCCGGATCGTTCTCGTTCGCCACCTGGCAAACCCCGTCGCCCGCCGCTTCCGCCGCGACCTCTTCCACCGCGCCGATCTCCAGCCCCAGCACGGCGGCCATTGCGCCCTCGCCCACCGGCACCGCGCTCTGCATCGCCTTTCCGCGCAGGCGCAACAGCCGCGCCGTATCCGCCAGCCCGATCGCTCCCGCCGCACAAAGTGCCGAATACTCGCCCAGCGAATGACCCGCGACGAACGCCGCGTCCGTCACCGCGATGCCCTCCGCCTCCAAGGCCCGCACAGCCGCCATCGAGGTCGCCATCAGGGCAGGCTGCGCGTTCTCGGTCAGCGTCAACTCCTCCGCCTCGCCCTCCCAGATGAGAGTGCTGAGCTTCTCGCCAAGCGCCTCGTCCACCTGATCGAAAACTGCCCTCGCGGCGGGGTAGGCCTCGGCCAGGTCACGCCCCATGCCAATGGTCTGCGCGCCCTGCCCCGGAAACACGAATGCCTTGCTCATTTTGCCCCTCCTTGAGTGTCGTTCAGCCCAGAAAGCAGAAGATGCACATTTTCTGCAACGATTTCCGCGTGGGACAAGCGCCTCAGGCCCTCACGTCCACAACAACACGGCCCCTCACCTGGCCCTTGAGAATATCCGCCCCCAACTTCGGCAGATCGCCCAGGCCCGCCTCCACGATCATCGCCTCCAGCTTTTCCATCGGCAAATCGCGCGCGATCCGCTCCCAGGCCCTTAACCGGTTCTCGTAGGGCTGCATCACGCTGTCGATGCCAAGCAGGTTCACCCCCCGCAGCAGGAACGGAATAACCGTCGCCGGCAGACCCGCACCGCCCGCAAGCCCGACCGCCGCGACCGAGGCGCCATAGTTCATCTGCCCCAGCACCCGCGCCAGCATCGCACCGCCCACGGCATCGACACAGCCCGCCCAGGTCTCTTTCTCCAGCGGACGCTTCACCGTCTCCGCCAGTTCCTCGCGCGGCACGATCCGCGTGGCTCCCAGACCCTTGAGATAATCCTCCTGCTCAGGCCGCCCGGTCACACCGGCCACCTCGTAGCCCAGATTGGCCAGGATTGCCGTCGCCACCGAGCCCACGCCGCCCGCAGCCCCCGTGACCAGCACCTCGCCCGCGCCCGGCTTCAGCCCGTGATCCTCCAGCGCCATAACCGCCAGCATCGCGGTGAACCCCGCCGTGCCCACCGCCATCGCCGCCCGCGTCGTCAGGCCCTGCGGCAGCGGCACCAGCCAGTCTGCATCGACCCGAGCCTTCTCGGCATAGCCGCCCCAATGCACCTCGCCCACGCGCCAGCCTGTCAGTACCACCTTGTCGCCGGACTTGTAGCGGTCGTCGTCCGACGTCTCGACGGTGCCCGCAAAGTCAATCCCCGGCACATGCGGATAGCTCCGCACCAGCCCACCACCCGGCCCGATGCACAATCCGTCCTTGTAGTTCACCGTCGAATATTCGACCGCCACCGTCACGCTGCCCTCGGGCAGACGGTCCTCTTCGATGCTCTGCACCGAGGCGCTCTTCTGCCCCTCGTTGTCTTCGACGATCAATGCGCGGATCATGGCGATCTCCCTCTTGCGTGTCGGAGACCGGCTTACCCGTCACCGGGAAGGATGAAAAGGTCGCAGGCCGCTCAGCCCGCCACCAGCTTGCAGCTTTGCTCCGCCCCCTGGTCCCAGACGAAAGCCGCCTCGCCCTGATGCTCCCAGAAATACCGGCCAAAGCTGCCGTCATAGCGCGCGCCCGACCCGGCGGGTGTCTGCCACATCGCCTCGATCCCGTCGCCGTATTCGACCCGGATCGAAGGCAGTTCGGTATCGAAATACATCACGTACACTTCGTTTGCCGGGTTGCCTTCGCACTGCCAGGCGGCCTCGGCAAAGGGCTCCTCGAGCATCCATGTCGCAACCAGCTCCGCCTCCCGCGTAAGGTATGCAGTCTCGACGCAGGCCCGCTCGTCACTGGCCTTCCAGCACTCGTCGCGACCCTTGATCCAGCCGCGCTGCATGGCCTTCAGCGTGCCCGCCGCCTCGTCGGCTCCGGCGTCCAATCCTGCGGCAACCGAAACGGCCGCCGAGAACACCTCGCTCAAGCGCCGGTCTAGACCGGCAAGTGCCGCATCGCCGCACACAAACTTTTCGGCCGCGCTTTCAGCCTTGGCGCAATCGAAGGACGGCCCGTCCTGGGCAAAGACCGGAAAGGCGAAAACGAGCGGTAAGAGGAACAAGGCTCTCATGTGAAGTCTCCCCGAGCTGTATCTCGGAGAGGTAGCACGCATTCGCGCGCCGGAAAGCTCGCCATCGCTGCCGCCCGCTTGTTTTGGTTTTCAATGCACCGACGTTATACCGACGTAATACCGACGTGATACCGACGTAGCCGAACCGCCCGTTTTCCCTTGTTTTGCAAGGTTTCGAGCCATTTCGACCCAGAAACCACCGTCAAGGGCCGCGCGCCGGTTTCAGACAGTCTTCACCATTGGGAAACTTGAACGAAAGCCGCGTTTCGCTTATGTCTTCTCCGTTCCCTCGGGAACTATGGACATAAACGCGCTCGTAATAAGCGGATCGGACCCGGGGGCGGTACCCGGCGGCTCCACCAAAATCCTGTCGTTTGCGGGATCACGGGGCCGAAACAGGATCGACGGACGTCTAAAGGGGATTGCTTTGTCTCGGCTGGAAGCCACCGTTATCGGCGCACATAAGCTAGTTGCAAACGACAACAAAGCTCCGGTGGCCCTCGCTGCGTAAGCAGTGCGGAATACCGAAATCTAAGCCCTTGGGCCTAGCAGTCTAAGGCGGGGTTCGCAGGCACCTGGCAACAGAAGCCTGCACTTTCTCCATGCCGTTCGCCACCCGAAGTCCGCTTTTCTTCCCCAGTGAATCACCTATGCTGGACACGTCAATGGATGACGGGAGCGGCATGACCAGGACGATCGACTACGGCAACCTGATGCACCGCGCGATGCGCGGCCTGATCCAGAACGTTCTGACTGACGTGGCGGAAAACGGGCTGCCGGGCCAGCACCATTTCTTCATAACGTTCGACACCATGCATCCCGATGTCGAGATCGCCGACTGGCTCTCGGACCGTTATCCCGAGGAGATGACCATCGTCATGCAGCACTGGTTCGACAACCTCGAAGTCACCGATGACGGCTTCTCGGTCACGCTGAATTTCGGCGACGCGCCCGAACCGCTCTACATCCCGTACGAGGCGATCCGCACCTTCGTCGATCCTTCGGTTGAGTTCGGCCTGCGGTTCGAGACCCAGGAGGACGAGGACGACGACGAACCGGCGCCGACACCGGTCGAAGACTTCGACGAAACGCCCGAAAAGGCCACCAAAGACGCCGAGATCGTCAGCCTCGACAAGTTTCGCAAGTAGGCGCGAGAGGCGCGCTAAATGCGCACGCCCTTCCGCCCCGCCAGATCGGTGAAATACTGCCACGCCACACGCCCCGATCGCGCGCCCCGCGTCGCTTGCCACTCGATCGCCTCGGCCCGCAACGTGTCGTCGTCGATCACCACGCCGTAGGCATCGCAATAGCCCCTGATCATGTCCAGATACTCGTCCTGGCTGCAGGGGTGGAACCCCAGCCAAAGCCCGAACCGGTCCGAGAGAGAGACCTTTTCCTCGACCGCCTCGCTCGGGTTGATCGCGCTCGACCGTTCGTTCTCGATCATGTCGCGCGGCATCAGGTGGCGCCGGTTCGACGTGGCATAGAAAATCACGTTGTCCGGTCGCCCCTCGATCCCGCCATCCAGCACCGCCTTCAGTGATTTGTAGTGCTGGTCGTCATGGGAAAACGACAGGTCATCACAGAACAGAAGGAACCGCGCCTCCGAGCCGCGCAGAAGGTTAAGCAACCGCCCGACCGAGGGCAGATCCTCGCGCTGGATCTCGACGATCTTGATGGACAGTCCCTCGTCCAGAACCGCCGCATGGGCCGCCTTTACCAGGCTCGACTTGCCCATGCCCCGCGCGCCCCAAAGCAGCGCATTGTTCGCAGGCAGCCCGCGCGCGAATTGCCGCGTGTTCTCGACCAGCGTATCGCGCGACCGGTCGATCCCGATCAGCAGGTCGATCTCCACCCGGTTGACCTTCTCGACCGGCTCCAGCCGATCCGGGCTTACATGCCAGACGAATGCATTCGCCTCATCGTAGTCCGGCGCTTCCAGCGGCGCGGGGGACATACGCTCAAGCGCCGC
>JAJDOD010000034.1 GCA_022340315.1 Silicimonas sp. | reverse complement strand
GACAGTGGAAGGTTTTTCGGTTGCCGCCATCACCTATTATGCTGTCAATTTGCTTTCCTATGTAACTTATCCGGTGTTCGAGGGACTGGGGATCGGCAAGAACTTGTCGCTGACCATCCTCACGCCACTGGTCCTCGCCTTGGTCTGGCTCCTTGTCCAGCGGATCAGGCGCGACGTCGAGTAGCGTGATAAACCGTGCGTGGGCGTGCTCGAATGACCTGCGTTCACCGTTCAGAACTCGGTCCACGCGTCGTCGTCTGCCCGGTATGTTGCGGTTTCATTGACCGCTACCTTGGGCGATTGCCGTGGTTGTGATGCCTGGGCGAGTTTGTGGGGCCGTTGGTTTCTGACTTCTTTTCCCGCATCGAATTGGCTGATGAGTTCAAGAAGTTCCGCCGAGTTCCGGGCCAAGGTACCTGCGGCTTCGGCGCTTTCCTCTGCCAATGACGCGTTTCGTTGGGTCGTCTTGTCTATGTCGGAGATGGCCTGATTGATTTCCTGAACGCCGCTCGCCTGTTCCGCACTGGCGGTGTTGATGTTCTCGATGCCGTCGGCAACCTTCACAACGCCATCAATGATCTCGGCCAGTACAGTTCCGGTTTCGTTGACGAGGCGCGCGCCTTCCGCCACTTCCTTGCTGCTGTTGTCGATCAGCGCGTTGATGTCTTTCGCGGATTCCGAAGCGCGTTGCGCCAAGGCGCGCACTTCGGAGGCGACAACCGCAAAGCCACGGCCGGCATCCCCGGCGCGGGCTGCTTCCACGCCGGCGTTCAGTGCGAGGAGGTTGGTCTGGAAGGCAATCGAATCGATCACTTCGATGAACTTCCGGATCTCTTTCGAGCCATCCTCGATCTTCTTCATGGCCGAGATCGCCTGTTCGACGACCTGGCCGCCTTTCTCTGCCTGGGCATTTGCCGCTTTCGCCTCTTCCGATGCGCCCTGGGCGTTCTTGGCATTGCTGCTGACACTGGCCGAGATCTGTTCCATCGCCGCCGATGTCTGTTCAACGGTCGCAGCCTGCGTCTCGCTGCGCTTGGACAACTCGTTCGATGTCGCCGAAATTGCTTCTGCTTCCTGCGCGATCGAGTTCGATGTGGCGACAACGCCTTCTATCAGTTGTTCCATCTTCTGTTTGCGCTGCGTGATGTCGGTTGCAAACTTGATGATGCCCGTCACATTGCCAGAGGGATCGAAGATCGGGTTGTAGCTGGCCTGAATCCAGATATCGGCTCCGGTCTTGGTCAGGCGCTTGAATTCGGAGGCGAAGAATTCGCCATTGCTCAGTTTGTTCCAGAACTCGCGGTACTCCGCGCTGTTGGCATATTCGCGATCGACGAAGATCCGGTGATGCTTGCCCTCGATCTCGGACAACTGATAGCCCGTTGCATTCAGGAAATTCTCATTGGCGGTTGTGATTGAGCCGTCGGGCTTGAATTCGATAACCGCCTGGGACCTTGAGATCGCGCCAAGCTGTGCTTCGAACCGTGCGTTTCTGATCTTCCGTTCGGTGATGTCGTTGGCAAACTTCACGACCTTGACCACGTTGCCGTCACCATCGCGTATGGCATTGTACGAGGCGTCGATATAAACTGCCGAACCGTCCTTGGCGTAACGCGTGAACTCGCCAGTGATGAATTCGCCGTTTCCAAGTCGGCGCCAGAAGGCCTGGTAGTCGCCGCTATTCGAATAGGCACTGTCGACGAACATGCGGTGATGGCGACCGATGAGTTCGTCCGGGCGATACCCCAGGGCGGAACAGAAGTTTTCGTTCGCCTCCAAGATATTTCCGTCTGTGTCAAACCAGATGACGGCCTGAACCTTGTCCAGTGCGCCGAGAACGGCCTGGAGTTCCTGAAACTGTTTGCCTGTATCGTCCATGTCCGGTGTCCATTTGATCGGGACTTCCGGCTATCACCCAATAGTTAAGTCACCATTGACGGCAAACGTCGATCAGCGTCCCCGGATTCTCGGGTCCAGGGCATCGCGCAGGCCGTCTCCGACGTAGTTCACGCTGAGAACCGTGAGCGAGATGAGAATGCCGGGCCAGATCACCCGCTCGGGGTAAAGCTGCATCCGGTCCACCGCGTCGAACAGGAGCTTGCCCCAGGTCGGGAAGTCCGGCGGAAAGCCGAAGCCGAGGAACGAGAGCGCGCTTTCGGTGATGATCGCCGTGGCAATGCCCAGCGTGGCCGACACCATGATCGGGCTCATGACATTGGGCAACAGGTGGCGGGCGATCATCTTGGACGGTGTCGTGCCGATCGAGCGGGCAGCGAGGATGAACTCGCGCTCCTTGAGCGCCAGCACGTCGCCTCGCACGATGCGCGCGGTCTGCATCCACGAGGTGACGCCGACGAGTGTGACGATCAGGATGAAGGTTCCGCCCTCGGGGCCGAACATGCCGGAGAGCTTGTCACGGAACAAAAGCACCGCGACGAGGAGGAGCGGCAGGAGCGGCAGCGCCAAGAAGAGGTCGGTAAGCCGCATCAGCGGGCCGTCGAGCATACGGAAATAACCGGCGAGCACGCCGATGAAGGTGCCGAGCACCACTGAAAGGATCATCGCCGCCATGCCGACGGCAAGAGAGATTCGCCCGCCGATCAGCAACCGGCCAAGGAAGTCGCGGCCAAGGTTGTCGGTGCCGAGGGGGTGGAGCCAGTTGGTCTTCGCGCCTGAATCGAACAGCGCCACGTAGATCGGGCGTGTGTCGCGGAGGTTCAGGAAGTCGCGCCCGGTAGGCACGTATTGCGGGTCGTTCCAGTAAATCCAGGGTCCAAACAGGACCAGGAACACGATGAACAGGAACACGCCCGCGCCCCACATCGCACCACGGTGGTGGCGGAACTGGTCCCAGACATCGGCCCATTGCGAGCGCGGCGGTGCCGTCGGCTCGACCTTGTCCATCGTGATCGGGGTCTCAGTCATAGCGGATCCTCGGATCGAGCAGGCCGTAGAGCACGTCGGCGATCAGGTTGAAGAGCACGATCAGGATCGCGAAAATGAAGGTCAGTGTCTGCACCATGGGCAGGTCGTTGGCCTGGATGGCGGTGATCAGCAGCTGGCCGATGCCGTTCACCTTGAAGACCTGTTCGGTGATGATGGCGCCGCCGAAGATGGACGGAACTCCAAGCGCAATCACCGTAACGACCGGGATCAGCGAATTGCGCAAAACATGGACGAGGACCACGGTTTTCTCGCCCAGGCCTTTGGCGCGGGCGGTGCGGACGTAATCCTGGTTGAGATTGTCGAGCATCGAGGCGCGCATGAAGCGGGAAAGCTGCGACGTGATCTGAAGCGCCAGAACCATCACCGGCATGACCATCTGCTGGAGCTGAACCTTGAAGCTGGCCCAGTCGGTGACCTTGTGCGTCGTGTCGTATATCGACGGGAACCAGCCCAGCCAGACCGAGAAGATGACAATCACGAGGACGCCCGAAAAGAACGGCGGGACCGAGAAGCCGACCATCGTGACGAAGGTGCCGGCGTTATCGAACCAGGAATACTGCCGATAGGCGGAATAGATGCCGATCGGAATTGCGATAAGGATCGCGACGACATAGGCGACGCCGACCACCCAGAGGGTCTGCGGGATGCGCTGCATCACGATATCCATGACCGGCGAGCGGGTCTGCCACGAGATCACACGCTGCTGGCCACCTGCCCAGTCGGTGCCGAGCATTGCGTCGAACAGGTAGAGCGGTTCGACGACGAAGAACTGATAGAGCCATTTCGGAAACGCGATGTACCAGGGCTGGCCCACGCCGAGCGCGATCCGCATCTTCTCGCGCACCTCGGGCGGCACGGTCAGCGGTTGGCTGGCCATCGGGTCGCCGGGAGCGAGCTTGAGCAGCAGGAAGATGACGAGGCTGATGAAGAGCAGCGTGGGAACGCTCAGGATCAGCCGGCGGATGGTGTAGGTGAGCATGGCGCGTCAGAAACGGGAGGGGCGGAGATCGCTCTCCGCCCCGAACCCTTCTTACTTCATGCGGTACCAGTCGGCCACGTTCCAAAGCTCGCTGTCCCAGGTGTTGAGAATAACACCACCAAGCGAGTTGGAATGCGCCGAAAGACGACCGCGATCGACGAGCGGGATCATCATCCCGTTCGAGACGGCCATATCGTTCAGCTCCTGCGCGATCCGGCCGCGCTCGTTCAGGTCACCCGTCGAGGCAAGCTGCGCGTGGAGCGCGTCGAACTCTTCCATGCAGAAACGCGAGATGTTCTCGCCCTGCCACTGCTTGTCCGGCGAAGGCGCCTTGTCGCAGAGGCCGTTGCCCAGGTAGCTCTGGGGGTCGGTGCCCGAGAAGTTGTTCGCGTACATCTCGACGTCCGCGTAGAACTTCTGGAACGTGTCCGGCGAGCCCGGGTCGCCACCGAAGAAGACCGACGCATCGACGTTGCGAAGCTCGGCTTCGATGCCGATCTCGGCCCACCACTGCTTGATCAGCGCCTGGAAGTCCTGGCGGACGGCGTTGGTCGAAGTCTGGTAGAGGATCTTCATCGGAACGCCGTTCGCTTCGCGCACGCCGTCGCCATCGCTGTCGGTGAAGCCCGCTTCGTCAAGAAGCGCGTTCGCGCCCGCAAGGTCCTGCGTGTCGCAGTTCATCGAGGTCGACGCATAGAGCTGCGGCGCGGGAACCCAGTTGCAGGTCACGCGGCCGGCCTGTCCATAACCGACTTCGACGAGAAGCGGCCGGTCGATTGCCATCGACATGGCCTTGTAGACGGCCGGTTCCTGAAGGAACGGGTGGGGGCGCACAACGGCGCGTTCATCCGGCCCCAGGCTCGGGTCGGGGTTGGTGTGGTTGAGCATGATCCGCTCGACCAGCGTACCGAATCCGACGACGGGCGTGCCCTTGCCGCCTTCCTGCATCTTGGCGATGACGTCCGGCGCAAGCTGGAGGTTCCAGGCGTAGTCGAATTCACCGGTTTCCATCACCGCGCGGCCCGCAGCAGCAGCGTCGCCGCCGCCCTTGAAGGTAACACTTGCGAAGGCGGGCTTGCCGTCGGTGCGATAGTTTTCATTGGCGGCCATCGTGATCACGTCGTTCGGCTTGAACTCGGTGACGACGAACGGGCCGGTGCCGATCGGGTTGAAGTTGGCCTCGGTGCACTCGGGCGCCCTGGCGCCGAGACAATCGGCAAACTGTGCGGCCTGAAGGATCGGGCTTTCGCCGCCGACGAACGGCCCGTAGGGGAAGGGTGTCGAGCCCTCGAAGTTCACCACGACCGTCAGATCGTCGGGAGTTTCGATGCTGGAGACGCCGCCGAACTTGGTCAACTGAGCGCATCCGCCTTCAGGATGGCTGCAGTACTCGTAGGTGAACTTGACGTCGGCGCTGGTGAATGGCGATCCATCCGACCAGGTTATGCCCGGCGTAATCTTCCAGGTGATCGAGGTCAGGTCTTCGCTGACGCCGCCGTTCTCGGTCGTCGGGATTTCGTCGACGAGCCAGGGAACGAGGTTGCCGTCCTGGTCGTAGCGTGCCAGCGGCTCGATGACCATCGAGGCCGACTCGATGTCCTTGGTGCCGCTTGACAGGTACGGGTTCAGGATCGAAGGCGCCTGCCAGTAAATGATCTTGACCTCACCATCGCGGCCGCGCGGGCCTTCGTGCCCCGCCGCGAAAGCGGTGGTCGCTACGGCGGCAAGCGCCGAGGCGCCCATAAGGGCTGTCATGAGTTTCATCGGGTTCACTCCTTGTTGGTTTGGGCGTGCCTGATCCGCTGCCGAAAACGGCAGACTGCGGGGATCGGTTTTTCGAGTTGCGTGATTTGCACCACGATCCACTTCAGTTGTTCTTGATGTCCCGCCCCCAAGGCACGGACGGGCTGAGTTTCGACCGAAAGGTTGCCGGAATGCAAGGGTTGCCGCGGGGTCACCGGAAATTTCCGTCCGTGATTTCACGAATGACCTGGAAACCGGCAGAGTGAGCATGTGACTGAACATGTCCGCGCCAGCGTTGATGCTTGCCGCCGAAGCTGCGCGCCGTCGATTGACGCCCTCCGGTCGCGGCACTAGCGTGCTAGCGACTGACGAAAGGGCTGCCATGCTGGATCAACCTCTTGCCTCGCTGCGAAATCTCCGTGTGGAATTTCAGACCAAGGACGGTCCCGTGGTCGGGGTTGAGGATGTCAGCTTCGACATCGCGCCAGGTGAAACCGTCGCGGTCGTGGGCGAGTCGGGGTCGGGCAAGTCGGTTTCGTCGCTTTCCCTGATGAGGCTCGTGGAATTCGGCGGAGGCAAGATCGCGGGCGGACAGCTTCTTTTCGATCGCGGCAGCGACAAGGGCGGGCAGATCGACGTCTCGAAGGCTGGCGACAGCGTGATGCGGACGATCCGGGGAAACGAGATCGGGATGATCTTCCAGGAGCCCATGACCTCGCTCAACCCGGTTTTCACCGTGGGACGGCAGCTGACCGAGGGGCTGCGGGTTCACAAGGGTATGACGAAGGAGCAGGCCAAGGCGCGTGCGCTTGAGCTTTTGCGCCAGGTACGCATCCCCGAGCCGGAACGGCGGTTGACGCAGTATCCTCACGAGCTTTCGGGCGGCATGCGGCAGCGGATCGTCATTGCGATGGCGCTGGCTTGCGAGCCGCGCCTGTTGATTGCGGACGAGCCGACAACGGCGCTCGACGTTACGATCCAGGCCGAAATCCTGGCGCTGATCGACCGGCTGAAGCGCGAGACCGGCACGGCCGTGATGTTCATCACCCATGACATGGCCGTGGTGGCACAGATGGCCGACCGGGTGGTGGTCATGTTCCGTGGCAACAAGGTGGAAGAGGGGCCGGTCGAGCAGATTTTCGAGGATCCGCAACACCCCTACACCAAGGCGCTTCTGGCGGCGGTTCCCAAGCTGGGCGAGATGAAGGGCACCACCGCGCCGGTGCGGCTGCGGCTGATGGGAGACGGCGATACGGCAGCCGAGCCGATCGTGCCGAAGGAGGACAAGGTGCTTCTGGATGTGAAGCACCTGACGACACGGTTTGCCGTGAAGGGCGGGCTCTTTCGACGGACGGTGGCCAATGTGCACGCAACCGAGGACGTGTCGTTCCAGGTGAAGGCGGGGCAGACGCTGAGCCTGGTCGGCGAATCGGGCTGCGGCAAGTCGACCTGCGGACGCTCGGTCCTGCGGCTGGTCGAGCCGCAATCGGGCGAGGTCTGGCTCGACGGGAAGAACGTGCTGGACTTTTCGAGCGAAGAACTGCGCCTGGCACGCCGGGACATGCAGATGATCTTCCAGGACCCGTTTGCCTCGCTAAATCCGCAGATGAAACTGGAGGACCAGGTCTCGGAGCCGTTGATCAACTACGGTATCGGCAGCCCGCAGGAAAGGGCCGAGACGGTGGCGCGGCTCTTCGACCGGGTGGAGTTGCCCCGGAG
Source organism: Silicimonas sp. (assembly GCA_022340315.1). Lineage (GTDB taxonomy): Bacteria > Pseudomonadota > Alphaproteobacteria > Rhodobacterales > Rhodobacteraceae > JAJDOD01. The sequence goes on along the minus strand of JAJDOD010000034.1, from coordinate 11,693 downwards.
CTTCCTGCGCCGTTATCCGCACGAGTTGTCGGGCGGGCAGCGGCAGCGGATCGCGATTGCCCGCGCGCTGGCGCTGAACCCCAAGCTGATCATCGCCGACGAGGCGGTGAGCGCGCTGGACGTCAGCGTGCAGGCGCAGGTTCTGAACCTGTTGATGGAGTTGCAGGCGGACCTTGGGATCTCGATGCTGTTCATCAGCCATGACATGGCCGTGGTCGAGCGCGTGAGCCACTCGGTGGGCGTGATGTACCTGGGCCGGATCGTCGAGATCGGGCCGCGCGCTGCGATCTTCGAGGATCCGCGCCATCCCTATACGACCTCGCTGATGGCGGCGGTTCCGGTGGCCGATCCGCGGCAGCGAAAGTCGGAAAAGGACTTGAATTTCAAGCCTATACCCTCGCCCATCTTCCCTGTCGATTTCGAGCCCGAGCCTTCGGTTTATGACGAGGTCACGCCGGGCCATTTCGTGTTGAAGGGATCCTGGGGCGGGTTCGACCGTGGGTGATCTCTCGGCGCGGGAGATCATGGAGGCGCTGGTCGGTTTCCCGACCGTAAGCCACGACACCAATATTCCGCTGATCGACTGGGTCGAAGGGTATCTGGCCGGCATCGGCGTGACGGCGCACCGGATGCCCAAGGCGGGCGATCCCTCCAAGCACGCGCTATTTTGCCAGGTCGGACCTGATGTTCCGGGTGGTATCGTTCTGTCTGGACATACTGACGTCGTGCCGGTCGAGGGGCAGGACTGGACCTCGGATCCCTGGACCGTGACCGAGAGGGACGGCAAGTATTTCGGGCGCGGGTGTTGCGACATGAAGGGGTTCGATGCGCTTGCGCTTCATGCGCTGCAGCGCGCCCTGACGAGCGATCTGAAGCGGCCCTTGCAGATCGCGCTTTCGTTCGAGGAGGAGATCGGATGCGCCGGCGCGCCGCCGCTGATCGAGGCGATGGCGGAGGCCGGGTTGCCCAAGGCAGGAGCGGCGATCATCGGTGAGCCGTCGATGATGGAGTGTGTCACCGGGCATAAGGGAAGTGCGAGTTTCGACATCCATATCAAGGGGTTCGAAGTTCATTCCTCGCTCATGCACACAGGGGTCAGCGCCATTCACGAGGCGGCGCGGATCATCGAGTGGGCCAATGCACGCAATGCCGAAAGCATGGGCCGCGAACCCTCGGCGATCGCGCGTGTCTTCAACCCGCCCTGGACCACGGTGCACGTGGGCAAGATCAGGGGCGGGACGGCGCATAACATCACCGCGGGCGACTGCCGCTTTGTCCTCGAGATGCGGTTCGTGCCGGACGACGACCGCAAGGATTGGATCGGAGCGCTTTACGAAAAGGCGGCTGAGGTTGAGCGGGAAATGCAGAGGGTGGCACCTTCGGCGCGGATCATCTTCAACGATGGCGAGGATGTGCCGGGGCTGGTGCCCGAGGCGCATGGCGTCTCGGAGGAGATCGTGCGGAGGATAACAGGCGACAATGCCAGCCACGTTGTGAGCTACGGCACCGAAGCCGGGCATTTCCAGGCCGCCGGGATTTCCGCAGTGATCTGCGGACCCGGCAATATCGAGCAGGCGCACCAGGCGGACGAATTCATCTCGGTCGCGCAGTTCGACGCGGGTGAGGCGTTTCTGGCCAAGGTTGTCGACAGTCTCTGCGACTGAGGGCGCGATCCGGTTAACGGCGCGCGCGCTCGGATGGCGTTGCGGACCTGCCGTGCAAAGGTAAATCCCTTGAAATGAGGGGCTTGGGGCGAAGAACGCAACGTCGGTATCACGTCGGTATTACGTCGGTATCGCGTCGGTGGATGGATCGGTCTCAGACGAATGGACGGCACCGGAGCGGTGCGTGCGTTAAGGAAGTTTGATGGCGGCTTAAGCACTTTGCGGGGGCAGTCTCCGACGCGGAGACTGCTTCGGAAACCGACGCGGTTTCCGGGCGGCGTCCGTGTCGGACGGCGCCGCGCACTCTGCGTCAGAGTGCGCCGATCCCGGCCTCGGCCATCAGGCGTTCGGCCTCGGCGGCGAGGATGCGCTCGCGGCCTTCGCCCTTGATCGGGATGCGCCCGGGTTCGAGGAAGAGCGGCGCGGCCAGCGGTGTCACCCGGTCGAGCACCACGTGATCGACCCGGCCGCCGGTGCGGGCCAGCATTTCCTCGATCCGGCCGAAATCGACCAGCCCGCGCATCGCTTCTTCGCGGGTGATCCGCATCAGCAGGTGGTCGGGTTCGTACCTGGCGAGCGTGTCGTAGAGGATGTCGGAGGAAAAGGTCGCCTGCCGCCCCGGACGGCGCTGCGACCCGTAATTCCGCTCCAGCATCATGGAGATCGTCGCGGTCGCCTTGAAGGTGCGTTTCATCACGGCATTGCCGGACATCCAGCGCTCGAAAGCTGCGCGGAGGGCCGGGCCCTGGAACATCGGTTCGGGGTCGGGAAGGCGCTCGAGACCCCAGATCAGCGCGGCGTAATCGGTCGAGACGAAGCCGAGGGGGGCAAGGCCCGCCGCCTCCATCTCGTGCGAGATGAGAAGGCCGAGGGTCTGCATCGCGTTCCGGCCCGCGAAGCCGTAGATGCAGGTGTTCTGGCGCCCGTCATGGGGGAAGCTTTCGACCAGTATGCGGTCGGCCTGGGGCAGTTTCGAGCGTTTGGCCTGCAGATCGAGCCACTCGGCGGTGTGGCGGGGCAGGCCGGTCCAGTCGCGCGCCTCGAAGCTTTCCAGGATGCGGTGCGTGAGCTGGGTCGAGGTGGCGAACTTGGTGCCGTTGAAGACCGCGATCTTCGGCGCCCGGTCGGCGCGGCGGGTGACCTGGACGGTCATCTCCTTCAGCCCCTCGTAGCGCACGATCTCGCCGCCGATCAGGAAGGTGTCGCCGGGGGTGAGAGAGGCGGCGAAGCCTTCCTCGATCTCGCCCAGGGGTTTGCCGCCCATGCGGTTTTTCAGCCGGACCTTCAGCGTTTCGGTGTCGATGATGGTGCCGAGATTGCGCCGGATGTGGGCGGCGGCGCGCGGGTCGCGGAGGTGCCAGAGGCCGTCGGTCTGTTTCAGCCGCTGCCAGCGGTCATAGGCGCGGAGCGCATAGCCGCCGGTCGCCATCATCTCGAGGCATTCGTCGAAGGCATCGCGCGTCAGGTCGGCATAGGCGCCGGCGGTGCGGAGGGTGTCGTAAAGTTCGGAAGCGTCGAAGGGCGCGCGGCAGGCGCGGATCAGGATGTGCTGGCAGAGCACGTCGCGGGGGCCGGGGCCGCGCGGGTCGCCATCCAGCTCGCGCACGCGCACGGCCTGGAGCGCGGCGACGCATTCGACCACCTCGAAGCGGTTGGCGGGAACGATCAGCGCCTTCGACGGCGCGTTGTAATTGTGGTTGGCGCGGCCGATCCGCTGTACCAGGCGCTTGACGTTCTTCGGTGCGCCGACCTGGATGATCAGATCGACATCGCCCCAGTCGATACCCAGATCAAGCGTGCCGGTGCAGACGATAGCGCGCAGCTCTCCAGCGACCATTGCTGCTTCGACTTTCTTGCGCTGGGCCTTGTCGAGCGAGCCGTGGTGGATGCCGATGGGCAGGCTGTCGTCATTGGCGAGCCAGAGATTGTGGAAGAAGATCTCGGCCTGGGCGCGGGTGTTGTGGAAGATGAGCGTGGTTCGGTGTTTCTTCACCTGTTCCAGCACCGCCGGGATCGCATAGGCCGCGCCGCCGCCGGACCAGGGTGGCATTTCGTCGGTGGTCAGCATGGCGATGTCGGGGTCGGGACCGGGATCGGCGTGCAGAATGGCGCAGGGATCGGGGTGACTCGCGAGGAAGCGGGCGATGGCGGCGGGGTCCTCGACCGTGGCCGAGAGGCCGACACGGCGGAGGCCGGGGCAAAGGGCCTGAAGCTCGGCAAGGCAGAGCATCAGCTGGTCGCCGCGCTTCGATTCGGCAAGGGCGTGAATCTCGTCGACGATCACCCTTTGAAGGCCGGCGAAGATGCGCGGCGCGTCCTCGTAGCTGAGAAGAAGGGCGAGGCTTTCGGGCGTGGTCAGCAGGATATGCGGCGGATCGGTACGCTGGCGTTTCTTCCGGGTGGCGGTGGTGTCGCCGGTGCGGTCCTCGACCCGGATGGGGAGGTTCATCTCCGCAATCGGTGTCGAGAGGTTGCGGCGAATGTCGGCGGCGAGCGCTTTAAGCGGTGAGACGTAGATGGTGTGAAGGCCGTCGTGGGCGGTGCTGGCCAGTTCCGACAGCGTCGGCAGGAACCCGGCGAGCGTCTTGCCGCCGCCGGTGGGCGCGATGAGCAGAAGCGAGGGTTCGTGGGCGCGCGCGACCATCTCGAGCTGGTGGGGATGCGGCGCCCAGCCGCGGGCGGCGAACCAGTCTGAGAATGAGGCGGGCAGGGACATGGAACGGATCTAGCGCGGCCGGAGATGGCCGGAAAGCCTGACTTCACCGTTTCATCGGTCCGAAAATATCCTGGGGTGCGCGAGGGGTGAAACCCCTCGCCCGGATCGCCGCGCGTGAGCGCGGCGAAACCCCTGAGGTGTCAGTGAACGATCTTCTCTTCCTTGACGAACATGTTCGCCCAGGCCCGGTCGATCAGTTCCGGCGACATCTGATAGGGGATGCCCTCGAACTCGCAGATCGCGATCATCTGGTCGATCAGGAAGATCGGCTGGTAGTTCGCATAGATGTTGTCGATCGTCGGGTACTTGTTCTTGATCAGGTAGACGAGCGTATCCTCGTCGAGCGGCATCTTGCGCTTGCGCGCCACCATCGCGAAGATCTTGAGGTAGTCTTCCTGCTCGGGCCCGTCGATCTTGATCTTGAAGAAGATCCGGCGAAGCGCCGCCTTGTCGAAGATCTCGTTGGGGTGGAAGTTGGTTGAGAAGATCACCAGCGTGTCGAAGGGTACGGTGAATTTCTCACCCGATTGCAGGGCGAGGATGTCCTTCGCTTCTTCAAGCGGGACGATCCAGCGGTTGACCAGCGCCTGCGGCGGTTCTTCCTGGCGGCCAAGGTCGTCGACGATGAAGATGCCGCCGGTTGATTTCAGCTGCAGCGGTGCCTGGTAGGTCCGCGCGGTCGGGTTGTAGACAAGGTCGAGCATCGAAAGCGACAGTTCACCACCGGTGATGACGGTCGGCCGCTCGCAAAGGACATAGCGGGTGTCGTAGCGGTTGCCGGTGCGGCGCAGCGAGTTGGGATCGTCCACCTGTTCCTCGGCCGCCGAGTGCACGATCGGGTCGTAAACGGTGATCACCTGGCCTGCGTATTCGATGGCGCGCGGGACATAGATCTTGTCGCCCAGCGCGTCGCGGATGCCGTTCGAAATCGACGACTTACCGTTGCCCGGAGGCCCGTACATCAGGATCGACCGGCCAGCGCTGACCGCGGGCCCGAGATGGTCGAGAAGCTCGTTCGGCAGGATCAGGTGACCCATCGCGCCGATCAGCTGCTCGCGCGTGACCTGGATGTTGCGGATCGACTGCCGTTTGACCTGCTCGGAATAGACCTCGAGCGGTACCGGCATGGCGCCATAGTATTCGGACTGGGCAAGCGCATCCATCGCGCGCGCCTTGCCCGCGTCGGTCAGCTCGAAGCCCATCTCGCCGCCCGAGTTCGCGTGGAGCGTACCCGTCGCCTGCAGAAGCTTCTGTTCACGCGCGAGGTCGATCAGTTCCTGCGTGACCGGAATGGGAAGGCACATCGCCTTGGCCAGTTCGCCGCAGGCATCGAGATTCATCCGGAACATCGTTTTCAGAAGGATGTCGCGCATCATGACCATAGGGAGTCTCATCCCGTCGAGCGAGCGCGGAGCCGGGGGGGCGACGACGTTGGAAGTTTCCATATTCATGGGCTAAACCCTGCCTTCACAAAAGAAATTCGCAGCGTGCCCCGCCGTTGCCCGATTTTGAACAATAAGCCTTGGCACACCTTTCCGAACACGAACATGACCGTTTATTGTGGCCAAATGATGGAAAAAGGATGAGGAATGAACAGGACTGATCCGTTTCGTCTGGCGGGCCTCCTTGTCGTCTTCATCGCGCTTTACGGCGGCGTCTCGTGTTTCGTCGGGGGGCTCTATCTCGACACCCATGAGGGTGACAGCTACCACCTTCTGGACATCCTGACGCGCATGGAGAAGGGCGCTGTCCCGCATCTTGACTTCATGACGCCGATTGGCGCGCTGGCCTTCTGGCCTGTCTTGTGGATCATGAACCTTGGCGTTTCGGCGGGCATGGCGCTGATCCTGGCGCAGATGGCGTTTGCGATGGTCCTGCTGCCCATGGTCGCCTATGCCGCCGCGACGCGGTTGCCGCGCGGGCTGGCACTCTATTTCGGATGCACGACACTGGGTCTCGTCCTGGCGCTCAGCTACGGGACGGCCACATCCGGTGTTGCCATCTCGATGCACTACAATCGCTGGGCCTGGGCGGCGTCTTTCACGATCCTCCTTTTGCTCCTCGTTCCGCCATCGCCTCCGGCCCGTACCGCGTTGGACGGTGTGATCCTCGGACTTCTTGGCGCGATGCTGCTGCTTCTCAAGATCACCTACTTCGTGACCCTCGGGCCGATCGCGGTGCTGGCCCTGCTTGTTGCCCGCAACGTCCGGACGCTCTCGTTCGCGGTCGCGACCGGGCTTGCTGTCGTGGTCTTCGTCACGCTGGTCCAGGGCGCCGGGTTCTGGGTCGCCTATTTCGAGAACCTCCAGCGTGTCGCCGACAACGTGATCCGCCCATCGGCTGGTGCGTCACTCGACCAGATCGTGGCTGGACCGCGTCACGTGGGCGCGACGCTGGTGGGCATTGCGGCTGGTCTGTTGATCCGGCGAACCGCGCCGCCTTCCACGGGGCTGGCTGCGCTGCTGCTGGCCCCGGCATTTATCTACATCACCTACCAGAACTTCGGAACCGATCCGCAGTGGCTTGTGTTCTTGCCGGTGCTGCTGCTGGCGCTAAGGCCGGATGCGGGATGCGGCGAGATGTTCGGTATTGACCTTCGACAGGCCATGACCGGCACCGCGATTGCAGCCTTTGCGGTGTTCTTCCCGTCGTTCTTCAACATCGCCACCTCTCCGCTGGCGCATCTGAGCTTCGACAAGGCGCGCTTCCTGCCCATGCTTCCAGAAACGTCCGGTCATCAGGATATCTTCATACGCCGCGACCGCGCCTACATGATGACCGCGCAGGTCTTCCGCGATCACGAGGCGGGGCCCTGGGAGAGATATGCCGAAGAAGTTGGTCGGCCACCCGCAAGCGAATTCCAGGGCGTTCGCTTTCCAAGCTGCGAATGGTCGGCCGGAAGCCGCGCATTGTTCGAGACGCTTGGGGCCGACCTGGCTTCGGCGGGTCTGCCCGAAGGCAGCCGGCTTCTGACGGCCGATCTGCTTTCGGCCTATCACCTGTTTGCGCCGCTGGAGCCGCCCAAGGGCAGCGCGCCCTGGTACTACGGTGGCCTGACCGGGCTTGAGAATGCCGACTATGTCCTTGTTCCCAAATGCGCTTTCACTGCCGGCGTCCGGCGGATCGTGCTTGGCGAAATGCAGGCTTCCGGGGCGGAATTCTCACTGGTACGCGACAACGAGCTTTATGCGCTCTTTTCGGTCAGCGGAGAGTGATGCACATCGGCCTGGGTTCAGGTGAACACCGCGACGGCAAGATAGAAGACCAGCGCAGGGGCGAGCGCGAAGCCCATCGGGAACTCGCGCCGGGTCCAGCTTTCCCACTCGGGGAACCGCGACCGGATCGCGTTCGATGACCGGGCCGAGCGGTGCAGGAGAAATGCCGCGATGGTGGTCGCGCCGAGCAGGAACATGAAAAGAACGACGTCCTGGCGCGCAATGAACGGTGCCATCGCCGCGCCGAACTTTGCATCGCCCGCACCCATCGTGCCAAGCGAGCTCAGCACGAAGCCGAGGACGATGACGACGCCGAAATGTGCGTACCGCCAAAGATAGTCGTTGAACGGAAGGGCGATCGGACCCACCACCACGAATACCGCAAGCAAGGCGAGGACCGCCTTGTTCGGTATCTTCATGGTCGCCATGTCGCTCCAGGCGACCCAGAGGGCGATAGGCAGGACGAGCGGCAAGAACCAGGCTGCCGTGGTCCAATCGGTTGCCATCTATACGCGCCTCGCCTGTCGTCTAGCCGTCCACGGTTCGGCCGTTTTCCAGCGCTTCAAGGCTGCGCACGGCGGCATCGAAATGCTGCGGGTGTGTGTCGATCGCCTCGGCGAGAAGCGCTTTGCCGGTGTTGACATCGCCCTGCTTGATTGCGGACAGCGCGGATGTGTGAAGCAGTTGCGCGCGCTCGATCTGGGTCATGGAGATGACGGGCAGATCGTACTTGCGCTGCGCGGCGCGGGCCAGGACGAGATTGTTCTTCGCCGTGAAAAGCGAGTTGTCGTAGGACAGTGCCTCGGAAAATAGCGACTCGGCGCCGGCATAGTCGCCGCGGGTCAGCTTCGAGAAGCCCCAGTTGTTCAGCGTTCCCGAAGGCGTCGTTGTCAGCCCGACGGCGGTCTCATAGAAGCTGTCGGCTTTCTTCCATTCCTTCTTGCTGTCTGCCACCATCGCTTCCAGGCGGTACCGCTTGAAGGTTTCGTGGGTCGGGGGCACGCGGTTCAGCTGAACCTCCGCCTCGCTCCAGTTGTTTGCGCGGATCAGCGCGTCAGCATAATCGACCCGGTCCTCGCTGGTCGAGCCAGGCATCTCGGTGACGGTTTTCCAGGCGGTTGCCGCTGCCGCCGGCTTCTTCGCGCGCACCAGCGATTTCGCCAGCCCGCGTCTCAGGTCGATGCGGTTGGGGTACTGGGCAATCGTCCTTTCGAAATAGGCCACCGCTTCGTTCGGGTTGGCCACCGAGAGCATCACCTCGTTGAGGTTGGTGTCGTCGATCACGTTGACGTCCTTGAGCGCCTGCTCGACCTCGGCGTCGCTCATGCCGCCGCCGCCACAAGCGGACAGCAGAATAATACTTCCAAAACAAACGGATAGAAGTCCTGCGCGTTGCATATCTTCGTCCCTTACTGCTCGCGTCCGCCGGACGTGCACCGTTATTCGGTGTCTTCGGGTGTTTCGAGGATCTGGTAGAAGCCCGGACCTCGCCTCACCAGGCGGAACTCTTCCGGCTCAGAATAGGTCGGATTTTCAAGTTTTGCGAGCGCTTTGCGAAGGTTTTCGCGAATTTCTGCACTTTCGCCACTGTCGAGTGCAAAGGCGAGCTGGAAAACGCGGCTGGCTTCGCCGTACTGGCCGCGCTCCATCAAGACAACGCCAAGATTGTTCCATGCCGGCGGAAAGGTCTCGTCGACCTTCGTGGCCTCGCGAAGGATGCGTTCAGCCTGCCCGAGGCGCCCGAGTTGCAGGTTGGCCGACCCGATGGCTGACAGCACATCGACATTGAAGCCTTGTTCCGAGGCGGCGCGATAATAGGCCTCGAGCGCAAGTTCGTACTGGCCCGCCTGCATCAGGCGGTGCCCGACGATCAGCCCGTCGACCGACTTCTCGCCCCGGGGCGTGCCCGTTGGCGCATACACGCCGCCCTCCAACGGGCGAAGGCCGCCGGCGTTCTCGCAGGCGGCCAGAGCCGTTAGAGCCAGCACTGCCAGCGTCAGACCTTTTTGCTTCATTTGCCCCTTGTCAGAAGCTCATCGAACTCAGCGTCACCGCGATGTCGTAGATGGACGGCCCGATCAGGATGATCAGAAGCGGCGGCACTGTAAGCATCATTGTGGCAAGGGTCATCTTCGTGGGCAAGGTGTTTGCTTTCTCCTCGGCCCGCATGATGCGTTTGTCGCGCATTTCCGCCGAGAAGACGCGCAGCGCCTCCGAGATCGAGGTACCGAAGCTGGCCGACTGGATCAGCACGGTCACAAAGCTCTGGACGTCCGGCACGCCGGCTCGTTCGGACATGTCGCGCAGCACGCTGGTCTTGTCCTTACCGGCTTTCATCTCGTTGGCGATCATCTCGTATTCTTCCGCGAGAGCGGGATAGCCCGCCTTGATCTCGCGGCTGACCCGAATGATCGCCTGGTCGAGCGATTGGCCGGCCTCGACGCAGACAAGCATCATGTCGAGGCTGTCGGGGAAGCCGTTCGTGATTTCCTCCTGCCGGGTCTGCTGGCGCTTGGTGACCCAGTACTTGGGCAGCATGTATCCGACGATACCGGGGACCAGAACACTCCCGATCATCGCCTGAAGCGACGGTTCACCGGTGGCGTTTGCGTAGATGGCATAGATCGCGCCGAGGACCAGGAAGGCAATGCCAAGGACGAACTGCAGGAAGTGATAGGTCCGGACCGCGTCCTTCGAGCGATACCCCGCCTGAAGAAGTTTCAGACGTGTCTCAGAATACGCCTTGGCGTCTTGCGGTTCCAGAAAGCTCGAGTACTTGTCGAGCTTGTTGACCTTGCGGCCGTTGCCGCGGCGCAGGCGCGGGCCATCACCCTCTTTCTGCGTGCCCGCGCGCGCGTCGTGCTTGAGCTGGTCGAAGGGGTCCTTTTCCTTCTTGAGCAGGATCGGCAGCGTCAGCAGCACGAGGAACATGCCGAGGACACCGATGATCAGGAGCGGCCCGAGGTCGCCGAAATTGTCGGTCAGCCAGGTGTTGGCCGTGTCGAAGAGCGTGGTAACCATTTCCATGCGTATCAGACCTTGATGTTCACGAGCATGCGCATGACGAAGATGTTGGCCACGAGGAAGGCGGCAACGATCAGACAGGCAGGAATGAAGTACGCCGTCTCTTTCACTTCGTCATAGTAGTCGGGCTGGATCACGTTGATCATGATCAGCGCCACGATCGGGAACCCCGAGAGGAACATGCCCGACCATTTCGCTTCCGCGGTAATGGCTTTCACACGGCGGAACAGCTTGAAACGGGACCGCACGACCTTGGCGAGGCCATCGAGAATCTCGGCAAGGTTGCCGCCCGATGTCTGCTGGATCGTCACCGCCACCGCAAGGAACCGCATGTCCTGAAGGTCAATCCGCTCGGCCATGTGCTTGAGCGCTTCGCCCACGTCACGGCCATAGGCGGCTTCGTCCGAGATCACGCCCATTTCCGTTCCCAGCGGGTCAGGCACTTCCTTGGCGACGATCTGAAGAGCTGAGGTGAAGGGATGGCCCACCCGCAGCGACCGCACCATGAGTTCGACCGCCTCGGGCAGTTGCTCCTCGATCATGGAGATCCGTTTTTTGGCGGTGTTGTTGACCCAGACGTAGACCGCCCCGACGCCCATCAGGATCGACAGAACGATGCGGATCACGAGCCCGGCGCCGGTGCCGAAGGTCAGCAGGAAGAACGCGACGACGGTTAGGACCACCATCACCATGATAAGCTGGCTGGGGGTGAAGGCGATGTTTGCCTTCTGCGCCTTGTCGGCAAGGATCGCGTAAAGCGGGATCGAGCGCGAGCTCATGTGCTGGCTCATCTCCTTGCGGAGTTGCTCCAGCACCTGTTCGCGGCCTGCGCCCTTTTCCAGCATCTCCAGCCGGCGGTTCACGCGGCTGTTGAGCGAGATCGACTTGCCGAAAACGGTGAGGTAGATGCCCTGCACCAGGGCAAGTACCGCCAGGAAGATCAGGCCGTAGATTAGCGGTTCTGCTGAGATTACCATGTGGCCTTACTCCGCCGCGAAGGGTTCGAAAATTGCAGCCGGCAGATCGTAGCCCCACATCTTGAAGCGCTCGGAATAGTGGCTGCGCACGCCGGTC
>JAJDOD010000179.1 GCA_022340315.1 Silicimonas sp. | reverse complement strand
GCGGGCAAGACCGGCGAGCAATGCAGCGCGCACGGCGAGCGAACCGGCATTGACCGGGGGGTTGTCGATTGTCAGAACGGCAATGCCATCGGTGATCCGGAACGAGACCGGGCCGGCGTCGCCGGGTTTCGGGTCGGTCCTGCCGGGTTTGGCTTCGTTCACGTTGGCCCCTGTTGCCTCACCGGAGGAAATGCCGGCGTCTTTACGGCGGTGCGCGCATTGGGCCCGGCCCGTAGGCCCCGGTCAAGGTGGCTGCGAGTCGGGCGATGCGGTGAATAGCACATTAAAACTTATATGGCTAGCTTTTAGATTGATTAAATCGTTTTTGCAGCCGATATTGGGGAAACTGCGGGCCGGCAAGGAGCCCGGAAAGACGATCAGGAGATTCGCGATGGCGACCAATGACAGCAAGCCCACCGTTGCCGTTCTCGGCGTGGTCCCGGCAGATGTCCGCGCTGCGCTGGAAGCAGATGCCGAGCTGATGCCTGTTGCAGAGTGGACGGCTCTATCCGCCGACGCGCGCGGGCAAATCCGGTTGGGGCTGACGTCGGCCATGGGCGGTGCGGACAAGACGCTGATCGAACAGCTTCCGGGCCTGCGCCGGATCGCCAGCGTTGGTGCGGGTGTCGACCGTTTCGATCAGCCTTGGCTGGCGTCACGCGGGATCGAGTTCGTTCCGACGCCCGAGGTGATGACCGAAGATACTGCGGAATGTGCGGTTGCGCTGACATTCGCGGCGCTACGGAATGTCGCCGCCAACGACCGGTTCTTCCGGCGTGGCCACTGGCGGGAAAGGCGTGTGTCGTTCGGAAGGCGGGTCTCAGGATCAAACGTCGGCATCGTTGGGCTGGGGCGCATCGGACGTCGAATTGCCGAGAAGTTGTCCGCTTTGGGCTGCGAGGTTGCCTATACCGGTCGGACGGCGAAGGACGGGCCGTGGCGCTTCGAGCCGGACGTGTTGCGGCTGGCAGAGGCGTCCGACGTGATCATCCTGAGTTGCGCCGGTGGCGAGAGCACCCATCATCTCGCCTCGACGGCGCTTTTGGGTGCGTTGGGCCCCGACGGGTACCTCGTGAACGTCTCGCGTGGGTCGGTGGTGGATGAGGAAGCGCTGATCGCGGCGCTGGGAGAGGGGAGCATCGCGGGGGCTGCCCTGGATGTCTTCGAGAACGAGCCGACGCCCGACGCACGCTTTGCGTCGCTGGAAAACTGCGTGCTCTCACCTCACGCTGCGATCTATACCCGGCAGAACCGTGTAGGCCTGATCGCGCGGATGCGGGAAATCCTCGGGTTGAATGGAGAGACGGTTTCCTGAGGCTCAGAATCATATATTTGACTTAATTGCGCAAGACGTGCGGAATCGCATCGAGATCGGAAAGGAACCCGTCCAGTGCCCATCACCGATGAGATGATCCAGGTCGCAACGCGCGAGCTTTACTCGCGTGCGCTGCGCAAGGTTCCCGAGGACGCGAAGGAGGGTCTGCGCGCCGCGATGAAGAGCGAGACAAGCGAGATTGCGCGTCGGACTTTGGATTTGCAGCTGAAAAGTGCGGAATTGGCCGAGCGCAAGGACCGGTTCGTTTGTTCGGATAGCGGAGTGCCGACCTATTTCGTCAAGATCGGCAGCGGCGCGGTGCTGGACTGCGATCTCAAGGCGTCGATCAGGAGCGGCTACGAGGAACTCGTCGAGACCATTGATCCGCCGATCCTGAAGCATGTCACCAATCCGCTGACACTGGAGAGGAGCCACCACGGCAAGGAGATGCCGCTGGTTTCCTATGATTTCGAGAGCGGCGCGGACTACGTCGAGATGATCTGCTCGCCCAAGGCGCTGGGTTCGGGGCGCTGGGCGGCGCTTGAACTTTTCACTTTCCCGTCGCTGGAGGAGATCGAGACCTACGTGCTGGACGTGGCGATCAAGGCCGGGGCGCAGCATTGCCCGCCGGTTGTCATGGGGGTCGGCATCGGGGGATCGTTCGACTATTGCGCCGCGCTCGCCAAGAAGCAGACCCTGCGTCCGCTGGGCAAGGTGAACCCCGAGCCGGTGCTGGCGGCGATGGAGGAGCGGTTGAAGACCGCGGTCAACGCGCTTGGGTTCGGGCCGATGGGGACCGGCGGCGACACGACGGTTCTGGGTGTGCATGTCGACTATGCGAGCGGACATGGCTTCACGCCTGTCGCAGTCTGTTTCAACTGCTGGATCAACCGCCGGACCAGCGTGAAGATGTGGAACGATGGCCGCATGGAGTGGGGCGAATGAGCGTGCGCGAACATGAACTTGCGCTGCCCGTCGATCGTGCGGCGATCGAGGTGTTGCGCGCGGGAGATGTCGTTTACCTGACGGGCGAGATTTTTGCCACTGCCGGATTGCCGACCCATGAGCGCCTGCTCGGGTGCATCGAGGGCAGGGAGGCGGTGCCCTTCGAGATGAAGGACGGCGCGCTCTTCCATCTGGGCAGCCTGAACGAGGAGGGCGCGGACGGGTCGCTGCGGATCGTCTACATGAACCCGACGACCAGCACGCGGTTCAACAAGCACATGCCGCGCCTGATCCCCGGGTTGGGTCTGCGGGTCACCGGCGGCAAGGGAGGGTTAAGCGCCGAGAGCGCGGCGGCGATGGCCGAGAATGGTTGCGTCTACCTGGCCTTTCTGGGCGGCGGGGCGCAGATCTTCACCGCGTCGATCCGGAAAGTTACCGGGATCGGCTGGCCGGAGATGGTCTCGCACTATCGCGTCGTGCGGATCGAGGTCGAACGCCTTGGACCGCTCACGGTGGGCATAGATGCGCACGGCAGTAGTCTTTATGACAGCACCGCGCAGGGGGCGAGTGCAAGGCGCGAGGATATCCTCGCACAAATGCGAGCCGAGCGGGCGGTTGCGGCAGGCGGTTCGGTGAAGCCCTGAAGGCGTTCTGCAAACTGGCTGGTGATGTCCCGGAATGGAGCAGCCAAAGGCTAAACATATATTTCTGACTTAATGTCTGCGCCCGGAGTCTCTGGAAGTTGGCTTGGGGTCGGAGCTTCCACGCGAGGCTCAATCCCAATCATGCAAAATAAACGTCTGACGGCCGATTGCCTAAAACATAATATTATAGCTTTACATATATAAACGCGATATTTATCCAGTACCATCGTTTGGCGGGTGTCCGAAGCATGTCTTTCGTCACGTTAGTCTCTCGCGCCGGAAACCACCGCGGCCGGGAAGCGAAGCGAACTTGGAGTCAGGCCAGGTCTCTCCCAGTAGGCCAGGCCGGCAACCCGCCCGCTGCACTCAAGGCGGGCGGGTTGCCGATTTGCGTACAGCGGACGGGAAAAGGCGCGGGAACTACAAGAAGGAAACCCTCGATGATATGCGCATGGCGAGGCCCGACGAACCCGCTCCGGCGTTGTCAGAACGACCGCAGTCTAGAGAAAGAGAGCCAGAGATGAGTTTCCCGAGCCCTGAACTCCGGACCCTGAACAATGGCGGCGTGACGGTCGCCTATGCCATCGCCGGCCCAACGGACCCGGGCGCGAGGACGATCTGCATCATTGCCTCGACGGGCCGGGGGCCCGGTGATTTCCATCACCTGGCCGGGCATCTGGCCGACGCGGGTCTGCGGGTGGTCATGCCCTGGCCGCGTGGCATGGGTGGCACCGAAGGGCCTCTGGACGGGATAGATTTCCACGATCTCGCGGCGGATGCCGCCGCCGTTCTGCGCGCCGAGATGACCGAGGGCGGCGCGATCGTGGCGGGGCATGCCTATGGCTGTTGGATTGCGCGGACGCTGGCACAGGACTACCCCGAGATGATCGACGGGCTGATCCTTATAGCGGCAGGCGGCGGGACCTGGGATCCGGCGCTCTCGCTGGCGATCAACGTCATCATGGACCCGGAGGCCCCGGAAGAGGACCGGCTTGCGCGGTTGAGAATGGCGTTCTTCGCCGAGGGTCACGATCCCAGACCCTGGCTGAAGGGCTGGAGCGGGAAGGTTGTTCTGGCGCAGCGCGCGGCGAAGACGTTGACGGACCAGGACAGCTGGTGGGGAAGCGGCAGCGCACCGGTGCTCGATATCGTTGGCAAGCAGGACCCGTTTCGTCCGCCGGAGGCTCGCGAGTTCTATGTGGACCTGCTGGCGCCCCGAGTGACGCTGCGGTTGGTCGATGACGCAAGCCATGCACTTCCCGACGAACAGCCCGAGCAGGTCGCGCAGCTGATGTTGGAGTGGATAGCGGCTCTTTGACCGAAAATGGTGGAAGGGCCAGGTTGTCTGCATAATGTGCGGCAAGCGCGGTGGTTCCGGCTGCGCGCAAGGAACAAGGATGGCGAATGATGGAACTCGAAACCATGAAAGTCGCGGTCAGCGACCATGTGGCGACCGTCACCATTGACCGGCCTCCGGTCAACGCTCAGAACAACAAGCTGCGCGAAGAGATGCAACTCGTGATGGACAGCCTCGGCGACCGAAGCGATGTGCGGGCGATCATCCTGACGGGCGAGGGCAAGGCGTTCTCGGCGGGCGCCGATCTGTCCGAACGTCCGACGCGGGAGCCCGGCAATTACACCGCCCATAACCGTCGGGTCCGGGCGAGTTTCGACTGCATCCTGGAATGCCCCAAGCCAGTCATCGCGGCAGTCAATGGAGCTGCGATCGGGGCAGGCTGCGTCTCGGCACTGTGTTGCGACATTCTCGTGTTTTCCGAGAAAGGGTTCTTGCAGATGACAGAGGTCAAGGTGGGGCTTGCCGGCGGCGTGACGCATGTGCGCCGACACCTCGGCGAATCCGATGCCCGGCTCATGCTGCTGGCCGGCCGCCGAATGTACGGCCCGGACTTGCTGCGGAAGGGCGTGGCCTCGGCTTGTGTCCCGCCTGACGAACTGATGACGACGGCGATGGAGATCGCGCAAGACATCGCAAAGGCCAGCCCCTCGGCTGTGCGGGCGGCCAAGGCGGCATTCCAGGTCACTGAAAACCTGTCGATCTACGAGGGCTATCGCTTTGAGCAGGGTAACACCAAGGCGCTCTCGACATCTGAAGACACCGCCGAGGCGATGGCAGCTTTCCGCGAAAAGCGCGATCCGATCTTCCGATCCTAGACGCTCAGAGCACCGGGCCCAGCATCGCCACGGCATTGTTGTATAGCCGCCTCGATCTGCTCCAACCCGCGATATCTTCACGGGTCACCGGCCTGGACACGGAAAGATAAGCTTCCTGCCGCTCGACAAGGCGCGCGGTCATCTCGGTGCTTTGCAGAAGCACGTTGTTCTCGTAGTTCAGCTCGAAGCTGCGTCGGTCGAGATTTGCGGAACCGATAAGTGACACATCCTCATCGACCGTCAGGATTTTTGCGTGGAGCAACCCGTCCGGGTACTCGAATATCTGAACCCCGGCTTCGATCAGTTCACGGTAATAACTCCGGCTGGCGGCGGCCACGATCCAGGAGTCGTTCTTCTCGGGCAGGTTGAGAACGGTGCGCACACCGCGCCG
>JAJDOD010000082.1 GCA_022340315.1 Silicimonas sp. | reverse complement strand
CGCCAAAGTTTCGCCACATTTGAGCCAAAATGCCGCCTCACGGCGCATGCATGTCCACCCTGTAGCTGTGAAGCTTCCCTCGGCGTCGCGGATAATTTCAGCCCCCACCCAGCACGCGATGCCGAGGTTCACAGGCTTTCCGATTGCGTTCGGCGCCATTCCCCCTACCGTCGGGGACGAAAGACGGGGACATTCGACATGCGAAATTTTCACCTTCCGGGCCGCTCGCCTGTTCTTGGTACCGGCGGCATGGCGGCAACGTCGCATCCCCTCGCGGCTGCCGAGGCGCTCGACGTCCTGAAGTCCGGCGGGAATGCCGTCGATGCGGCCATTGCCGGCGCCGTGTTGCTGGGCGTATGCGAACCACACATGACCGGGCTTGGCGGCGACTGCTTTGCATTGATCAAGCCCGCCGGATCGAACGAGGTCACGGCTCTCAACGCCTCGGGCCGGGCGCCCGCCGGTCTTGACGCCGAGGCCCTTCGCGCCGAGGGGCTGACGGGCATCGAGAAGGGCCATCACGCCTCGATCACGCTGCCCGGCGCCGTCGATGGCTTCTGCAAACTCTCGGAACGGTTCGGCCGCGCGGGTCTTGAACGCATCCTGGCCCCGGCAATTCGGTACTTCGAGGAAGGCGTGCCCATCGCCCCCCGCGTCGGCGCCGACCTCGCCGGTCTCGGGGAGCACTTCAACGAGGATGCCCGGCGTCACTACCTGAATGGCGGACGCCCCTATGGTTTCGGGGAGACGCTTCGTCTGCCCGCACAGGCAGAAGTCTTGCGCCGCATCGTCCGTGACGGACCCTCCGCCTTCTACGAGGGCGAGGTTGCCGCCGACATGATCGCCGCGCTCGGTGCAATCGGGGGAACCCACAGCGAGGAGGATTTCGCGGCCGTGGAAGCCACCTGGGGTACACCGATCGCGGGCAGTTATGCGGGCCACGAACTCATCGAGCACCCGCCCAACGGACAAGGCGCGACCGCGATCCTGCTGTGCAATATCCTGGCCGAGTTCGACGTCGCCTCGATGGACCCGTTCGGCGCCGACCGCATGCACCTCGAAGCCGAGGCCTCGCGGCTGGCCTATGACGCCCGCAACCGCTTCCTGGCAGACCCCGCCCACATGACCAGGCTTGATCACATGCTGAGCCATGATACCGCGCATGAACTGGCAGGCCTGATCGACATGGACCGCGCCATGCCGATGCAGCCGCCATTGGCCGAGGATGTCCACAAGGACACGGTGCTGATCACGGTGGTGGATGGCGAAGGCATGGCGGTCAGCCTGATCTACTCGATTTTCGCGAGTTTTGGGGCGGGCATCGCCAGCCCGAACTTCGGCATCCTGTTCCACAACCGGGGTTGTGGCTTCAATCTGACGAAAGGCCACCCGAACGAGGCCGGCGCCGGCAAGCGCCCGATGCATACGATCCTGCCCGCCATGCGTGGCAGGAACGGCATGGTCGATATGGCCTTCGGGGTCATGGGCGGGCAATACCAGGCGACGGGGCACGCCCATTTTCTGTCCAACATGCTGGATTTCGGAATGGACCCGCAGGAGGCGATCGACGCCCCCCGCGCCTTCGCCGATCCGATGACCGGCGCATTGAACGTGGAAGCGGGTCTGGCGGACACGGTTTGCGCCGCCCTGGCCGCCAAGGGGCACACCCTGAACCATGCCGCCGCGCCGATCGGTGGCGCTCAGGCGATCATGATGGACCACTCGCGGGGCGTATTGATCGGCGCATCCGACCCCCGCAAGGACGGGTGCGCCATCGGGTACTGACGGTAGGTTCTGGACCGGCGACGCGGCCTAGTTCAGTTGGACGTGCAGCGGGTAATGCCCGTCGTGGAAATCCCCGAAGAACTCCGGCAGGTCCGGATGCTCGACCGGTTCGCCCGAATAATCGGCGACGAGATTTTGCTCGGACACATAGGCGACGTAATAGCTCTGATCGTTCTCGGCCAGAAGATGGTAGAACGGCTGGTCCTTTTCGGGCCGGCTGTCCTCGGGAATGGCTTCGTACCATTCGTCGCTGTTCGAAAACTTGGCGTCCACGTCAAAGACGACCCCGCGAAACGGGTGCTTTCGGTGCCGCACAACTTGTCCCAGCGCGTATTTCGCACGCGTTCTAAACATAACAGTACCCCCTGAAACCTAACTAAGACAGCCGCCCGACCGGTGTCGATGCAAATTTGAAAAACATTAGGAAACAAACTGTGATTCATTGCCAAACGCCAGTTTCTTGAGGCGGCACGGCCACGTCAGCGGCCATTGCATGATCCAGCTTTGCCAATGCGACAAGATTTGCTATTAGTGTGGAAACAATAAGATTGCGGATTGAGGCCATGAGCAGACCCTTTCGCGCGCTGATTCTTCTTCTGCTGGTCGCTGCCTGCGGCTCCAGCAACTATTCGGCGCCCAAGAACCTGGAAAACGCGTGCTCTATCGTAAAGGAGCGACCGCATTATCTTGACGCCATGCTCCGAACCGAGCGCCGATGGGGCGTTCCCGTGGCGGTGCAGATGGCGACGATCTATCAGGAAAGCAAATTCATCGGCAACGCGCGCACCCCGCGCAAGTACTCGATGGGCATGATCCCGGCCGGTCGCGTCAGTTCCGCCTATGGCTACAGCCAGGCGCTCGACGGGACGTGGGACGAGTACAAGCGCGAAGAGGGCGGCTTCCGGGCGCGCCGCGACAACATCCGCCACGCAACGGACTTCATGGGCTGGTATTTCAACAAGTCCCAGCTTGGGCTCGGCATCTCGCTGGCCGACGCCAAGCAACAATATCTCGCCTATCACGAGGGACGAACCGGTTACGCACGCGGTAGCTACCGCAGTAAGGCCTGGCTGATGCGGGTGTCGGACGAGGTCGCGAGCCGCGCCATACTCTATGACACCCAGCTGAGGGGCTGCGGCATGATCTGAGGGTCAGGGCGACTTGGCGCGCTGTCCTTCCTCGAAACTGATGTTGAACAGCGTCGAGGGCAGGTCGCTCACTTTCTGCAGCTGACCCAGGATCACAGTGGTTTTCGCGCCCTGGCCATCCGTGACGATCCACTGGCGCAGCTCGACCGGGTCCGCGGTGAACTTGAGCTGGATGTTGCCGTATTCGGGATGTTCGGGGTCCTGCGCGGTCACGATGGTCGATGTGCCGTCATAGCTGTGCCCCACCACCATGTTCCGCCGCGCGAGATTGACGTTGCGCTCGAGGATGATGTTCAGCGGCGTGCGCCGCAGTGGATAACGCTCGGCCTTCGCGATATTTGATTTGCCATCGAAAATGCCCACATGACCGCCGCCCGCCATCACCAGAAGCTTCTCGGGCGGGTTGTACTCGAAACGCATGCGGCCGGGCCGACGAATGTAGAATTTGCCGGTCGAGAGCGTGCCGTCATCGTTTACCTGCGTGAAGTCCGATGTCGCGCGCTCGATCCCGTTCAGATAGCGCGAGATCTCGTTCAGTGAGAGTTTCGCCGCCAGCGCGGGGGTCGCGGCAAAGGCGGCGGCGGTGGCAAGGAAGGTCCTGCGGTACATGTCTGGCCTCATAGCGTTTGGGCTCGATATAGGCGGAGGCTGCAACAGGTGCCAGTGACAAGCCATAACATGCGCGTGCCAGCGCCTATCGACCCTTCATCGGTCGCAAAATATCCTGGGGAGGTCTGGAGGGGTGAAACCCCTCCAGTCAGGCGGCGGGCAAAGCCCGGCGCAATCCCTGTCAGGCCTGCTCCGGCACCAGGATCTCGCGCTTGCCGACATGGTTCGCGGCGCTGACCAGGCCGTTATCTTCCATCTGCTCGACCAGCCGCGCGGCCTTGTTGTAGCCGATGGCGAGCTTTCTCTGGATATACGAGGTCGAGCATTTGCGGTCCTTGATCACGATCTGCACCGCCTGGTCGTACAGCGCGTCTTCGCCATCGGTGTTGCCACCAAGGCCAAGCACCATGTCGATTTCCGAGGACGCATCGTCATCGGGGCCTTCCTGCACGCCGGAGACGTATTCCGGCATTCCGAAGCTCTTGAGATGGTTTACCACCTCCTCCACTTCCTCGTCCGAGACGAAGGGGCCGTGCACGCGGGTGATCTTGGCGCCGCCGGCCATGTAGAGCATGTCGCCCTGGCCCAGAAGCTGCTCGGCGCCCATCTCACCCAGGATCGTCCGGCTGTCGACCTTCGAGGTCACCTGGAAACTGATCCGGGTCGGGAAGTTGGCCTTGATCGTGCCTGTGATGACATCGACCGAGGGGCGCTGCGTGGCCATGATGAGGTGGATACCGGAGGCCCGCGCCATCTGGGCAAGCCGCTGGATGCAGGCTTCGATCTCTTTGCCTGCGACCATCATCAGGTCGGCCATCTCGTCGACGATGACGACGATGTAGGGCAGCTTTTCGGGTGCGAACTCTTCCGTCTCGAAGACCGGTTCGCCGGTTTCGTCGTCGAAGCCGGTCTGGACGGTGCGGCTGAACATCTCGTCGCGCGAAAGCGCGTCCTTCACGCGGGCGTTGAAGCCCTCGATGTTGCGCACGCCCATCTTGGACATCTTGCGATAGCGTTCCTCCATCTCGCCCACGACCCATTTCAATGCGACGACGGCCTTCTTGGGGTCGGTCACGACCGGTGAAAGCAGGTGCGGGATGCCGTCATAGACGGAAAGCTCCAGCATCTTGGGGTCGATCATGATCAGCCGGCAATCCGCAGGCGTCAGCTTGTAGAGAAGCGACAGGATCATGGTGTTGATTGCGACGGACTTGCCCGAACCGGTGGTGCCCGCGATCAGCAGGTGGGGCATTTTGGCGAGGTTGGCCACGACCGGGTCGCCGCCGATGTTCTTACCCAGCGCCAGCGGCAGACGGTGATTGCCGTCGCCATAGTCGCGGGCCGAGAGCATCTCGCGAAGCACGACCATCTCGCGTTTCTCGTTGGGCAGTTCGATGCCGATGACCGAGCGGCCCGGAACGGTCGAGACACGGGCGGAAAGCGCCGACATCGAGCGCGCAATATCGTCGGCAAGGCCGATCACGCGGCTGGCCTTCAGGCCTGGCGCCGGTTCCAGCTCGTACATCGTGACGACGGGGCCGGGGCGGACCGAGACGATCTCGCCCTTCACGCCGTAATCGTCCAGCACGCTTTCCAGCATCCGGGCGTTTTCTTCCAAGGCCTCGTCCGAGAGGTGATGGCGTTCGATGTTGCCGGGGTCTGCGAGGAGGTTGAGCGGTGGGATTTCAAACCCGCTGTCCTCGCCGAAAAGCGATGGCTGCGCCTCGGCCCGCGCCCTGCGCGACGGGCTTGGTTTCCTTGTGGCGTGCTGAACCTTGGCCTTTGCCTCGGGCGTTGCGATGCGTTGCGGTACGTCATCGACCAGTTCGGTTTCCGGCCATTGCATCTGGTCGTCGAGCGCGCGCAGCTCGGCGATCTCGCCGTCCTCGTCAAGCATGGCGATCGACGGCTGGACATTCTCGGTGCGGGCAAGCGGCGGCTCGGCCCGCAACTCGGGCCGGCGCACGCGGTTCTTGACGGCATCGGCGATCTTGGCGCTGACGCGGTCATCGCCTTCCAGCCGCAGCGGTTGCGCCTCTTCGGGTGCCGGCTTGCGCCGGAGAAGCGACGGCATGAACGAAAGCAGCCCGCCGTCGGCTTCTTGCCCCTGGCGAAGGGCGCGGGT
>JAJDOD010000018.1 GCA_022340315.1 Silicimonas sp. | reverse complement strand
GAATAAACTCCCTGAAGGTGTTTCGGGCATTGTTTGCCCTGTTCATGGCGGCGCACAATATTTTCGCTTTTCGTTGGTGAAAAGCAGAAAATACGCGTTTATAAATTTTTGGCCGGACAAATGGCGTGAATTTTGCCGGATTGGTGCGGTTGATCAGTCAAACAGCCCGTCCGGCGGGTCCGCGATGGCCCGGCTTGCCGTCAAGTCCACGGTTGGAACGCATTCTTTGGTGAACGGCAGAAGAACCGTCTGGGGCTGGCCTTCAGCCACGATTTCAAGAAGATCGCCGGCGCCGTGGTTCAATATTGCCTTGATTCGCCCGATCTCGGCGCCACCGGTGTCGAGCACGGTGAGGCCGATCAGGTCGGCGTGATAGAATTCGTCGTCAGGCAGATTGGGGAGCGCGTCTCGCGGTGCATAAAGCCTGGTACCGCGCAGCGCGTCTGCCGTTTCCTTGGTGGAAACACCGGAGAGCCTGGCAGCGAAACCGTTCTTGATCGGCCGTGTGATGCGAATGTCCCAGCGCTCGCCACCCCGTTCGTCGGTAAGCGGGCCGTAGCTGGCGATGTCCTCGGGCTCGGCGCAGAAGCTCTTCAGCCGCACCTCGCCCTTCACTCCGAATGACCCGGCGATCGCGCCGACGCAGACCCGTTCAGTCATGGCAAACCTCTGCAGAGGCCGTCCGCCCGCGGCAACCCGCCAGCGTCAAGGCATCTGGCCTCGGACCCGAGCCGCGCGACATGCATGCCCGCCCAGAAGGCAAAAGCCAGAAGGGCGAGTGTGGTGAACCGCCGCGCGAGCCCGAGGCCGGGAAACAAGGGAAGCCAGGCGGATTACTCCGCCTTCTCCTCTTCCGCAGCGGCGTCTTCGGCGGGTGCTTCTTCCGCAACCGCTTCTTCTGCAACGGTTTCTTCCTCGGCCGGTGCCTTGGCGGCTTCTTCGGCTTCAGCGGCTTTCGCGGCCTTCTCGTCGGCGCGTTCCTGGGCTTTCTTGCCCGGCTTGGCCTTGTTCGGGTTGTTCCGCTCGGTCTTCTCGGCGACACCGGCGGCTTCGAGGAAGCGCGCGATGCGGTCGGTGGGCTGGGCGCCCTGTCCGAGCCAATACTGAACACGCTCGATGTTCATCTTGACGCGATCCTCGCTGTCCTTGGGCAGAAGCGGGTTATAGGTGCCGAGCTTCTCGATGAAGCGGCCATCGCGCGGCATGCGGCTGTCGGCGGCAACGATCGCGTAATGCGGGCGCTTCTTCGAGCCACCGCGGGCGAGACGGATTTTCATAGCCATGAGTTTGTTCCTTCTAGGTTATTTCTGGTGTTCTTCGTGATGTTGAATGACTTCCTGGATGATGAACTTCAGGAATTTCTTCGCGAACTCGGGGTCGAGATCGGCGTCCTTGGCCAGTTGTTCGAGCCTGGCAATCTGGGTGGCCTCGCGCGTCTTGTCGGAAGGCGGGAGGTCATGTTCAGCTTTCAGCACGCCCACGGCCTGGGTGTGCTTGAAGCGCTCGGCAAGCGTGTAGACCAGGATGGCGTCCAGCCTGTCGATGCTGGCGCGGTGGCCGGCGAGCAGTGTCGCGGCGCGGTTGACGGCGTCGGTCATGGGCGGGCCTCCGGGGCGTAAAACCGGACGTCGGTATCACGTCGGTATTGCGTCGGTATCACGTCGGTGCGCGTGTCGGTCATTGCGCCATCTCCGCAGCAGGATGGACCCAGATGTTCAGCCGCCCGTAGATCGGATGATCGAAGACGCCGTCCTGCGTGCAGCCGAGGCGTTCGGCCAGGCGGATCGAGCGGTGGTTGTCGTCCATGATGAGGCTGACGATGCGGCTCCAGCCCAGCGTGCCATAGGCGTATTCGCGAGTGGCCAGGGCCGCTTCACGCGCGATGCCGCGACCCTCGGCGGTGGCATAGATGGACCAGCCGATCTCGGGCTCGGGCCATTCGAGCGGGTGGTAGATGCCGACGACGCCAAAAGGCTCGTCGGTCTCGCGGTCGGCCACCATCCAGCGACCGTAGCCGCGCATCTGCCACTGGCCGATGATCGATTCGAGATGATGGAACGAGGAGGCATCGTCGAACGGGCCGCCGACGCCTTGCGAGCGGTCGGAGGCGCGGAACTCGACATGGGCGGCGAGATCGTCCATTCGAGGCAGACGCAGGCGGAGACGCTCGGTCTCGACCGTGGGAATCCGGAACTCGACGGTCACGCGAGCCCCCTCGCGCCGCAATGCGTATTTTCAAAGAGATGAAGGGCAGGGCGCGGACAATTCGAGACAAATTGCGCGCTTCTCCGGAGTGGCGTTTGGTCGATCGGTCGGGTCATTTCTTCTTCCCGAAGCCGCTGAGACCGGGGGGAAGCTGGGCGCCGCCGCCGAGGCCGGGGAAGCCGCCGCCGGGCATCGCACCCATCTGCTTCTGCGCGGCCTCGATCTCGGCCTGGCTGGGCATTCCGCCGCCGCCGGGCAGACCACCCTTGCCGCCAAAGAGGCCTCCCAACTGGCGCATCATGCCTTTCTTGCCCATCTTGCCGACCTTTTTCATCATGTCGGACATCTGGCGGTGCATCTTGAGCAACTTGTTTAGGTCGCTGACCTCCATGCCCGAACCCGCCGCAATGCGCTTCTTACGACTGGCCTGAAGGATCGCGGGGTTGGCGCGTTCCTTCTTGGTCATCGAGTTGATGAGCGCGATCTGCTGGCGGAGGATCTTGTCGTCGAATCCGCCATCGGCCATGGCGGCCTTCATTTTGCCCATGCCGGGAAGCATTCCCATGATGCCTTCCATGCCGCCCATCTTCTGCATCTGCTCGATCTGGCTTTTCAGGTCGTTCATGTTGAACTGACCCTTCTGGAAGCGCTTCATCATGCGCTCTTGCTGTTCGAGCTCGAGCGTTTCCTGCGCCTTCTCGACCAGTGCGACGATGTCGCCCATGCCGAGGATGCGGCCGGCGATGCGGCCAGGCTCGAAGGTCTCGATGGCGTCCATCTTCTCGCCGAGGCCGACGAAGCGGATGGGTTTGCCGGTGACCGCGCGCATCGAGAGCGCCGCGCCGCCGCGGCCGTCGCCGTCCATTCGGGTGAGGACGACGCCGGAGACGCCGATCTTGTCGTCGAACTCGGTGGCGACGTTGACCGCGTCCTGGCCGGTGAGGCCGTCGACGACGAGGAGGGTTTCGCGGGGGTTCGCCACGTCGCGGACAGCCGCCGCCTGGGCGATCAGTTCCTGGTCGATATGGAGGCGGCCCGCCGTATCGAGCATGTAGACGTCGTAGCCGCCGAGCGTGGCCTGCTGCTTGGCGCGTTTGGCGATCTGGACGGGATCTTCGCCCTTGACGATGGGCAGCGTGTCGACGCCGATTTGCCGGCCCAGGATCGCGAGCTGTTCCATCGCGGCGGGTCGGTTGGTGTCGAGGGACGCCATGAGGACGCGCTTGCCCTCGCGGTCCGCCAGGCGCTTGGCGAGTTTGGCGGTGGTCGTGGTCTTGCCGGAGCCCTGGAGGCCGACCATCAGGATCGGCGCGGGCGGGTTGTCGATCTTGAGAACGCCGGGGTCGGTGTCGCCGGCGAGGACATGCACCAGTTCGTCATGGACGATCTTGATGACCTGCTGCCCCGGTGTCACCGACTTGGTGACGGCCTGGCCAGTGGCCTTGTCCTGCACCGCCTTGACGAAGTCGCGGGCGACGGGGAGGGAGACGTCGGCCTCCAGAAGTGCCACGCGAACCTCGCGCAGCGCTGTCTTTACGTCGTCCTCGGAAAGCGCGCCCTGCTTTGTCAGCCGGTCGAAGACGCCGGAGAGGCGTTCTGACAGGTTTTCGAACATCTCGCGGCTCCTTTCGCCGGTTGCACTGCGTGACCGAGATAAGACCCGATCGGCTAAACGCCAAACGCCCCCGTGGGCGCGACGCGCTGACGGGGGGCGATCCCTGTGACCAGGGACCGGGAGATACAAGGCTCCCGGAGACGGGGGCGGAATAGGCGAGGCGGCGGCGACTGTCAACATTCTTCGCTTGCGCGCAGCTTGTCGCGGCGGTTTAGCTAGAGCGGAAGAAGGAGATCCCTATTCCCGTTCAGATGACACCGATGCCGCCGCTGGCGGCAGAGCGTCCACGCCTTGTCGAGAACGGCAAGGGGCTGCTTTTCATGGCCGCGGGCATGTTCCTGTTCTCGGCCACGGATGTGACGGCGAAGTTCCTGACCGGGAGCCTGCATCCGTTCCAGATCGTCTGGACGCGGCAGCTTGGGCTGGTTGCGGCGGCGGTTGTGCTGATCGCATTGCAGGGCGGCGCGATCCTGAGAACCGCACATCCCCGGCTGCAGCTCTTGCGCGGTACCGTGGCGGCCTGTTCGGCGGCGCTGTTCATCTTCGCTGTGAGCTATGTGCCGCTGGCCGACGCGGTGGCGATCAGTTTCGTGGCGCCCTTCATGGTGACAGTGCTGGGCGCCCTGATCCTGCGCGAGCCGGTTGGCATCCGGCGCTGGGTGGCCGTGACGCTGGGCTTTCTTGGCGCGCTGATCGTGATCCGGCCGGGCATGGGCGTGATGCATCCCGCCGCCGGGCTGGTCATTCTTGCGGCGTTCTTCTTTGCCATACGGCAGATCCTGAGCCGGGTGCTGTCGGACAGCGACCGGACGGCGACCACGATCGTCTATACCGCCCTGGTGTCGATCACCTTGCTGACGGTGCCGATGCTCTTTGTCTGGCAGGCGCCGAGCGGGTCGCAATGGGGGTTGCTGCTGCTGGTCGCCCTTCTTGCGGCGGCGGCGGAGGTTTGCGTCATCAAGGCGCTGGAGTTGGCGATGGCGGTCGTGGTCGCGCCGGTGCAGTACACGCTGATCCTGTGGGGGACGTTCTACGGGTTCATGGTTTTCGGGCAGTTGCCGGACCTTTGGACCTGGGTGGGCACGGGGGTGATCGTGGCCACGGGTCTTTACACGCTGCGGCGGGAATACGTCGTGTCTCGGAAACGGAGGAAAGAAATTGGACATTGAGCGCTTCTTGCTGGACGACCAGATGGCGCCGGTCAGCCATTATTGCCATTCGGTCAGGGCCGGAGAGTTGATCTGGGTTTCGGGTATCGTGGGCATGCGTCCCGATGGCTCGATCCCCGATGACACCGTCGCCCAGTTCGACATCGCGATGGCGGCGATGGATGCCTGCTTGCGCGCCGCCGGAGGGACACCGGAGACGGTGACCAAGGTGCAGATCTTCCTGACCGACATATCGGAGCGCGCCGCGATCAACCCGGCCCGCGTCCGGTATTTCGGCGATCATCGCCCTGCCTCGACGCTGGTGGAGGTCTCGGCGCTGGTCGATCCGAGGATGAAGGTGGAGATCGAATGCATGGGCGTCGTGGCGGGGTAGGAACGGTCGCGGAGGTTGGTGTCGGTCATGTCGGGCGGAATGGCCGGTAGATGAGGCGTGACGACGCCGGCCGGCCTGGAAGATCAGACGTCCATTTTGCGGGACGAAGCGAGAATTGGCCGCGGAAATGCGGAAGACCGGTCCTGCGCAAGTTCCTCTTTCTCGGTATGAGCAGTTGCGCATGGATGTGCAAGGGCGGGCGCTGAGGATATGTCGACTGAAATCGAGTTTTCTTTCAAAGCCTTGACGGACACGGCACAACGCCACATCCGGGTGTTTCAGTTGCACCAGTTTCTCGACCGTTTTGCCATGGGCCTCACGGTGGCCGTGGTCGCGCTCGCGCTCATGGATCGCGGTATGGACCTCTTCCAGATTTCGCTTCTCTTCGGTGTCTACTCGCTGACAACCATGGCGCTGGAGCTGCCGTTCGGCGGCCTAGCCGACAACATCGGGCGCAAGCCGGTTTTCCTTGCAGCGGCCGTGGCCAGTCTGATTTCGCTGGCACTTTTTCTCTCGTCGAGCGACTTCACGGTTCTCGCTCTTTCGTTCGCTTTCATCGGATTTGGACGCGCTCTGCGCTCGGGCACGCTGGATGCTTGGTTTGTCGAAACCTTCAAGGCCGCCGCGCCGAATGTTGATGTGCAACCCGCTCTGGCGAAGGCGCAGTGGGCCAATGCGATGGGCCTTGCGGTCGGTGCCGTGCTGGGAGGTCTCCTGCCAGACGCGATCGGCGCGATAGGCCTGCGGCACGGGATCAGCATTTATGACGTGTCCTACGCAGCAAGCTTCGCCGTGATGGTCGGCGTGCTGATCTACACCGTGTTCGTCATCAGGGAAGAGCCGCGCACCCTGAACCCCAATGCGCTTCGACAGGGGTTTGCCCACGTCCCGTCCGTTGTTGCCGAGGCCGGTGCTCTGGCATTGAGACATCCGACACTTTCAATGCTGCTGGCGGCTTTAGCACTGTTCCTGATGGCCACAAATCCGGTCGAGGTGATTTGGCCGACACATGCAAGGCCCATGCTGGACGCCGATTTCGCAAACACCGTCATTGGCGCTTTGACCGCAGGTTACTTTTTCGCAATTGCATTCGGCGCGTGGCTGTCGCCTCACATCAGCCGGATTTTCAGGCGTCGCCACGCCGTTACGCTTGCGGCGATCTTTGCATGTCTCGCGGTCGTTCAGGTCGCTCTTGCGTTGCAGGGCGGCATCGCCGGATTTGTGCCCGTCTTTCTCGTGTATTCAATCGTTCTCGGAGCAAGCGAGACGCCTGCGAGTAGCATCCTGCATCGGTGTGTGGAGGATCGCCAGAGGTCCACCATGCTGTCGCTACGATCCTTGATACAGCAACTCGGGGCCGCGATAGGACTCGTCATGGCGGGAGCCGTCGCCGAGATATTCTCCACGCCCACCGCGTGGATGGTCGGAGCGGTGTTTCTTCTCACGGCGACGATACTGGCCCTGGTGTTATCCAAACGACTGGCCGCTGGAACCGAATAGCCGTTCTTCGTGGGTAATACCGCATCGGTCAAATTGGGCTCATAGCCGTCGTCCGCAGCTTTCCTGCGGCCTCTAGAGTGGCTCCACCTGATACCCCGCCCGCTCCAGCGCCCTCAGCACGCCGCTTTCGCCCGAGAGATGGGCCGCGCCGACGGCGATCACCGCGTCCTTGCCCTCGACAAGCGCGACGATCTTCGGCTCCCAGGCCGCGTTCCGGTCTTCGAGAATGCTTTGCATCATTTCGTCGAAAACCTCGATGGGGATGTCGGTTTCTTCCAGCGTCATCCGCGAGTACTCGACCACCTCGCGCGCCTTGCCGAGGAAATACCGTTCGACCATCGTGGTCAGTTCGGCATCGTTCTCGACCTTCATCGAGAGCATCATCCGCAGACCCTCGATCTGTTC
>JAJDOD010000160.1 GCA_022340315.1 Silicimonas sp. | reverse complement strand
CGAGGCCGCCTCGTCAAGCTGCGGCGCCGCCTCGCCACCGAACACCGTCGGCACCCGCCAGAGCCGCCGGCCCTCGGGCAAGTCGGCGTCGTACCAGTCGCGCGAGACCAGCAACCGCTCCAGCGCGGCTTCCATCTCTGCATGCGCCAGCGACAGCGGATCGAACCGGAGATAGGCCGACACCAGCGAGGTCGAGCTTTCCTCGATCCCTGCGATCCCGGAGCGCTCGACGGCGTCGCGAAACGCCAGTGCGGCCCGGTTGGCGGGTTCGCTCAGCCGGTCGGCGAAACTGACGAGAAATCCGTCGAAACCGGCGGTCCGTATCCGGGGAAAGGAACTTTGCTGAGGCTCGGACATCTCGCTGCCGGTTTCTCCTAGGCCACGACCGGGAGGGTGCGGACCCGGTACTCAAGCCGTATCACCCGTCCGTATACAGGATCGGACAGTGACATGCGATAGGCCCGCGCGGGCCGGACCCCGCCGATGGCAGCGAGCGTGCCGCAGAGCATCGCCTCGCCCTCGCCCAGCTTCGCGCGCTCGGCCAGAACTCCCAGCGGAAGGATCGCGGCAAGCGTGCCCTCCTGGTAGCGGACCCAGGCGCCGCCCTCCTCGATCTCGCAACTCAACTGCATCCGGTCCAGGCGCGCGGCCACATCGTCGAAGCGCCAGAGCGTGCCGGAGACCGGCTTCGGGCAGGCCTGCTTCGACGCAGCGACCGAGATGGCCTCAAGATCGCGGTCGGTGTGGTCCGAACCAAGCCCGAGCCAGAGATCGCCGCCCAGGCGAACCAGAAGCGGCTCCACTTCACCGGATGTTCCGGCACCCAGAACCTCGATCTCGGCCTCCTGCGTCAGAAGCGTCCGCGACACACGGTAGAACAGCGGCACCTCCGAGGGCGGCGCGACACCAATGGCGGCCAGTTCCTCGATGTGATGCTGCACCGCGCTCGCGTCGCGCCCGGTCCATCCCGCCACGATCAGATTGCCGATCCGGCCCTCGACCTCGTTTTCATCCGCCGCGAACCGCATCGCCCGTCATCCCCCAAGTGCTGCAGGCAGGAAGAGCGCAATCGACGGGAAGGCGATCAGCAGCGCCACCATGATGAGCATGGCGATCACGTAAGGGATCGTGCCCAGCATGACCTCGCTCATCTTCCCCGATTTCCGCGCGCCCTGGACGACATAGAGGTTCAGACCGACCGGCGGAGTGATAAGCGCCATCTCGATCAGCACGATCATCAGGATGCCGAACCAGATCGGGTCATAGCCCTGCGCGACGACAAGCGGCACGATGATCGGAATGGTGACGACCATCAGCGAAAGTGTCTCGATGAAGAAGCCAAGCACGATGTAGATCACGACGACGACGAAAATGGTTCCCAACGGCGAGAGGCCGAGACCGCCGAGGAAGTCTTCCAGTTCCCGGCCAAGCCCTGCCGAGGCCAGCGTGAAGTTCAGGAACGAGGCACCGATGACGACAAGCATGATCATCGAGGTGATCTTGACCGTGCCGAGGATGGCGTCGGTGAACATCTTGGCCGTGACGCCGCCGAAGAAAGCCGCGATGACGACTGCACCCGCGACGCCGACGGCGGCGGCCTCGGTGGGCGTCGCCCAGCCCTTGTAGATCGTGCCGATGATGACGGTGAAAAGCAGCACGATGGGCAGAAGCTGCACCAGCGCGCCCAGCATCTCGGAGAGCGGGAACACCCGCCGCGTGCCGCCCAGCGAGGGGCGGATCATGCAGATCAGGACGGTGATCGCCATGAAACCGAGCGCCAGAGCGATACCGGGCACAAGACCGGCCAGGAACAGGCGCGGGATCGAGGTCTGGGTGAGGAACCCGTAGACGATCAGGTTGATCGAGGGCGGGATCATGATGCCAAGCGTGCCGCCCGCCGCAATGGCGCCCGAGAACAGCTTGGGGTCATACCCCAGCTTCTCGGCCTGCGGCATGGCGACGGTGGCCACGGTGGCGGCGGTGGCGACGGAGGAACCGGAGGTGGCCGAGAACATCGTCGCGGTGGCGACGTTGGCATGGACCAGCCCGCCCGGCAGCCAGCTTACCCACCGGTCAAGCGCGGAATAGGTGCGCGTGGCGATGCCCGAGCGCACGAGGATCTCGCCCAGCAGAACGAAGAACGGAATGGCGATCAGCGTCGCGTTGTTCGAGGTCGACCAGACCAGGTTGCCAAGGCCCTTGACCAGCGGGAAGGGGCTGAAGAACGTGTCTATCCCGAACCCCAGCAGGAACAGCACGATGCCGACCGGGATCGACAGCGCGAGAAGGCCCAGAAGGCCGGCGGTGACATAGACGATCATTTGAGCATCTCCGCCTCGCCAAAGCAGCCGATGGTCTGCTCGGATTGCTCGAACTGGCCCTTGCGGATCATCACCAGCGCGACAACGAAGGTCGCCCACGAGACCAGCGCGAACCAGACCCAGCCAGCGAACCACGGGGTCTGCACCCATGCCAGCGGCGTCTCAAGCGGCGTGTTCGCCCGCGACGAGTTGGCCAGCGAGCGCGACAGGACCGGCCAGCACTTGACCGCGATCAGCGTCACGGTCCCGGCCAGCACCGCCAGGGCAAAAAGGTCGAACAGCGACCGCCCGATCTGCCCGGTGCGGCTGCGGATGATGTCGATGCGGACATGACCGAGCTCGAGCAGCGTGAAGGCCATGCCCCATGACGTGGCAATCGCCATCACGTAGCCCGAGATCTCGTCGGTGCCGCCGAACGAGGACCCCATGCGCCGAAGCAGGATATCGGCGAGGACGACCGCGGCGCAGGCAAAGAGCACGATCCCTGTCAGGATCGCGATCCGCCGGTTCCAAATGCGCAGTCTGTCCAGAACAAGCTGTTCCATGAGGTCCCCTCTCTCTTGAGCGGTCAGTTGGCGATGGTGACACCGACCGTTGCGCCGACGCTTTCGTTCCAGCGCGCGGCCCAGTCGGCCCCGGCACGCTCGGCCCACTCGGGCAGAACCTCGGTCACCAGCACCTCACGGGCGCGGGCAAAGTCGGCGTCCGAGACCTCGACCAGCGTCATGCCGCGTGCGTCACCGGCGGGGCATTCGCCATTGCCGGTCAGGCAGGCGATGTCGTTGACCAGCGCATCCTGGGCGCTCGCCCATGCCGGCTCCTCGAACTTGGCCGAGATCTCGCTCGTAATCAGCGCCTGGGTATCGGCGTCAAGCGAATTCCACTTGTCCATGTTCATCGCGGTCACAACGCTGTCCCAGCCGCCCAGCGGGATCGGCAGCAGGTGGGTCGAGACTTCCCACCACCCGGCGGAATAACCCGAACCGGCCCCGGTCACGGCGCAATCGACAGTGCCCTTCTGCAGCGCACCCGGCACCTCGCCGAAGCTGACGTTCACGCCCTCGGCGCCCAGCGCCTCAAGGAACTTGGCCGTCATGCGTCCGCTCGCGCGCACCTTCTTGCCCTTCAGATCGTCCAGCCCGGCGATCTCGGCATTGCAGAACACGACCTGCGGCGGATAGGGCGCGATGGCGAGGACATGGCTGTTGAAGCGGTTCGCGAAAATGTCCGAGACCATCGGCTTTGCGGCATCCACCATCGCCCGCGCCTCGTCGGCGGTCAGCGCCAGAAGCGGCACGTCCAGCCCTTCCAGTTCGGGCGCGTCGGCCACGGCATAGTCGGCCACCGTCATCGCCACGTCATAGACCCCGTCGCCCAGCAGGCGGAAAACGTCGCCAACGCCCAGGTTCATCTGGTTGTGCGTGGTGAGGTTGACGTTGATGTTGCCGCCCGATGCAGCGGGCAGTGCCTCGCTCCAGAACGGAGCTTCGTATTGGTTGTGAAGGGGCAGGCTCGACCAGCTTCCGACAACGGACAGGTCTTCGGCCATCGCCGGTGCGGCAAGCGCCGTGGTTGCGGCCAGGATTGCGGTGATACGTGTCATCTTCTTCTCCTCATTGGATGTTCGTTGCGTCTGTTGTGAATGTCAGGACCGGAACCTCGGCGTCCTCGGCCACGTCGGTGATCAGCATGTGCCCCGGCTTGTGGGTGATGCAGAGCGGCAGGCGTGCCGCTTCGATGGCCACTTGCGGCGTGACACCGCAGGCCCAGAAAACCGGGACCTCGCCCGCTCCGACCGGCGCCGGGTCTCCCCAGTCCGGCCGCGAGATGTCCTCGATCCCGATACCCGCCGGATCGCCCCAGTAGACCGGCGCGCCATGCGCCAGTGGAAAGCGCCGCGAGATCTCGACCGCCTCGGCGATCCGCGCTTCCGGAATCGCGCGCATCGAGACGACCATCTTGCCCGAGAACGGGCCCGCCGGAACCGTCTCGATGTTCGAGCGGAACATCGGAACCGTCTTGTCGTTGTCGATATGCCAGACGTGTATTCCGGCCCGCATCAGCGCGTCTTCGAAGGTGAACGAGCATCCGAGTGCAAAGACCACCAGATCGTCGCGCCAGACGCTCGTGATGTCATTGACCGAGGCCGCCAGCCTGCCGTCGCGGTAGATGTTGTAGGCAGGCACATCGGTGCGGATGTCGATGTCGCGCCCCATCGTGAACATCATCGGGTTGCCGGTGTCCGAGACGCCCGTCAGAGGACAAGGCTTCGGATTGCGCTGGCAGAACCGCATGAAGTCGAGCGCGTAGTCCTCGGGCATGATGGCGAGATTTGCCTGCAGACAGCCCTTGCCAAGTCCCGCCGTGTGCGAGCGGTACACGCCCGAGCGGATCGCGGCCCGTTGCTGGGCCAGCGTGCTTGCCTTCAAAGTCTCGTAAAGACCTGTCACCTGTGCCCCCTACTGACAGTCAAGGGTCACAGGTCCTGAGTATAAAATCAAATCGAATATATTTCTCGAAAGATATCAAATATTTTTATCGTTCCGATAGGCGACCGCCACCTCCTGCGCCAGCCGCGCCGCCGTTTCGATCAGGTGGCTCTTCGGCTCGCCCAGGTACGAGGCGGTGAAGCGCAACGGCGACGGAACCCAGCCAGGATCGAACTCGCGGATGCGCCCCGCGCGCACGAACTCCTGGCCGATAGCGCGGGGCAGCACGGCAACGCCAAGGTCGGCTTCGACCAGCCGGAAACAGGCGGAAAGCGACGACGAGGGGAAGAGCGAGACGTCCGGCCCGACCCGCTCGAACATCATCTCCTTGAGTTCACGGTACGGCCGCGTGTTCCGCGCATAGGTCAGCACGGGTCGACGCAGATAGTCCTCGACGGACGTTTCCTGCTCCGCACTTGCCGCCGCGTACCACGCCAGGTCGAACCCCGGCAGCTCGATGTTGTTGACCGAGTATTCCGACACCGGTCCCAGCAGGATCGCCAGGTCGATCTCGCGGTTCAGGATACCTTCCCGCAGCGTCAGTGAGATATCCACGTTGAACTCGATCTCCAGCCCCGGATAGGCGCCGTGCAGGCGCGAGACCAGGTCCGGCAGCCAGCATTGCGCGATCGTCTCCGACACACCCAGCCTGAGCCGACCCTCGATCCCGCCCGGATCGACCACGTCCTTCTCGACGAGATCGGCCAGATGCTCGAACTTCTCGGCGTGCGCCAGAAGAAGCTCGCCCCGCTTGGTCAGCCGCATGCCCCCCGCGCGCCGCTCGAACAACTCGCAGGCCAGCGTGTCTTCCAGGTTCTTGATCCGCGCCGTAACCGCCGGCTGTGTCAGGTTCAGACCCGCCGCCGCCTTTCTCACGCCGCCGAGACGTACGACCGCCAGGAATGTCCGGAGCTGTTCAAAATTGATTCTCGTCATGCCCAAGTGGTCGCACAGGCGGCCATGCCTTGGACAGAGCCAAGCCGGCGGAATGGGCCGGCGCATTTACTAGCCCGGCGAATCCGCCCATCAGGTCATGGCGAAAGCAGGTTGGAGTCGGGTGGTGCGGGTTTGCGTTTTGGGAGCCGGAATTCAGGGTGTCCTTTGCGCCCTGGAATTGGCCGAGCGCGGCCACGATATCGTCATCTGCGACGCCCTCGAAGACGCCATCATGGCGGCGAGCCTTCACAACGAGGGCAAGATTCACCTCGGCTACGTCTACGCAAAGGACACATCCGACCGGACAAGCCGGCTGATGGCGCGGGGCGCGTCTCAATTCAGCCGCCTCCTCGACCGCTGGTGGCCGGAACCCGAGATCGAGGCCACCGCATCCGAACCCTTCGACTACCTGGTTCTGCCGGAAAGCCTGGAAACCGCCGACTGGCTGTCCGCACGATACCGGCAGATGGACACTGGCATCTCCGCCTGTCTCGCCAGTTCGGGAGCCAGCTATCTTTCTAGAAGATCAATTCGGCCGGTCGAGCGGCTAAACCAACGCGAATTTGAAACCCGCTACAACACCGACACCGTCGCCGCGGCATTCCGCACCGGGGAACGCGCCATCGACCTCACCCGGATGGCGGCGGCTCTCAGGTCGGCGCTTGCCGTGCATCCGAGAATCGAACGCCGCTGGAACACGAGAATCGAAGCGGTTTCAGAAAGCGACACCGGCTCGTTCTCGGTCAGGACGGAGGGCGAGGCGCCGGAGGGATCTTTCGACGCCGTCGTGAACGCTCTCTGGTCCGACCGCTTGCGCATCGACCACGGCATGGGAATTCATGTGCGAAGACCGTTCCTGTTTCGCCAGAAGGTCGCGGTTCGCATGGCGTTGCCCGAGGCATCCGGGTTCGACCTCTCCGCCACGATGGTGATTGGCCCCTTTGGCGACTTCGTTTCGCTGCCGAGCGGCGAAACCTACCTCAGCTGGTATCCGTCGGCCTGTTTGCGGCACACGCAGGATATTGCGCCTCCGCCGGATTGGGCAAATACCGGCGACGGAATGCAGGACGACGTTGTTGAAGCATGTGTCGCGGAACTTGGTCGCCGCATCAATGGGATTGACGGCATCCGGAAGAGAGCGCGCTCGACGCGAGCTGTGCCCGGCGTGATCTTTTCCTGGGGGGACAGCGATATTGACGACACTGAAAGCGAGTTGCACCAGCGCCACGATGTCGGCATCAACGCCTACCGGCCGGGCTACTACTCGATCGACACCGGCAAGCTGACACTGGCACCCATTTTTGCCGCCGAACTGGCTGAAAGGATTGGCTCGAAGTGACCCCGGACGTGACGATCTGCATCCCCGTCTACAAATCCGAGGCCATTGTCGGCAACGCCATCGAAAGCGTGCTCGCCCAAACCTACGAGCGTTTCAAGCTGTTCATTTCGGTCGATCCGTCCGGGGACCGCAGCGCCGAGGTCTGCCGCCGTTATGCCTCCGATCCGAGGGTAACCGTGGTCGAGAACCAGACCCGGCTCGGCTGGGTCGGTAATGTGAACGCGTGTCTCGACCGCGTTGATACGCCGTTTTTCGCCATCTGCTTTCACGATGACGCACTTGAACCGATCTACATTGAACGTCTGAAACCCGCGCTTGAAGCTGCCCCCAACGCCGTCGCCGCGTTCGGCGCCATGCAGCGCTGGGGAACGGTGGAACGGCTGGTGCAGCCGGAGAACGTCGTCGGAGCGCCGGCATCGCGCGCGCGCGCCTGTCTGGACGGCTGTTTTCCGGCCTACGGGTTGAAGAACCTCTTGCGATCCGACCCGGTCCGCGAGGGATTGCGGCTTCCCGAGATCGGCGCGCAGGGCTTCGTCGCCGACCTTCCCTTTGCCCTGGCATTTAGCCTTGCAGGTGACTTCGTGTCGGTGCCCGATGTCGTCTATCGCAAGCGGCACAGCACCGACAGCGTGACGGCAGGATGGAAAGAGTTCGACACCGCGGAAGTCACCGAGGCGCAGAACCTTCTGAGACTGCACCTGCTGCGCGTCATCCAGGCCGGTGGCCTCGGGTTGGCCGAGCGCCAGGAACTCGTGGGCATGGTCCTCAGACCTCGTGGCGGCGACACCCGGACGACCGCAGAACAGCTCTATCATCTCGCCGACGACCTGGACGCGCTGGTGCCGACCCTGCTGATCGCCGAGTTGCTCGGCAATGACGCCGTCGCGGCAGGCCGGTTCACCGACCCGGTCGGCCAGCAGGCAGCCCGCGCAAGATCGAGGGTGCGGCTGGCAAAGAACTTCCTCAGGCTGGGAGAGGCGCATACCGCACGCTTCTACGCCGAACAGGCGCTTCGCCTGGACAGTCAATCCGTAGCGGCACATTGCTTGCTGGCGCGGATATTCATCGACGCCGAAAACGCGGCAACCGGCGGCACCAACATCGAGAAGGCGCGGGCTCATGCGCGAAAGGCAACCGAGCTTGACCCCTCCAATGCTCGCGCCAAACGGCTCCTTGCCGAAGCCGAGCGGAAGCCGGGCCTGATGCGCATATTGCGCAGGCTCGCGGCGATCGCACGCTAGGCAAGCCAACCGGCGAACGACAGCCGCCGGGGCCGTCGAGCCTTGAATAATGGCTGACAAGTCAGGGCAATCGTAAGAACCTGAGACGGCAACGAGTCGATGGGAGTACGCCGGATGAAATGGTCATTGCTTCTGCTGCTGGCACTCGCAAGCTGGCTTCATCCGGGCGAGGCATCGGCAGAGGCGTGCAGCGCTCAGAAGAAAGCCAGGGCGCTCGAACCCGCGACACGATCCAGGAGCACCTTCCATCTTGACTGCGATCTGGTCCTTCGGAAAGGCGAAGTGATCTCGAAGATGGTCCGTATCACCGGCGCGAAATCCAGCGGCGTGCGCCTTGTCTGTCAGGGAGGCGCGGTCGGGCTTCCCGCCCGCAAGTCGCTCTTTCGCGGCAAGGACATCATCGAGATCAGGTCGGCCAGAAGTGACGGCGGGGGGTGGAGCCGCCCGGAAAACGTGCTGATCGAGGGGTGCGAGGTGAACGGCGCGATCCGCATCATGGGCCTCGGCCCCAACGGGCAGGCAAAGAATGTCAAGGCGTCCAGCCGAAGGAAGGACCACACACAGCGCGCGCAGGCCGCGGCGCCCCGAGGCATCGTGCTGCGCAATCTCGTGGTCCGCGGCGACGGGCGTATCCCGGTCTACTTCGCGCCCGGCGTCACGAACTCCAAGCTGCTCGACAGCCGGATCGTCGGGCAGTCGGTCAGCTCGGGCGTGTACCTGGATGCCGAATCCGCCGAGAACGAGATCAGCGGAAACGTCTTTGCGGTGAAAACGCCGCGCGAGCTGCTTTCGATCGACGGCTCGGCGAAGAACCTCGTGACACGCAACATGTTCAACAACTCGAACCAGGGTGGCGTCTACGTTTACCGGAATTGCGGCGAAGGCGGCGCGGCCCGACACCAGAAACCCCGTTTCAACCGTATCTCGGACAACACCTTCCGCTATTCGGGTTCATCGAAGGCGCGCCCGACGATCTGGTTGTCCTTTTCCAGCACCCTGCGCTCGGTCGTCCTCTGCCCCCAGGACCGTGGCATCAGGTTCGGCAGCGGCGCGGACGATCGCAATTTCGCGCGGAAGAACACGGTTGCCAACAACACCTTCATCGGCA
Source organism: Silicimonas sp. (assembly GCA_022340315.1). Lineage (GTDB taxonomy): Bacteria > Pseudomonadota > Alphaproteobacteria > Rhodobacterales > Rhodobacteraceae > JAJDOD01. The sequence goes on along the minus strand of JAJDOD010000160.1, from coordinate 8,467 downwards.
GCCCGATTTCCGAGGTCATCCGGGACAATGACCGGGACAACAGGTTGGCAGACAACCGCCTCGTCAGGAAATAGGACCGGTCTAGCCTTCGACGGCCGCCTCGCGGGGCGCTGGCGCTGAGGTGTCGCCGGCCGTCCGGCGCCTCAGGATCATCGGCAAATTGGCGCCCGGACGAAGGGTCAGCCGGCAGAGCGGCTCGACGACGTGCCCTTTCTTCAGAACCGGATCGAAACCTCGGCCCAGCGTGGCGAGCGCGATGACGGACTCGGTCATCCCGAACGCCAGCCCCGGACAGGTTCGGGGCCCGATGGCGAAGGGGATATAGGCATACTTGTCCGGCCGGCTTGCGATCCGCTCGTCAAACCGCTCGGGAATGAACTTGTTCGGCCTGGAAAAGACCGACCCTTTCCTGTGCAGCATGTAAGGGCACACCATGACGATAGAGCCCTTGCGGATGTCCCATTTGCCGACTTTCGTATCCTCAAGCGCCTGCCGCCCCAGAATGGGCACCGGCGGATAGAGACGAAGCGTCTCTTCCACGATTGACCGGGTGTGGATCAGCCCCTGAACGTCCTCGAATTTCGGCGGATGGCCCAACGCGTCAATCTCGGCCTGCATCTTCGCGCGCACGCGATTGCTCTTCGAGACCAGGAACCAGGCCCAGGCCAGCGTGTTGGCCGTCGTTTCGTGCCCGGCCATGAAGATCACGATAGCCTCGTTGCGGATGGCCTCGCGCGTCAATCCCCGGCCGTCCTTGTCCTTCACATCGAAGAGATGCGCGATCACGGTCTCGCTGTCGCCCTTGCCGCTGGCGATCTGGTCGATCACGTCGTCGATCACCCGGTGCACCCGCTTCAGCGCACGGCGCGCGGCGCTGTTCTGGAACCTTGGCAGCCAGTCCGGCGCGCGGATCAGCGACAGCGCGTCGAGTTGGTCCACATGCTCCTGGTACTCGCTGAACCCGCGCACCACCTCGGCGGTGAACTCTCGGCCCAGCTTGCGGCCGAACACGGTGCGCGAGATCACTTCGGCGGTAAGCTCGGCCATCTCCGCCAGCATGTCCACCTCGGCCCCTTCCGGCAGACGCTCCCACGCATCCCGCCATTCCGAGGCGACTTCCAGCATGATCGGCGCGAAATCGCGCACCCGGCGCGTGTGAATGATCGGCCCCACGGCGGCGCGCCGCGCCGCCCAGAGGCTGCGGTCCGAGACAAACAGCCCGTCACCCAGAAGCGGTTTCAACGCATGGCGCATCTGCGGCGTCTTGGCCTGAAGCGCCTCGTGCTGAACCTGAAGCGCCTCGCGAACGAGATCGGGTGAGTTGACGGTATGCACGTCGAGCAGACCAAGCCTGACTGACGTCATCTTTCGCTTGTAATCCGCTTTCGTGAAGACCGAGATCAGGCTCTTGCGGTAGATCTGAACAAGCTCCCAAAGCCCCGCCGAGGACGCCCTGAGCGGTGCCCGCGGGGGAACGAAGCTTCGTTCCTCGGCTTCGATGCCCGCGTGCCATTCGGGAGATAATCGCATCGTCTCGCTGCGCCTCGCGTGCCCTAGTCTTCCATCATTGTCTCGTAGAGTTCCAGGGCTTCTTCAAGGTCGTCGAAGTAAGTGCAAGTTCCTTTCTCGAGCAGGAGCGCCGAGTTGCAATAAGTCCTGAGCGTTCCAACGGAGTGCGAAACCATGATGATCTGCGCGTTTTCGGCCCTTACCTCGAACGCGGCACGGCACTTCCTCTTGAAGCGCGCATCCCCGACACCGGTAATTTCATCGACGAGATACAGGTCGAATTCCGTCGCCAAGCTGACACCGAAAGCGAGGCGCGCCTTCATACCAGAGGAGTATGTCCTGACCGGCATATCCAGGAACGGACCAAGCTCGGCGAAATCCTCTACATACGCTTCGATCGCATCGGTGCTCGCGCCGTATATCCTTGCAACAAAGCGTGCGTTCTGCCGACCGGTCAGTTCCTTGTGAAATCCGCCGGAAAAACCCATTGGCCAACTGGTTCTGCCGTATCTGACAATCTCGCCCGAGTCCGGTTCGAGCGTTCCCGCGATCATGTTCAGAAGCGTTGATTTTCCCGCGCCGTTACGCCCGATTATGGCAACGTTGCCGTTCATCGGAAACTTCATCGTAAGGCCGCGTACTATGGCCTTCTTGCTCCCTTTCAGAGTGTACGACTTCCAGACGTCGTGGAACTCGATCATCGGCGGTCGCGAACATTGTAGTAGACCATAACCAACACGCCCCAGGTCGCGAAGCAGCAAGCCAGAAGCACCAGCAGCAGCAGGTTTCGTTGCGGGTAGAGACTCTCTTCGGCCAGCGTCGGCCGGATGTGTACGGCCAGGTAGCGACTTCGCCTATTGGCTTCGATCCGGGCCGTTTCCTCGGCAGCGAGCGCAGCGGTATAGGCGTTCTGGGAAAACTCCAGATCGACCAGCAACTCTTCGTACTCACCGAGAATGGTGGACAGCGACTTGCCGTCGGCAGACTGGTTGCTCACCGCGTCCCGCTCGATTGAAATCTGCTTCCGGATGGCGTCGATCCGTCTTTGGATGCTGGGTATCCTGGAATCCTCGGCGCCCGAATAGCTGCGGATCGTCTCGATCTCGATCAGCGCCTCGGCAAGGTTCGCCTGCAGCGCGGAGATGATGCCGACCTGGCTTTCAACGTCGGCCTCGGGGTCGATGATGCGGTACTGGGTCCTGAATTCGCGGATGCGGCGGCGCATATCCTTGAGACGCTCTTCGGCCTTGACGACGTCCTGAATCGTGAACCGCATGGCATCTTCACGCGCGACCCGGCTCAGGTCCTCGATAAGCTCGGCCGATTTGTCGATGATCGAAATCGCTATCCTCTGCGCGTCTTCCGGCCGAAACGCGCGGACCTGGAATTCAATCACGCCGGAATTGGAGTCGATTGCGACCGACACCATGCTTCTCCAGTAGTCCAGAAAGGCCTCGACACTCTTGTTCTCGCCCAACACGAAGTACGGGTCGCCATCCGGAATATTGAAGATGGAACGCAAGTCGAGCTCGGCATCAATTTCATTAACAAGAGCTTGCGACTGTATGTAATCATAGAGAATTTCCGCATCCGGCGCCGAACTCGTCCCGGTTTGCGTGAACGCTCCTATGACGTCGAGCGGGTTCGGCGCTTCTTCCGATCGGACAGCAAAGGCCGAGTCGGAATGGTACTGATCGGCCGCAACGGTAAACAGATATACCGCACCCACGACGAACGGAACGATGACGATCAGCACGAAAGACAATGATATCGCAAGATGCCGACGCTTCCTGCGCCCCTTCCGAGCCGCCTTGCTCTGAACGACTTCGACGGACGAGGCAGTAGGTGTGAATCTTACGGCTTTTGCTTCTGACATGAGCCTTGCCTAACAAGTAGTGCTAGTTGTAATCCCATAGGCGACCACTCAGTGCAAGGTCGCGGTGCGTTACCGAGATGCTCCGCAAGACTTCTCAGGAAGACACGATTGTCCGACACGTTGCATCAGATACCTCGTTTCCAGACCCTGCGAGTCATCTTTGCTCTTATGGTTCGTGAGATGACGACACGATATGGCCGTTCCTGGGGAGGGTATTTCTGGGCGATCATTGAACCCGTCGGAATGATCGCCGTTTTGTCCGTGGCATTTTCGGAGTTTCTGCGGACTCCGCCCCTGGGAAACAGTTTCATTCTGTTCTACTCGGCAGGATACATACCCTTTACCTTCTACATGTCGATAAACACGATGACGTCGGCAGCCGTTGGGGCCAACCGATCCCTGATGAAATATCCGATGGTTTCACCGATGGACACCGTCCTGGCGCGTGCAATACTTCAGACCCTGACCCTGATCGTCGTCACCTTCCTGATCATCCTGGGCCTCAGCTACCTTGTGGACGAACCGATCACGCTTTCGATCTGGAACTTCATTCTCGCAATTCTCGCGGCCGTCGTTCTCGGATTGGGCGGCGGAACGCTGAATGTCGTGCTTTTCGCATTCTTTCCGATCTACAGACATGTCTGGGCGATCGTGAGCCGACCGCTCTTCATCGTTTCGGGCATTTTCTACACCGTCGAATCCATGCCGACGACGGTTCAGAACATCCTGGTCCTGAACCCTTTGGTTCATGTGACCGCGGAATCGCACAAGGCGTTCTACCCGATATACGACGGCGATTTCGTGACTTTGGCCTATCCCTTCAGCCTAGGCATCTTCTTCTTTCTCCTCGGCGGCACTCTGATGCTACGTCACCGCAGCTTCATCATCGAGAATTCCTGACGCGGCCGGCCGGCCCAGGCGCCGTCCGATCTCTGCAATCGCCGCCTTCCGGCCATCCCGATTGTAGAACGATCCCTTGATCTGGATGGTCGAGAGGGCGCGAATGAACACCTTGAAGAACGTCTGATCCACCGGGTCCGGTTTCGTCCAGAACGTGTCGAGATCGCCCTGATGGGTCAGGCCGGGAACGTCGAAGACCGCCTCGCCGGCCGCGAATGTGGGAACCGCCATTCTCAGCGCGTGAATCCCGACGGTCGAGTTGATGAGGGCAACGCCCTTCGATGCCTTCAGGAAATGTACCAGATCACCCCCTTTGACGATGTGCACGCGCCCTTCGAGCCCGGCCTCGCGTGCCAGTTTCGGCACGCGGGCGAACCAGCGCTCCAGGCCATTGTCCAGGGGATGCAGCTTCACCACCAGTTCCCGCGAGGCCGGCGCGCCTCGCTTGAACGAAGCGAAGACCTCGGCCAGGAAATCCGAGATATGATCGTAAGGCGACGAGGCACGGATCTGATAGTCCGCCTGTATCTGCATCGCGACGAGATTGTAGTCGAATTCCCCTGCGGAAATCGCGGCCTCGAGATCGGCTGCCTCACGCTTGCGTCGGCGCTCGAAAGCCAACTCCCCGATCCAGCTTCCATAATCGACAAGCGGCCAGTACGGCTTGTCCGAGTTGTACAACGGATAAAATGGGCGCCCGAAGGCCTGCAGAAGATGAAACGAGACCTCGTTAACCGCTTCCGTGAAGAAGTCATACGGATAAAGCACGGTCATGTCCGGCGACGGCATGTCTTGCGCCAGCGCTTCGATGTCCTTCGGTGATTTCGGAAAGGTCGAATAGGCGCCCATCGCCTCGGGTTCCATCGTGATCCAGTCCGGTCGCAGATACCCGAACTCGATCGCCCAGCAGCGTACCCCCAGCGCGCGCGCGGCATCGAGCGTGTCGGCATGGTACGGCAGGCGATCGGCGTAATAGAGCACGTCCGTTACCTGTTCACGCTCGAGATAACGCCCGATCCAGTCGCGCCAGCGCGTGTAACGGCCCCGATAAGACACCGCCGGCCGGCCCAGCCAGAACAGCAGGTCAGACAGGCAGAAATGCACCTTCAGCACGCGATGCCCGTCTGCGGTCAGGCCATCATAGAGTTCTGCCCAGAAGCGCGAAGGGTGCCCTTGCAGCATCAGGATGCAACGACCGTTTCTTTCTCGCTCGCTCGGCAATTCCGCCACGCCCCGCCCGATGGTTCCTATTCCGGATTGAAGACCCTTATGATGGATGGCGGGCGCGACCACAATTCACTAAAACAACTTGTAAGATGTGGATCGGTACGCTGGCGCGACAGGCGGAGAGCTGGACGTGACAACACGTAATCTCGAGGGCAGGCGATTTGCCCTGCTTCAGGGACCGTCCTCGCGGTTCTTCGCGCATCTCGGCCGCGCGTTGAAAGAGCGTGGCGCCGAGGTTGCGCGGATCGGCTTCTGTCCGGGCGATCGCCTGTTCTGGAACGCGGCGGCGGGAGACTACCTGCCCTATCGCGGGACGGACGAGGATTTCCCGGGGTGGCTCCACACATTCGCCGCAGGACGCGCCACGACCGACATGGTGATGCTCGGAGACGGACGAGCCTTTCACAGGGCGGCGCTGGAAGCGGTTGCCGGCTGGAACATGCCGATCCGCACCTGGATCGTCGAGCATGGCTACCTCCGGCCAAATCTCATCCTGATCGAACCCGACGGCATGGGCGGCGGCTCCACCATTCCGCTGCGGCCCCTCCCCGAGAACAACGCCACGCCCGAGGCGGCGCCCCGCTGGACATCGTCCTTCGCCGCCTATGCGGCTATGGACATCGCGTACCACGCAAGCAATGTGCTGCTGTCACGGATCACCTACCCGCATTATCGGCCCCATTCCGGCATCCACCCGATCCATGAATACAGCGGCTGGATCGGCAAGATCGCCCGTTCGCGCCAACGCAGCCGTGAACGCGAGCGGGCGCTCGCCGCCATTGCGCAGCATCACGGGCCGCTTTTCCTCTTTCCCCTGCAACTGTCGCAGGACTTCCAGCTTTCCAGGTACGGCACCGGCGAAACCCAGGACCGGACCCTGTCCCGCGTGGTGACCTCGTTCCTTGCCCATGCGCCCGGCGGCGCCCGGCTCGTCGTCAAGGTTCACCCGCTCGACAACGCGCGGACCGACTGGCAGGGCCGGATCGCGGAACATGCGCCGCGCGTGCTCTATCTCGACGGCGGCGACCTTGACGCCCTGCTCGCCCGCACCTCGGGCGTCGTGACGATCAACTCGACCGTCGGCCTCACGGCGCTGCAGGCCGGTGTCCCCACGCTGGCCCTTGGAGACGCCATCTACAAGGCGGCGGGACTGACCGACACGGGACCGTTGGACAGCTTCTGGCAAGGTCCTCAACGCCCGCCGCAGGAGCGGGTCGCGGCCTTTTGCAGCTATATCCGCGAGAATTTCCACGTCCCCGGCGCTTTTGACGGCCCCGGCGCGCCGATCGGGGCGGCGAACCTGGCCGACTGGCTCGGCAATCCCCCGGAAGTTCTCAGATCGGACGCCGCATGACGGCCACGCGCATCATCATCACCGGCGCCACCGGCGGGATCGGCCGCGCGCTTGTGCGTGAATACGCCCGCCCCGGCACGAGCTTCCTTCTGTTTGGCCGCAACGGGGAAAACCTTGCCGCCGCGCAGCACGACGCCGAACAGGCGGGAGCCATCGCGGAGACCTGCGCGATACCCGCCACCGACTACGACGATATGGCGAACGCCATGCTGGCCTTCGACGCGTCCGACCCGGTGGACCTCGTGCTGCTCTGTGCCGGCGTCAAGACAGGCAACAGGGGCGGCGTGGAACCGCCAGAGCACCTCGACCGCGTCCTCGCCGTGAACCTGACCGCGCCCATCCGGCACGCCCAGGCGATCCTGCCCCGCCTCCGCGAACGGGACCGGGGCCAGATCGCGTTCTTCAGCTCACTCGCCGCCCTCGCGCCGCAGGCCGACATCCTCAGCTATTCCGCCTCGAAATCGGGGCTGCGTGCCTATGCCGCCGGGCTCCGCCGCGATCTTATCGGCACCGGCGTCTCGGTTCATGTCATCACACCGGGCTTCGTCGATACCCCGATGACGGACCGTCACCTTGGCCACACACCGCTGAAAATCTCGGCCGAGCGCGCCGCGGTCCTGATCCGCCGGGGGCTTTCGCGCGGCCAGGCCTACATAACCTTCCCCCGGCTGCTGGTTCTGCTTGTGCGCCTGCAAAACCTGCTGCCCGTGGCCATCGCGGACCGCATCGACCGCAACTATCGCGCCGAGATTGTGCCGGACGGCGACGAGGCCGACGGTCAGTCCCAGGGATAGAGAATGCGTCCGATCCGCCGGTAGCGCGGATCCGAAAGACGCCGGAAGAAGCCGATAGGATCGTCCCGGAAATGATCGGCGTCCTTCGCATCACCGATACGCGCGATGATCGGCGCCACGATGGGCGACAGCGCGTGCCGCCAGCCGAGGACGCCGTAGGGACCAAACGCCCGCCACGCCCTCTGCCTCCTGCGAGGCCTTCTCCTCGCCGGTTTCGCGCCCAGCGCGCGCGCCCCCTCGGGCCAGACCGACCGCGACGGTCGCCCCGGCACGATGAGCGTGGTGATCGCGTCCGGCGCGAAGCTGTCGTCGAACTCCAGCCCGCCCAGCCAATCCGCCAGCTCCGGCGACGGGTTGTCCAGAAGCGCGTCGAGCAGCGCCGACGCGGCCATCGGGGACAGAGGCTCGGACGTTACCCGGTTCGCGGCGAACTCGGCGACAAACTCCAGCGCACCCTTATGGGCCTGCGCGACAAAGCTATCCCGCATGGGTGTCTGCGCCGCCCCTGCAGCGACCCCCTGCCAGCCCGCCGGACCGTGTTCCAGCCCGATAAAGCCCGGTCCCGGTGCGCAGAGCAGTGTCTCGTAGACATGCCGATGCCTGCAAATCCCGTGCCGACGGTCATTCGCGGCAACCCGCTCGGCAAGGAAGCCCCGCGCCGGAAGTGCTCCAAGCACCTCCCGCGACTTGCTGAATGTGGCAAGGTAGAAGCCCGGCAATTCGCGCCCCAGCAGTCGCGAATACGACGCCTGCACCTGCCCCGAGTAACCGATATCGACCAGCGCCGCGCGGCCCTGACCAAGGCCG
>JAJDOD010000138.1 GCA_022340315.1 Silicimonas sp. | reverse complement strand
CTACGGCGCGTTCCGGGCGCGGGGGATGTCGCCCGCGCGCTGGCCGCGCTGGACACGGCTGGCAGGCGGTGTCGCGGTATCCTCGCTGATTGCGGGGCTGGCGACCGCACCCGTAGGGGCGGCGCATTTCAACCAGGTGCCGCATTACGGGATCGTGGCAAACGTGGCGACGGTGCCGCTGATGGGGCTGGTGATCATTCCGGGCGCGGTGCTTGCGGCGCTGCTGGTCCCCTTTGGTCTGAGCTGGATCGGCCTGGGCCTCATGGCTCCGGCGATCAGGTGGATCCTTGCGGTAGCAGAAACCGTGTCAGGCTGGGACGGCGCGGTGAGCCAGGTGATTGCGCCCGGGCCGTTCGTGCTGCCGCTTCTGGCCGGGGCGATGCTCTGGCTGGTGCTTTGGCAGGGGCATGGCCGCTGGGCCGGGGTGCCACTGGCGGCGCTGGCGCTGCTGCTCTGGGCGGGGGCGGAACGTCCGCCGGTACTGGTCGCCGAAAGCGGCGGGCTGATCGGTGTGATGACGCCGGAGGGGCGCGCGCTTTCCAAGCCGAAGGGCGACGGATTCGCGGCGCAAAGCTGGCTTGAGAACGATGGCGACGCGATGGCGCAGGAGGTCGCGCATACGCGAAAAGCCTTCGAGGTCCTCGGACGGCAGCGAATGGCGACGCTGGACGGCGCGGTGATCCTTCACGCCACCGGTAAAGCCGCTTCGGCAAAGGCCCTTGCGGCCTGCGGCACCGTGGCGATGGTGATCGTGAACGTCGCGGCTGATCCGCCGGAGGGGTGTAGGCTCTATGATATCAGACGGTTACGCGACACTGGCGCGCTTGCCGTCTATCCCGGCCCGGATGGACTGCGTGTAGTCTCGGCACGGGAAAAGAGCGGGCGACGCTTGTGGTCGCCCTGAGGTGGGATCAATAGCTGCGGATCAGGCCGACCAGACGGCCCTGAACCTTGACCTGGTCATCTCGATAAAGCCGTGTCTCGTAGGCCGGGTTCGCCGCCTCGAGCGCGATGGTGTTGCCCTGCTGGCGGAAGCGTTTCAGCGTGGCCTCCTGATCCTCGACCAGTGCCACGACGATATCGCCGTTGTCGGCGGTCGTGGTTTCGCGGATAACCACGATATCACCGTTGTTTATGCCGGCGTCGATCATGGAATCGCCTTTGACTTCAAGCGCATAGTGGTGGCCCTTGCCGACCATTTGGCCCGGCACGGCGACCCTGTGATGTTCGTGGCTGATCGCCTCGATGGGCACACCGGCGGCGATCTTGCCCATGACGGGCAACTCGAGAGCGCTGGCCTCGACCGGCATCGCGCCCCGCGGGTCTGGGTGGTCGGTCTTGTCGCCCTCGATCACGCGGGGGGTGAAGCCGCCCCGCTCCAGCGCCTCGGGCAGCTTGACGATCTCGATCGCGCGGGCGCGGTGGGCGAGGCGTCGGATGAAGCCACGCTCCTCGAGTGCCGTGATCAGACGGTGAATGCCGGACTTGGACCGCAGATCGAGCGCTTCCTTCATTTCATCGAACGATGGGGGAACACCGTCGCGTTGCAGTCGCTTGTTGATAAAGTCAAGCAAATCCAGTTGCTTACGGGTCAGCATTGATGCCAATCTCCTCTGCTCTAGCCATCGCGGATTTCCCCGCGTTCGAGGTATGTTCTATGCGCGTTCCTGTTTTGTGTCAATCTTCGTCAAAATTCAATGAACGTCACAGTGTCGCCGGCGTCTTTTGCCGGATCATTGGGCGGGCGCACGACCAGGGCATTGGCGTCGGCCAGAACGGTGAGAAGCGCGCTGTCCTGGTGTTCGGCGATGGTGAGGGCGTTGCGTTCGAGCATTGCGCGCATGTAGTGCTGGCGCGGGCCGTTCGGGCCGACGGGGGCGGCGAGCGTGCCTTTGCGTTCGGCCAGGGGCGCTTGCGGCAGACCCTGCATCGCGCGCAACAGGGGTCGCATGAAGATATGGCCGCAGACAATTGAAGAGACGGGATTTCCCGGCAGACCCAGCATCGGCGTGCCGTTCAGGCGTCCGGCCATCAGTGGTTTGCCGGGGCGCATGGCGATCTTGTAGAAGGCGCGCTCGAGCCCCATGTCGCCCGCGACCTCTCCGACCAGGTCGTAGTCGCCGACGGAGGCGCCGCCGATGGTCACGATCAGGTCGGCGCCCCGCGCCAGGTCCAGGGCGGCTTCGAGCTTGGGGCGCGTGTCATGGGCGATCGGAAGGAGGCGGGCTTCGGCGCCGTCGGCCTCGGCGATGGCGGCGAGCGCGAAGCCGTTCGAGGCGATGATCTGCGAGGGCTGGGGCGTCTCGCCCGGCATAACAAGCTCGCTGCCGGTGGCGATGAAGGCGACGACGGGCCGGCGGGCGACGGTCACCTCGGGTGAATTCATCGAGGCGGCAAGGGCCACCAGTGCCGGGGTCATTCGACGTCGCGCCGGGATGCTGTTACCAACTTTGAAGTCGCGGCCTATCTCTCTGATATAGATTTGGAAATCGGCGTCCTTCATGAGCGTGATGCGATCGCGATCGCGCGTCACGTCTTCCTGGATGATGACGCGTGTGGCGCCTTCAGGCACCGGCGCTCCGGTGAAGACGCGGACTGCCTCGCCGTCCGAGATCGACGCCGGGGAGGGAGAACCGGCGGGGGTTTCTCCGACGACGTGGTAGCTGGCGTGATCCCCCGCGACCGCATAACCATCCATGATCGAGGCGCGGAAGGGCGGTTGGTCGCGGCGGGCGATGACGGGTTCGGCGAGGACGCGGCCCGCGGCATGGCGCAGCGGCACCGTCTCGTGTGGCATGGGATCGGCAAGCGTGAAGACATGGGCCAGCGCCTGATCGACGGAGATCACTTTTCCGCCTCGTAACGCCCGGACTTGCCGCCGTCTTTCAGGACAAGGCGGATATCTTCGATGACCATGCCCTTCTCGACCGCTTTTACCATGTCGTAGACGGTGAGGCAGGCGGTGGTGACGGCGGTCAGCGCCTCCATTTCGACGCCGGTCTGGCCGGTGGTCTTGACGGTGGCTTCGACGCGGATGCCGGGGCGTGCGGCGTCGGGGGCAAGGGTGAGTGCGACCTTGGTGATCGGGAGCGGATGGCAGAGCGGGATCAGGTCTGCGGTCTTCTTGGCGCCCATGATGCCGGCAAGCTGCGCGACGCCGAGGACGTCACCCTTTTTGGCGGTGCCTTTTGTAATAATATCAAGTGTTTTCGCTGACATCCTTATGTAACCTTCCGCGACGGCGACGCGGGATGTCACGGCCTTTTCCGACACGTCGACCATGTGGGCTTTGCCCTCGTTGTCGAAATGCGTCAGCCCGCTCATGCCGGGACCGGGTCGGCGAGGATCGCGCGGGTTGCGGCGGTGACGTCATCCTGCCGCATAAGGCTTTCGCCAATGAGAAAGCACCGTGCGCCGCATGCCGCGAGACGCGACAGGTCGGCGGGAGTGAAGAGGCCGCTTTCAGCCACGAGGCGCTTGCCGGGGGGCAGGCGGGTGGCGAGGCGCTCGGTCGTGGCGAGATCGGTCTCGAAGGTCTTCAGGTTGCGGTTGTTGACGCCGAGGAGCGGCGACTTGAGGGCCAGCGCGCGGTCAAGTTCGTCCTCGTCATGGACCTCGACCAGGACATCCATGCCCCAGCCGGTGGCGGCGTCCTCCAGTTCGGCGGCCTGGGCATCCGAGACGCTGGCCATGATGATGAGGATGCAGTCGGCGCCCCAGGCGCGCGCCTCGGCCACCTGGTAGGTGTCGTAGAGGAAGTCCTTGCGAAGGCAGGGTAAATTCGTCGCCTCGCGGGCCTGGACGAGGTATTCGGGCGCGCCCTGGAAGGAGGGCGTGTCGGTAAGGACAGAAAGGCAGGTGGCACCGCCGGCGGCGTAGGCCCGCGCGAGTATCGGGGGGGCGAAGTCGGCGCGGATCAACCCCTTGGAGGGGCTGGCCTTCTTGATCTCGGCGATGAGGCCGTAGCCGGTGCGAGAGGCCGAAGCGAGGGCCTCGGCAAACCCGCGGGGCGCGGATTGGGCGCGGGCCAAGGCTTCGAGATCGGCAAGCGGTGTCGCGGCCTTGGCGGCGGCGATCTCGTCAAGCTTGTAGGCCTTGATGCGGTCGAGGACGTTGGTCATGGCTTGGGATTAACGCGTGTGCGGGGGTTTGAAAAGCGTGCGTTCGGTGAAGCGCGGCCAATCGGTGCGAATCAGTCGTTAATACAGGGAAAAACGGGTGAAACGGCACGTCGGTATCACGTCGGTATCACGTCGGTATTCCGTCGGTGCAGCATCGGTGGAATTGGCGGGGTTAACCGGGCGCGCGGTGGTTGCGCCGCCTGATCGGCGCCGCGCCGGGCGAGGGGGTTTCACCCCCTCGCGCTCGCCCGGGATATTTTTGGACCGATGAAGGGGCGAGGTCAGGCCCAGCTGATGGGACTGTCTCCGCGTGCCGCGAGCCAGGCGTTGACGCGGCTGAAGGGGCGGGAGCCGAAGAACCCGCGCGAGGCGGAGAGCGGCGAGGGGTGGGCGGTTTCGACCCTGAGGTGATGGTCGGAGAGAGTTTGCCCGAGCTTGCGCGCGTGGTTGCCCCAGAGCAGGAACGCGCGGGGGCAGTCGTCGAGACGGGCGAGGACCTGTTCGGCAAGGCGCGACCATCCGAGATTGGCGTGTCCGCCTGCTTCGCCCGAGGGTACCGTGAGCGCGGTGTTGAGCAGCAGAACGCCCTGGTCGGCCCAGGGCGTGAGGTCGCCGGTGGCGGGGGCGGCCCCGAGGTCGTCCTGCAGCTCGCGGAAGATGTTTCTCAGCGAGCGGGGAAGCGGTGTTTCGGGTGTGACCGAGAAGGCGAGGCCGTTGGCGTGGCCGGGGGTCGGGTAGGGGTCCTGGCCGAGGATCACGACGCGGGTGGCCTGCGGCTGGGTGTGTTCCAGCGCGGCGAAACGGCTGGCTTCGGGTGGCAGGATGGTGCGGGTTTCGGCGGCGAGCGACGTCTCAATTCCAGGCCAATCGGCGGTGAAGAACGGCAGGTCGGCCCAGGCGCCGAGACGGGAAGGAACATCTGACATCCGAGTTGCGTAGTCCGGTGCCGCACGCGGCGCAATGGCGGGTTTCTCGGCGCGGCAAAGCGTGCATAGATGCGCGTGTGACGGAGGCGCGAATGAACGAGGCGACAAGGGACAAACCCGTGCGGCTGAGCGAGAGCCCGGACTGGCGGTATCTTCTGCGCGAGGTCGATGCCATGTATCGGCGCGGCTCGGATGGCGGAAGTGCCGCGATCCGGCGGCACCGGCGGCATGTACGTGAGCGGCTGTCGGCGGTGGTCGAGGCAAATTCCGAGATGATCACCAGGGTGCCGGAGGAGAAACCGGTTTGCTCTTATCTCGGGCGCGCACTGGACAACGGGCAGGGTGGGGCGATGGCGGCGATGGCGCGGGCTTTGGCGCGGGTTGCAAGTCAACTGACCTGGGAATACGGCTACGCAAAGGTTCCGAAGGCGCTGGCGGAGAAATACGCCTATTGCGAGTTGATGGGGCCGCAGGGGCCGGTACCGGCCGAGCGGATCATTCTCGGGCTGGTGCTTTTCGCGCCGAAGACGACCTATCCGCAGCATAGTCACGCGGATATCGAGGAGAGCTATATCTCGATTTCGGGGGCGTGGTCGGAGAACGATCTTGCGGTCTATGCGCCGGGCTCGCTGATCCTGAATCGGGCGGCGCATGAGCACCGGATCACCACGGGCGCGGAGGAGCCGTGTTTGCTGGCCTATGCCTGGACCGGATTTCCGGAGCGGCTGTCTTCGCCTGGAATGAAGTTCTCGGCACGGAGAAAGGCGCGGATCGAGAAGGGGATCTGAGGCTGTGAGTGCCGAGGGGGCTGTCTGCCCCCGCCGCCTGCGGCGGCCCCCCGAGGATATTTGCCGGGCCGATAATGAGAGGTTTCATTTCGCGGAGGTGATCCGGGCGAGGCCTTCGACCTTTTCGCGCGCCTTGCCGCTGTCGATGCTCTCGGCGGCGATCTCGGCGCCCGCTTTCAGGGTTTCGCACTTGCCCGCGATGATGAGCGCGGCGGCGGCGTTCAGCAGAACCGCGTCACGGTAGGCGCCGGGTGCGCCGTCGAGCAGGGCCTTGAAGTCGCGCGCGTTTTCCTCGGGCGTGCCGCCGAGGATGTCGCGGAAAGGGTGGACGGGGAGCCCGGCGTCCTCGGGGTGCACCTCGCGCGAGACGATCATGCCGCCCGAGAGCGCGGCAACCGAGGTCGGTCCGGAGATCGAGATCTCGTCGGTTCCATCGGCGCCGTGGACGAGCCAGGCGGCTTCGGTGCCCAACTCCTTGAGCGTTTCGGCCATCGGGAAAATCAGGTCGATGGCGAAAGCGCCGGTGAGCTGGCGCTTGACGCCGGCGGGGTTCGTGAGCGGACCGAGAATGTTGAAGATGGTCTTCGAGCCGAGCTCCATCCTGGCCGGCATGACGTGCTTCATCGCCGGGTGGTGCATGGGCGCCATCATGAAGCCGATGCCGACCTCTTCGAGAGCCTTTTCAACAACTTCCGGGCCAACCATGACGTCGATGCCCATCGCCCCCTGCACGTCGGCGGCGCCGGATTTGGACGACAGGTTGCGGTTGCCGTGCTTGGCGACGGGCACGCCCGCGCCCGCGACGACGAAGGCGGTGGCGGTCGAGATGTTGAGTGTGCCCATGCCGTCGCCGCCGGTGCCGACGATGTCCATCGCACCTTCCGGCGCTTTCACGGCGAGGCATTTGTCGCGCATGACCTTTGCGGCGGCGGTGTATTCCGAGACCGCTTCGCCGCGGGCGCGCATGGCCATCAGGAAGCCGCCGATCTGGGCGGGTGTCGCATCTCCGGTGAAAAGGAGCTCGAACGCGGCTTCCGCCTGGGAGCGCGAGAGCGGGCCCTCGGAGGCGGAATAGATGAGGGGTTTCATCGCATCGCTCATGCGGGCACCGGGAGTTGATCGAGAAAGTTTTTCAGCATGGCGTGTCCGTGTTCGGAGCGGATCGATTCGGGGTGGAACTGGACGCCTTCTATCGGTTTTTCCTTGTGGCGCAGGCCCATGATGGTGCCGTCTTCGAGCCAGGCGGTGACCTCGAGGCAGTCGGGCAGTGTCTCGCGCTCGACGATGAGCGAATGGTAGCGGGTGCCGTGGAGCGGCGAGGGCAGGCCCTTGAAGACGCCTTTCTCCTCGTGGTGGATGGTGCCGAGTTTGCCGTGCACGATTTCGCCCGCGCGGACGACCTTGCCGCCGAAGACCTGGCCGATGGTCTGGTGGCCGAGGCAGACGCCGAAGAGGGGCGTGTTCGTCTCGGCGGCGGCTTCGGTCAGTGCGAGGCAGATGCCGGCGCGGTCGGGGTCGCAGGGGCCGGGCGAGAGCAGGATGCCGGCGGGGTTCATCGCCATCGCCTGTTGCACGTCGAGCGCGTCGTTGCGGCGCACGACGCATTCCGTTCCAAGCTCGCCGATATAGTGGACAAGGTTGAAGGTGAAACTGTCGTAGTTGTCGATCAGAAGCAGCATCTTGCGTCTGGTGTCCATCCTTGGGCAGATTGTGGGTGTCCAGTTCGGACAAGCGCGGATATACTTGTGCGAGAGGCGCCAGCCAAGGTCAAGGCGCCCGGAGCAGGCAATTGAGCAGAGCGGAGCAGAGACCGGTGGGACGCGGCTTTCTTTCAGGAATTTTCTGGGGCGGTATCGTGGCGGTGGCCGTGTTGTTCGTGTCGAGCCAGGCGCTCGAACGGCAATCGCTGAGTTTCCCCAAACCACAAGCCAGCGCGGTAGAGGTGCCTGGCGGTTCGGAGTTCGACCAGGCACGGCCCGAGAGCGAGCCGGTGCTGCCCGGGGTCGATGAGCGGCCCGCTGCCGAGAGCGTGGCCGGTGTCGAGGTCCCCGAGGATGCGGCCGACGCGCCTCCGGTACTGGACAACTCGGCGCTTGAAGTGCCAGTCCCGGCCACGACGCAGGATGCGCCCGACACACTCGGGGCGGCGCCGGTGGAGAGTGCCGCGGCGCCCGAGCGGCCCGCGGCCGAGGATGCGGCCGTTACCAACAACGCGGCTGGCGAACTGGCGGCTCCCGAGGTGCCTGCGCAGGCGCCTGAGACGCAGCTCGCCGAGCCCGAGGCTCCCGAGGTCGAGGCTGATGCCGATACCGCGCCCGAGGTTGCTGCAACGGAGGATGCCGCTGTTGACGGCGGTGAGACCGAGTTTGCCGCCCTTGCGGATAACGTCGACGAGCCGGCGGCACCGGAAGCCACGGGCGCTCCGCAGGTTCAGGGCCAGGTCGAGGCCCCTGACAGCCTTGAAGCTCCCACGGTCGAAGAGGGGTCCTGGCAGGATTGGCTCCAACGGCAGGAACAATCCCGTATCGACCAGCCTCCGGTCGCGCCGCGTGCGCCGGAATTTTCGTCGGAGCCATCGCTGCCGGCGGTGGGCGGAACGGCACCTGAGGCGCCTGCGGTCGAAGCGACGGTCGATGAGGCGGTGGACGAGGCCGTTGCGGAGGCGATGGAGGCGCCGGATGCGCCCGGAACCGGCGAGCCGGAGGCGGATGCCGCAAACGCTCTGAACGAGGGCGAGAGCTTTTTCCAGCCGGTCGAAACCCTGGACGACAGCGGCGATGTCGTGACCGACCGTTTGCCCCAGGCGGGAAGCGGCTCGGAATTGCCGGTCGTGCGGCGGCTGGGCGACAGCGACGACGCGGTGCCGCAGGAGGCGGAGGTCGTGGAGGCCGACGCGGGTGCGGATAGCGACGACGCGGCGGCTGCGGCCGAACCTGAAGGTCCGGCACTGACCGCATTTGCCAGCGCGTTCGAGGCGTCCGGTGATATGCCGCTGTTGTCGATCGTACTTGTGCAACAGGGCGGTGACGCCCTTTCGCCCGACGTTCTTGGCGCCCTGCCGCCATATGTGGCGTTCGCTGTCGATGCTTCGGATCCCTCCGCCACCGAGTACGCGCGTGCCTATCGGGAGGCGGGGCGAGAGGTGGTCATGATCCCGTCACTGCCGGCGGGTGCCGCGCCTCAGGATATCGAGCAGGCGCTTGCGGTGAATTTCGAGCGCGTGCCCGAGGCGGTGGCCGTGATGGATGTGTCGGGTTCGAGTTTCCAGTCGGATCGCGAGGCGGTGGCCCAGGTGGTCGCGGTCGCTGCAAGTTCCGGGCACGGTCTGATCACCTTCCCGCGCGGCCTGAACACGGCGCACCAGGAGGCGCAGCGCGCCGGGGTGCCAACGGGGCTGATCTTCCGCAATCTCGACGGCGAGGGTGAGACTGCCGAGGAGATCATCAGAACCCTAGATCGTGCGGCCTTCCGTGCGCGTCAGGACGAAGCGGTGATCCTTGTCGGCACAACTGGTGCGGCGACGCTATCGGCAATTGGCGAATGGATGCTGGGCAGCCGGGCCGAAGGCGTGACGATCGCCCCCATCTCTGCTGCGCTGGGTGGTTGATGATTAAAGCGGCACGGCTTGTTTCGTGTCACGGTGCCTAGCGGGACGCGTGAGGCCGCCTTGGTTGCGTTTGATTGGGCCTGGTCCGGTTGTCCGTGGTCGTGACGGGGCGCCCCGGTTCTGCGGGCGGTCAACCCGACAACCGGCAGACCGGTTTTCATCACGGTTGGTAAATATTCTGGTGGAGGATTCGGGAAATAAAATCAAATGTTTGGTGGGAGAGTCGATGCTTAACGGGTTGGTTGGTTATCTCTGGTACAAGATTGCCCCATTGCCGCCCGAGTTAACCCACAAGCTGTTGATATCCGGGGTTTTCCGGCCATATACTGAACGAGCAACAATAAGGCAGATATTATATGCTGGTCGCATCAAGTTATGACGACAAACAAATTCTAGTGTTTGGACCGAATTCCGGACTGGAGGTTCCCATCCTCCTGAACATTGAATCCTCGACCTTTTCCGTCCGCTTGCCTGACGCGGTTGAGTTGGATCAGAATTTCCGGCGAGAGAAGAGTGTCGCGGCGCTCAAGAAGCGGTTTCCGAAATGGCGGAAGGCGATTGACGGAATGGTCAGGTTTTCCAAGGAGGCGACCGGGCTTTTCACCGAGGCGGAATTGGATGAATTGACAATTTCCGATTTACGAAAGCGCGTTTCCGAGGCCTTTCACGAACTTGAGGGTGCGCCGAAGAAGACGGCGAGAGCCAAGAATGCGATTAACGCCGCCCGTCGAGGCAAGGCACGCTTGCCGAAAATATCCGCGCCGAAGGCCGTTGAAGTCTATGATATCGACAATCTGAACGAAGACATCGTGCAGTCGGGAATGGCCGCGACCAAAGGCCAAATGGCGTGAGTTGACCGCTGGCTGTCTATGGGCACATCGCCTCGACGCCGCTGATGACTGAGCCGACACCGCCGTCGATTTTCTCCTTATCATCGAAGAACGTCCCATCCTTCGTGGCCGAGTCCACGAACATGCTTTCGTAGGACAGGAATGAGAACAGCGCGTCGTGGTCGAATTCCTTTCGTTCGCGACGCTTGAGCGTATCGAGGTCTTTCTCGCGCCATTTCTCGAAGACGGAATGCAGCCATTCCTGGTTGGCGTGGATCATGTGCTCGAAAGTGACGTAATATTCGACAAGCAATCCGGTTTCGGAGAGCCGAAAATCGAACACCAGGACACGCCAGCCAAAAACCGATGGCTGGGAAATCTTCTTCAGATCGTATTTCACAAGTTCCGCGACATCGTTTTCGATCCACGAGGACACCAATCCGAGGACTTTCTCGAGATCGTCGGTCGAGCGAATGCCGCTGCGGAACCTCAGGAAATCGCGGATGTGCCGAAGCTCGAACCACGGGTATTTCTGCCGTGTCGCGGGTCTGGAGACCTTGCTTTGCGCCGCATTCGTTTTCTTCAGATTGTATTCGCTCGGTATGCCCAATGCCGATAATTCATCGACCATCGCGCTTACCACGGGGACCGATGCG
>JAJDOD010000121.1 GCA_022340315.1 Silicimonas sp. | reverse complement strand
GTTCTGCTGGTAGGGTTTGGCGGGAGTGGTGGAAACGCCCTCGAAGTCATAGACCTCGCCCTTGTAGTTGATCTCGTCCTGGGTCCAGGCCTGCCGCAGGATCTCGACCACCTCGCGCGAGCGCTGGTAGCGGAAGTTGCTCTCGGCCTTCTCGCCGGGGAAATCCGACGAGATGATGTTGATCGTCAACCGGCCTTCCAGCATGTGATCCAGCGTCGCGATGGTGCGGGCCAGCATGATCGGCTGCATCTCGCCGCAGCGGACGGCTGCGAGCATGTTGATCTTCGAGGTCAGCGGCGCCATGCCCGCGACGAAGCTCAGCGTGTCCTGGCCGACCTGGTAGGAGGAGGGGCAGAGGATGTTGCGGAAGCCCTGATTCTCGGCCTCCTGGACGATGTCGCGGCAATGCGCGAAGCTGGAGCGAAGATCGCCGTCGGGGACGCCGAGAAACTGGTAATCGTCGGAACAAAGTGCCGAAAACCAGCTGACTTCCGCAGCGTCGAGGTCGGGCGAGGTGATGGGAACGATGGTCATGGTAAAGGGGCCTTTCGGGCAGGCAATTTTCCCCTTGCATAACACCCGCCTTGAGATGCATCAATAGTATATCAATTTTGCCGGTGAGTCCCTCATGCGATCCGAAGCCAATGCGCTTCCGAAATATATCCAGGCTTCCGAGACGCTGATCCGCGACATCGTGGCCGGACGGCTGCGTGACGGCGAGCGTCTGGCGCCCGAGCGCGACATGGCCGCCGACATGGGGATCGCCGTCGGAACCCTGCGCAAGGCGCTAGGCGAGTTGGAGCAGCGCGGGCTGATCGAGCGCATCCAGGGATCGGGCAATTACATCCGCCACCAGCCGGACACCTCAGGCGTCTACGCACTCTTCCGTCTTGAGCGGATCGACGGAGGCGGTCTGCCCTCGGCGGACCTGTACGAGGTCAGCAAGGTCGAGAAACCGGCGGACCTGCCGCGCTTCGGCAGCTCGACGATGGCGCACCGCATTCGCCGTCTGCGCCGTCTTTCGGCCGAACCGATCGCGCTCGAGGAAATCTGGCTTGATGCCAAATGGGCCGACACCATCGACCCGAAACGACTTTCGGAATCGCTCTACCTCTTCTACCGCCGCAGCCTGAACCTCTGGATCACGCGCGCCGAAGACCGGATCGGCATCGCGCCGATGCCCGACTGGGGCCGGTCGCTGGGCGTGTTCAGGGACGGCATGGCGGGGTTCGTCGAGCGTTTCGGAGAAACCGACACGGGCGAGGTCGCGGAATATTCGCGCACCTGGTTCAACAGCGACCGCGCGCGCTACGTCTCGCGGATCAGATGACATGAAAAGGGTATCACCTTGATAAACTACGGAATTATCGGCTGCGGCATGATGGGTCAGGAACATCTCCGCAATATCGCGCTGTTGCCGGACGCGCGGGTTGCCGCCATCTTCGAGCCGAACCAGATCATGGCGGATACCGCCAAGGCGATCGCGCTCAATGCGCAGATGTGCGCCTCCATCGACGAACTTCTGGCGATCGAGGCGCTCGACTGCCTGCTGATCGCCTCGCCCAACCAGCACCACGTCGCGCAGTTCAGCCAGATCGCCGCGACCCGGCACCTGCCGCTTCTGATCGAGAAGCCGCTCTACACCCGGCCCGAGGATCTGCCGAAGCTGGCCGAGCTCGAGGCGAGCTATTCGGCACCCGTCTGGATCGGCATGGAATACCGCTACATGCCACCGATCCAGACCTTCTGCGAGCAGGTGAGCAGCGCCACGGGCCGCCCGACCATGCTGACGATCCGCGAACACCGCTTCCCGTTCCTTCCGAAGGTTGGCGACTGGAACCGCTTCAACCGCAACACCGGCGGCACCCTGGTCGAGAAGTGCTGCCATTTCTTCGATCTGATGCGCCTTATCCTGCAGGACGAACCGATCCGCGTGATGGCGAGCGCCGGGCAGGACGTGAACCACAAGGCGGAAAACTATGGCGGCGAGGTTCCGGATGTCTGGGACGGCGCCTTCGTGATCGTCGATTTCGCCGGCGGCGCCCGCGCGATGCTCGAGCTTTGCATGTACGCCGAGGGTTCGGAGTACCAGGAGGAGGTCACCTGCGTCGGACCGTCAGGCAAGATCGAAGCCAAGGTGCCCGGACCGGGCCGCTTCTGGCCGAGCCACCTGGGCGAGCCGCCGGTGGCGCAGGTCATCGTCTCGCCGCGCGATCCGAAGGGGCCGCAGAAGGTGGATATTCCGGTCGATCCGACGATGCTGGAGGCGGGCGACCACAACGGTTCGACCTTCTACCAGCACGCGCGGTTCCTCGAGGTCGTGAAGAACGGCGGCACGCCCGAGGTGACGCTGCGCGACGGTGCGCGCGCCGTCGAAATAGGGCTCGCGGCACAGGCATCCGCTGCGAGCGGGGCTGCCGTCGAAATCCCGGCCGCGCCGTGGCTCGATGCGGCGCGCAACCGCTCGGCCTGAAACCATCGCCGGCGGGGTGCCTTCGCGGCCCCCGCCTCCCGCGCGCGTCGGAAACCGGACCTGGCCTGTCGTGAAATGGCGCGAGATGCGCCTGCCCATGCCGCAGCGTTGAAGGCATGAGGAAGATCCCGTGACGTCCGACCTGTCTCGCGTGCTGGCGCCCATCGAGGAGGCGAACGGCCTTCCGAACGCGCATTATACCAGTGCCGAGACCTATGAGGCCGAAAAGTCGCCACTCTGGTTCTCGACCTGGGCCGGGATCTGCACCGAGGCCGAGGTGGCAATGCCGGGCGCTGCGCGGCCCGTTGACCTGCTGGGCGTTCCTCTCTTCGTCTTGCGCGGCAAGGATGGCAAGGTGCGGGTCTTCCAGAACGTCTGCCGCCACCGGGGCATGATCCTGGTCACCGAACCCCGCCGGATCGAGGGCGCAATCCGCTGTCCCTATCATTCCTGGTGCTACAGCCACGAGGGCAGGCTTGTGGCCACGCCCCATGTGGGGGGGCCGGGGCAGAACGCGCATCCCGGCATCGACAAATCCCGGCTGGGTCTGATCGAGGTGCGGTCGCATGTCTGGATGGGCGTCGTCTTCGTCAACCTTTCGGGAGATGCGCCCGCGTTTACCGAGCTACACGAGCATCTGATTGCCCGCTGGAAGGAATTCGACCAGCCGCTTTACACCGACCTGGCCGACAGCAAGATCGAGCTTGAATGCCGCACGAACTGGAAACTCGCGGTCGAGAACTATTGCGAAAGCTATCATCTGCCCTGGGTGCATCCCGGCCTGAACAGCTATTCGCGGCTTGAGGACCACTACAATATCGTCGAGCCGGGCCTCTATTCGGGGCAGGGGACCGAGGTCTATCGCCAGATCAAGGGCGATGACGGCGGGACCTTTCCCGATTTCGCCAACCTCTCGAAGAAATGGGAGACGGCCGGCGAATACGTCACGGTGACGCCGAACGTGATGCTTGGCGTGCAGCGGGACCATGTGTTCGCGATCATCCTCGAGCCAAAGGGCCCGGCGCTGACGCAGGAACACATTCACCTCTTCTACGCATCGCCGGATACGCCCGAGCACCTGCGCAGGAAGAACGCGGCGCAATGGGAGATCGTCTTTGTCGAGGACATCGGCGTGGTCGAAGGCATGCAGGCCGCGCGCGGCGCTCCGGGGTTCGACGGCGGCCGTTTCTCGCCGGCGATGGACGGGCCGACGCTGGAATTTCACCGTTGGGTCGCGCGGCGGATGATCGGACAGGCGGCAGGGGCGGCATGAACGATGCCGCGCTCGATGCGGATTTGCTCGCGGCCCATGCCGGCGACCAGGCGACGCGATTGGCGTGGCTTTACAGGGAGGCCGCCGATCGGGCCGAGCGCGAAGGCGACATGGACCGGGCGTGCTTTTTCCTTACGCATGCCTGGGTCTTCGCGCTGGAGGCGGGCGATCCGATGGCAAGTGAGATACGCGACCGACTGGTGTGCGAAGGACGGGAGACGGAGCAATGAAGCAGCATTACAGGGTCGTGGTGATCGGCGGGGGGGTCGTCGGGTGCTCGGTGCTCTACCATCTGACCAAGCTTGGCTGGGGCGATGTCTGCCTGATCGAGCGATCCGAGCTGACCAGTGGCTCGACCTGGCACGCGGCGGGCGGGTTTCACACGCTGAACGGCGACACCAACATGGCAGCACTTCAGGGCTATACCATTGGCTTGTATAAGGAATTGGAAGAAATCACCGGGATGTCCTGCGGGCTCCACCATGTGGGCGGCATCACTCTGGCGGACACGCCCGAGCGCTTCGACATGCTCAAGGCCGAACGCGCCAAGCATCGCTACATGGGGCTGGACACCCGCCTTCTTGCGCCCGGCGAAATTGGCGAGATGGCCGAGCTGGTGAATACCGACGGCATCCTCGGCGCGCTCTATGACCCGCTCGACGGGCATCTTGATCCCTCCGGCACCACCCATGCCTATGCCAAGGCCGCGCGGATGGGCGGAGCCGAGATTGTCACGCACAACCGTGTGCTCGAGACGAACCCCCATGCCGAGGGCTGGGAGGTCGTGACCGAGAAGGGCACGGTCATCGCCGAGCATGTGGTGAACGCCGGCGGGCTCTGGGCGCGCGAGGTGGCGGCGATGGCCGGGCTCTATCTGCCGCTTCTGCCGATGGCGCACCAGTACCTGGTGACCGAGGAGATCCCCGAAATCGCGAACCGCGATGCCGAGTTCCCGCATGTCATCGACCCCGGCGGCGAAAGCTATCTTCGCCAGGAGGGCAAGGGTCTGGTCATCGGGTTTTACGAGCAACCCTGCGAACCCTGGTCGGTCGACGGAACGC
The DNA here is from genome assembly GCA_022340315.1 of Silicimonas sp. Classification (GTDB taxonomy): domain Bacteria; phylum Pseudomonadota; class Alphaproteobacteria; order Rhodobacterales; family Rhodobacteraceae; genus JAJDOD01. The sequence continues at coordinate 265 of JAJDOD010000121.1, read as the reverse complement.
CCTGGGAGTTCGGGCACGAGCTTCTGAACGACCAATTCGAGAAGATCGAGGACAGCGTGGCCTTCGCCTATCGCCGTTTCCCGGTCCTCGAACGCTCCGGCGTCAAGCGGGTGATCCACGGTCCCTTCACTTTTGCGCCCGACGGCAACCCGCTGGTCGGTCCGGTGCCGGGAATGCGGAACTACTGGTCGGCCTGCGCCGTGATGGCCGGGTTCAGCCAGGGCGGCGGCGTCGGTCTGGCGCTGGCGCAATGGATGATCGAGGG
>JAJDOD010000042.1 GCA_022340315.1 Silicimonas sp. | reverse complement strand
GATGAATACCGCGCGGCGCTGGAAACCGCCGCGGCGCGGCGGGATCGTACTGTTGTTACATCTGCCATGTCGGACGCAGGTCTTCGCCCCTTGCTCGATGCGATCGAGGATGCCCTGAGCGCCGGGCTTCGGCAGGAGCGTTTCGACATTCCGCTTGCAGAGGGTCGCAAGCGTGCATGGCTCTACGAGCAGGGGGTCGTGGACGAGGAAGTTCAGACCGAAGCCGGTTGGCGGGTTGCGGTAACCTGGTCCGAAGCGCAAGCGGTGCGCTACAGCCGATTGTAACCCCTAGTTTCGAGGCATCAGCCGGGTGATGCCCTCTGATCCGGCGCGAGCGAGGTCCGGGTCGAGGGTCATGGGTATGTATTCGCCGCGCCGCCAAAGCTCGCCCAGGTCGTCGTAGTGGCGGCTGAGGGGGTGGCCGGACTGGCCGGTGGCGATGACGAAAACCGAACTGTCGGGGTCGGCGAAGTCATAAACGCCGCGATATCCGGCACCATGCGTGTTCTGAAACGGCTCGGGGTCTTCGCCGGATGTGCGGCCGCGCTGCAGGGTGTTGTCGCCGCCGGAAGTAGATTGGCGGATGTTCACGATCCAAGAGATCCAGCCGATGTCGCCAAGCACGGCGTGGTCGTGCGTCGCCTCGTGTGCATCGCCCCAGCGGAGCGAACCGAGGGCGAGACCATAGGTTTCGTCGATCCACAAAAGCGCGTCGTCCAGCGATAGCCGCGCGATGTCGGCGCAGGTCTCGACAGGTGCCGACTGGATCACGTCGCACCACGCGCTGGCGCCATCGACATTGCGGAATACACGCTCGAGGAAGACCGGTTCGGGGTGAGGAAACTCATCGGCAAGGGTGCCAAGCTCGTCGCGGATCAGACGATCCTGCAAATGCCTCATCCAGGCCGCATATATCAGCGGTTCGGGCAGATGTTCGTTCATCTCGCCGTTCCAGCCTGCCAGCAAATCGAGCGCGTCACGCCGGGTGCGTTCGGTCGTGCCGGCTTCGGCGGCTTCGCCGGTGAACCAGAGTTCGCGGGCAACAAGTGGCAACAGTGTGCGCGCAGTGATAGATACGGTGTCCAGTTGCGCCTCGATGAAGCTTTCGCGCGTATGGACTTCGCGGGTTTGCATCAGCCTTTGCCAGCGTTGAACGCGTTGTGTATCGACCCAATCGTGGCTGATATGGAAGGGGAAAGGCTTATCGGTGATCTTGTTGTTTGTATTGCCGAGGATGCCGCCCTCGGGGTCCATGAACTCGGGATTGGTGGAATAGTCGAAGCTGCCCTGCCAGCGGTTCTGCGCCAGCCAGCCGGGCGCTGGCATACGCCCCTCGGTCTGGTGTCGGGCGGCACGGCGTGGGAGTTTGCCGATCACCTTCATGGCGATGCGCTCGCGATCGACGAGGGTAAGGTTTTGGGGTGGCGCAACGAACTTTTCACCTGCTGCCAAGGCCTCATCCACAGACCCCGCGCGCATGATGCCGAGTATTGCGGAGGCGCTGCTGTCGTCGCTGCCAAGGACACTCCAACCGAGCGAAGCGACGTGGCCGCGCGGTGTGACCTCGCCCAGGCTGTAGTGCGCCCGTGGAAGGACCGGACCGTTCTCCGACCAGCGGAGCGTGACCGTGACCGGGTCGGCATCCTTGATGTTTATGATCGAGGTGCGAGACGCGAGTTTTCGCCAGCCGTTGGGTGTCAACACCTCCTCGGGATTGTCGGGGTTGAGGCGCTCGATGAAAACGTCCTGGTCATCGGCGCCGGTCGAGGTCAGTGCCCAGCCAAGGTTCTCCGAGCGGCCCACGAGAACTGCCGGGGTTCCGGGGATAGTGCCGCCGATGACGCCGCCAGACTGTAATTCGAGCCGGGCGAGGTACCAGATAGAGGGCGCGTTGAACTCGAGGTGAGGGTCGTTGGCGAGAAGCGTGCCGCCCGCCGCGGAGCGCGACGGGGCGGCGGCCCAGGCGTTCGAGGCACCGCCGAAGTTCCGGTGATTGAAAGGCGAAATCGAATCGTGGCGAAGATCGGCTGTTCCTTCGGGCAGGCCGGCGAAAACGACCGGCTCTCCGTCGGCAGGCGCGAAGAGGCTGGCGTATTCGGGAAGTGCCGCGACCGGGGGGCCGGGCACATCGGGCATGAGATCGCGCAGCCGGTCTTCTGACACCATTTGCGAGACGCGCGCGCGCAGGACCTCTTCCTCGAGATGGCTGGAGAGCTGAAGCGCCATGAGCTTGCCGATGGCGATGCTGTCGGCCGGTTGCCAGGGCGCTATCGCTGGTTCAAAGAGCCAGAACTCGGGTGCGCCGCGACCGCGCGCACCGGCGTTGACCTCGGCCAGCCAGGCGTTCACCCCGGCTGCATAGGCGCGCAGCGCGGCCTTGGTATAGTCGTCCTGGGCCTCGTAGGACTTGACCGAAAGAGGATAGAAATCGAACCGACGCAGCAATTCGTCCACCCTCGCTGTGCGGGCGCCGAAAAGCTCGGAGAGTCGGCCTTGAGCGGTGCGACGGAGCATCGTCATCTGCCAGAGCCGGTCCTGTGCATGCGCAAGACCAAGGCCGAAGAACACGTCGGTGTCGGTGCCACCGAAGACATGCGGCACGGCTGCGTTGTCGCGTACGATCTCGACCGGGCCGGAGATGCCCGCGACCTGAAGGGTTTCGGAATAGTCGGGGATCGAGCGCGAAAAGAACCAGTAAAGCAGAAAGGTTGCCGCAAGCCCCAGCACGAGAACCCCGGTCACGATCCGGAGAAGCCAGCGAAATAGTCGCGCCATGCCTGCCCTTGTTGACTGCGTGCCCGTCTTCGTTAGGTGTTGTCCGAACTTAGGCCTATGGGATGGAGAACACCATGACGAAATGCGCTTTTCTGGGGTTGGGAGTCATGGGCTACCCGATGGCTGGTCACCTGGAAGCGGCCGGCCACGAAGTGACGGTCTACAACCGGACCGAGGCCAAGGCCCAGGCCTGGGCTGACGGCCACAAGGGCGGGCATGCCGCGGCGCCGCGCCTGGCGGCGGTTGGTGCCGAGTTTGTGATGGCCTGCGTGGGCAATGACGACGATCTTCGCTCGGTCTGCCTGGGCGAGGATGGGGCCTTCGCTGGCATGTCGGAAGGATCCGTCTTTGTCGACCACACCACGGTTTCGGCAGCGGTGACGCGGGAGCTTTATGCGGCGGCAGCGGAGAAGGGAATTTCCTACGTCGATGCGCCAATCTCGGGTGGTCAGGCGGGGGCTGAAAACGGGGCGCTGTCGATCATGTGCGGCGGCGATACCGATGCCTACGACCGTGCCGAGCCGGTGATGAACGCCTACGCCAAGATCTGCCGCCGGATCGGCGAGAGCGGAGCCGGTCAGATGACCAAGATGTGCAACCAGATCGCGATCGCGGGGCTTGTGCAGGGTTTGTCGGAGGCGCTCCATTTCGCCGAGAAGGCGGGACTGGACGGGCGCGCGGTGGTTGAGGTCATCAGCCAGGGGGCTGCCGGGTCGTGGCAGATGGCGAACCGGTACGAGACGATGCTGGACGATCACTTCGAGCACGGATTTGCCGTCGATTGGATGCGCAAGGACCTTGGCATTTGCCTGAGCACTGCCAACGAGACGGGAGCAAGTCTGCCGGTCACGGCCCTGGTCGATCAGTTTTACAAGGACGTGCAGAAACTGGGCGGTGGCCGATGGGACACGTCAAGCCTGATCAAGAGGCTTCGCGCGTTGGACTGACGCTCCGGGGTGCGCGCACCGACGGGCCCGAGTTCGGGAGCGCCGGGCAGCACCTGACTGCCCGGCGCGCAGATCACGGAATGATGCGCGTGTACTTCGTGCCCTCGATGGACGTGCCCGCGATCAGGCCGGCCTGACCGAAGACAACGGCTATGACCGGCGCGAGAACGGTCGTCGTCTCGGCGGAAAGCGTGCCGCCACGATCGTTCACTGCATATTTGATGTCGGCGCCAGCGGCCCAACCCGACGATGTGCGGAAATCGGCCAGCGCCGCCTCGGTCATGAAGTAGAGCACATGCGCGTATTGCTGTGCGCCAGCCTGGATGCCGAAGCTGGCCTGGCTGGCCGAGTAATAGTCGACCGAAATGTTGTCGATCCGCAGTGCGCCGCGCCCGTACGAGCCTCCGAGACCGAAGCTGGCCTCGGTGATCAGCGGCATGACCAGCATGCCGACCGATTTTGCACGAAGGTCGCGCGTGCCCGGATAGGTGCTTTCGAGAAAGTTGATGGTGGCATCGACGCGCGCGTCGAGTTTTGCCGCGCCATCGGCACCGACGCCGTTGCCACAGGCGGAAAGTGCCAGAAGCGCAGCGGAACCGGTCAGCACGGACCGGCGGGGAAAGCGTGTCATGGGTCTGCCCTTTGTTGGAACCTCAAATGTCGGCCTTTGCGGCCGTTATGCGCTAAGTATAGGGGCTTGGTTCGGGAGAGTCACCTGCTGTTGTGGTCCTCGCCCCGATTGGCAGCCCGCAACTTTTCGTCAACCTCGGTTAACGCCGCGACTGATTTTCCCCCTCCCTACCGCCCTCCATCCTTGGGAGATTCGGTTAAGGTGTGTTGAATACCCCTTTGGAGCAATGCCGAGAATGCATAGACGGACTCGACAACTTGCTTGTTCGGCGAGCCGATTGGGGCAGGGGCGCGTCCTAACGTGCCGCGCGCACCCAGGCGATGAGCGCCCGGCGTTCTTCCGCGGTCATCTGCGTGAGATTCGCCGGTGGCATGGCGTGGCTGTAGCCGGCCTGCATTGCGATCACTTCGGCATGGCGCGCGATGTCGCCCGAAGTTTCGAGATGCACCCCCTTCGGCGCCCATCGCAGGCCGTCCCAGACCGGTTCGCGCGCGTGGCACATCGAGCAGCGTGAAAGGACGATGTCCTCGACTTCTGCGAATTCCGTCACCTCGACGTAACGGCTTTCGGCGGGTGTCAGGGCGCGCGCCTCGGCGTTTTCGTAAGGTTCGGAAAGCGGTGCGATGGAGAGCCAGGCGATTAGCAGGAAAAGGATTGCTGTCACGGCCCAGGTCCACCAGGGCATGCCGCCGCGCGAATGCATCGTGTTGAAGAAATGCCGGATTGTGACGCCCATCAGGAAGACCAGTGACGCGATGAGCCAGTTCCACTGGGTGGCGAATGCGAGCGGATAGTGGGTCGAGAGCATCAGGAAGACCACCGGCAGGGTCAGGTAGTTGTTGTGCGTCGAGCGCAGCTTGGCGATCTTGCCGTATTTCGGATCAGGCTTGCGGCCCGCCTTGAGGTCCGCAACCACGACCCGCTGGTTCGGCATGATGATCAGGAAGACATTGGCCGTCATGATCGTTGCGGTGAAAGCGCCGAGATGCAGAAGCGCTGCGCGGCCCGTGAAGATCTGAGTGTAGCCCCAGGCCATCGCGACGAGCAGCGCGAAGAGGAGCAGCATCAGGATGGTGGGTTTCTCGCCCATGGGGGATTTGCAAAGGAAATCATAAACAAGCCAGCCGATGCTGAGGCTTGCGGCCGAGATCAGGATGCCTTGCCAGAGCATGAGATCGGCCTTGCTCGGATCGAGAAGATAGAGTTCTCCGCCGACCCAGTAGACGATCATCAGAAGCGCCGCACCGGAAAGCCAGGTCGTATAGGCTTCCCATTTGAACCAGGTGAGGTGTTCGGGCATCTCCTCGGGCGCCACGAGGTATTTCTGGACATGATAGAAGCCGCCGCCGTGAACCTGCCATTCCTCGCCATCTGCCGGGCCCGGGATGTTCCGGTTGAGGCCGAGATCCAGGGCGATGAAATAGAAGGACGAACCGATCCAGGCGATCGCCGTGATCACGTGCAGCCAGCGCACGGCAAATTCCGCCCAGGACCAGAGAACTGCGAGATCGTACATGACCGGCATCTGAGGCGAGAGCCGGGACAATGACAAGAGGTTATTGCGGGATAGGTATCCGGTCGAAGGCGGCGCGAAGTGCCGTGAGAAAGCTGTCTTCCTGCTGGCCATCCGGCAGGCCTGTGTGGGCGTCGAGACTTATCTCGCGGTCTTCCCCCAACATATCCAGAAACCGGTTCAGCGCCGCAATGGCAGCCTCCGGTGGCGGGCGAAACAGCATCAGCGCATGTGCCAGTACCGTGTGCGAAGACTTGTTTTGCCGGCCGGGGCGAAAGCGCATGGCGGTGCCTGCGAACTTGAGACCGTTCCATTGCACGTTGTAGGCGCCGTCGCAGAAGGCTCCGGGCTGCCAGCCGCGTGATGCGCCGGCGCCGAGTGCGGCCTCGATGGGTTCACAGAGGCGGTCGTAGGCTGCCGCGATGTCGAAGGGACCGCGGCTGGGCCATGTGTAGACATGGGTCACGTTGACGATGCCCGGCCCTTGTGGCGTCACATCGCCGCCGGTCGCGCGGACATGGACCGGCCAGCCGATGGCTTCAAGGGCATGCGAGGCTTCCGCGAACCCGGGCTTTGCCGCGAGTTTCTTCGGGGCGACAAGCGCCTGGGGTCCTTGCCATGCCTTGAGAAATCGTTTCTCGGGATGGCGCGCGGCTTCCTCGAACAGACGTGTCTCCCAGGCGAGCGCTTCGCCGATGTCGAGCGTCTCGATCTTCAGGGCGTAAGTCTTCATCAGGTCACGGCTTAGCTGCCTCGGTAGGTCGAGTAACCATAAGGCGAGAGCAGTAAGGGAACGTGGTAGTGCGCGTCTTCACTCATGCCGAAGCGGAGGGGAATCTCGTCGAGAAAAAGCACCTGGTCCTCGGGGGCGCCAAGCCGGCGGAGATAGTCGCCGACGAAAAACACGAGCTCGAACGTTCCACGGCCGAATTTCTCGGCGTTCAGAATCGGTGCGTCGGTCCGACCGTCCGCATTGGTCACGGCACTCGCAATCTTGCGGTGACTGTTGCCCGAGACGCGGAATAGCTCGATCTTGATGCCCTCGCCGGGGCAGCCGCGCGCCGTATCAAGTACATGAGTGGTCAGATAGCCGGTCATCGGGGGTCCTCCGCCCAATTCGTCGGAAATGATTTGCAAATTCCGTAGAAGAAACCTGTTCTGGAGAAATGAAGCCCGGAACGAGACGGAAGACAAGATGAATGCACCGAGATACCCGCGCGACATGACCGGTTACGGCGCCACGCCGCCCGAGGCTGGCTGGCCCGGAGGCGCGCGGATCGCCGTTCAGATCGTGGTTAACTACGAGGAGGGTGGCGAGAACAATATCCTTCATGGCGATGCCGCCTCGGAGGCGTTTCTCTCTGAGATCGTGGGTGCAGCGGCTTGGCCGGGGCAGCGGCACTGGAACATGGAATCGATCTATGAATACGGCGCGCGGGCCGGGTTCTGGCGGCTTCACCGGATGCTGAAGGATCTGCCTGTGACGGTCTATGGCGTGGCAACGGCCCTGGCGCGGGCGCCAGAGCAGGTTGCAGCCATGAAAGGCGCTGGCTGGGAGATCGCGAGCCACGGGCTGAAGTGGATCGAGTACAAGGACATGGACGAGGTCGAAGAACGCCGCCAGATGACCGAGGCGATCCGGCTTCATGCAGAGATCACAGGTGAAAGACCGCGTGGCTGGTATACCGGCCGGTGTTCGATGAACACGGTGCGGATCGCGACGGAGGAGGGTGGCTTCAAATACGTCGCCGACAGCTACGCCGACGATGTTCCTTACTGGGTTCGGTACGGAGGGCGGGACCAGTTGATCGTTCCGTACACGCTCGACGCAAATGACATGCGCTTTGCCACGCCCCAGGGGTTCAATTCGGGCGATCAGTTCGAGAGCTACATCCGTGACAGCTTTGACGTGCTTTACGCCGAGGGTGGGCGGATGATGTCGATCGGCCTGCATTGCCGGTTGATGGGGCGGCCGGGACGCGCGGCGGCCTTGAAGCGGGTGATCGAGTACATGCAGGGGCACTCCGAGGTCTGGTTCGCGACCCGCGAGGCGATTGCCGATCATTGGATCGAAGCGCATCCGCCGCCGGACTTCGAGCGTCCGTCCGAGATGGGCGAGGCCCGCTTCGTTGAAGCGTTTGGTGGCGTATTCGAGCATTCGCCCTGGATTGCCGAACGTGCATACCGTTTGGAGTTGGGGCCGACCCACGACACCGCGAGCGGTCTGCACAGCGTTCTGGTGCGGGTCTTCAGAGGTGCGTCCGAGGAGGAACGGCTGGCAGTACTCAACGCGCATCCCGATCTGGCCGGCAAACTGGCGGCGGCGAAGCGTCTGACCGAAGCATCGACATCTGAGCAGGCGGGTGCGGGTCTCGATGCGCTTTACGATGATGAGCGGGCCGAGTTCGAGGCGTTGAATGCTGAATACACGGAGAAGTTCGGCTTTCCGTTCATCATCGCGGTGCGGGACCACAACAAGTCGTCAATCCTTGAAGCGTTCCGTGGGCGGATTCGAAACGACCGTAGTGCCGAGTTCGCGGAGGCCTGCCGCCAGGTTGAGCGGATTGCGGAATTCCGGCTGAGGGACCATTTGAGATGAGCCGTGATATTCTTGCGGAACCGTTGAGCGCGGGTGGCTTCGCGCCGTTCGGAGACGTGCTGGACTGTGCGGGCAGCCCCGACGCGATGATCAACCAGGGGCTTTGCGGGCGTTACCACGACCGGGCGGCGCTGGATTTCCGAGACGGACGTGCCGGCATCAGTCTTTTCAAGGCCGAGCTGCGGAGTTTCCCCTACGTGCTCGACATGGTCGAGCGGCATCCGGATGGCAGCCAGGCCTTTCTCCCTATGAGTATGGACGCGTTCCTGGTCATCGTCGCACCGGACAACAATGGCGTTCCCGGTGTCCCGCGAGCTTTCCTGACGGAACCGGGTCAAGGGGTGAATATTCACCGGGGCACCTGGCACGGGGTGCTGACGCCTCTATCGGGGCCTGGTCTGTTCGCGGTGGTGGACCGGATCGGTGATGGGCCGAATCTGCAAGAGCATTGGTTCCAGGAGCCCTACCGGATTATCGGACCCTGAGGCTGCTGAGTTTCAGACCGTCAAGGGCAACTGCCGGTTCACATCCTTGTAGAGCAGGTAGCGGAACCTTTCCGGGCCGCCTTCATAGCATGCTTGTGGGCAGAACGCGCGGAGCCACATGAAATCGCCTGCCTCGACCTCGATCCAGTCGTCGTTCAGGCGATAGACGGCCTTGCCTTCAAGGACATAAAGCCCGTGCTCCATTACATGGGTCTCGGCAAACGGTATGGTACCGCCTGCCTCGAATGTGACGATGTTCACGTGCATGTCGTGACGCAAATCGGTGGGGTCCACGAAGCGCGTGGTCTTCCAAAGGCCGCCGCTTTCAGGCATGACCTGCGGCGTTATCTCGGTTTCGTTTGTTACAAAGGGGTCCGGCAGTGGAATGCCGTCAGCCCGTTGGTACCGCTTGCGAATCCAGTGAAAATAAACCGGCTGGGTGTCGAGGTTGCGGAATGACCAGGCGAGGCCCGCGGGCAGGAAGACGTAACCGCCGGGCGTGAGGCGGTGGCTTTCGCCGTTGAAGCTGACAACGGCGCTGCCCTCCATCACGAAAATCACCGCTTCGGCGTCTGGGTCCTCCTCTGGATGGTCCGAACCGCCGCCGGGGGCGACTTCCATCGCAACCTGGCTGAAGGTCTCGGCGAAGCCGGTCATGGGGCGGGCGAGGACCCAGCCGCGTGTCGCTTCCCAGTGCGGAAAATAGCTGCAGGTGATGTCCTTCGCACATCGCTTGGGAATGAACGCATAGGCGGTCTTGAAGACTGCGCGATCTGTCACGAGAGTGGCGGGATCGGGCTTGCCGCCCTTGAGTGCGAAGTACTTCGGCGCGGCCTCGATCGGACGTTCGTTGTTCATGGCGGTGTTCCCCGTGGGACCAATCTTGTCAGCGGTTTCCGTTCCGAGCGAACCGTCCGGCTTCTTCGGCGGCCATTCTCAGGGCGCGCGATTTGTTGACGGTTTCCTCCCATTCGGCTTCGCCGTCGCTGTCCCAGACGACGCCGCCACCTGCCTGAATATACAGGGATTGGTCCTTGAGAACAGCCGTTCTGAGGGCGATGCACATATCCATGTCGCCGCCTGCACTGAAGTACCCGACGCCACCGCCGTAAACGCCACGCTTCTCGGGCTCCAATTCGTCGATAATCTCCATCGCGCGTACCTTGGGGGCACCCGAGACGGTGCCGGCGGGAAGGCCTGCAAGCAAAGCCGAAAGCGCGTCATGCTTGTCTGAGAGCTCGCCCACGACGTTCGAAACGATGTGCATGACATGGCTGTAATGCTCGATCACAAACTCTTCCGTCGGGCGCACCGTGCCGATCTTCGCGACCCGACCCACATCGTTGCGGCCGAGATCCAGCAGCATCAGGTGTTCGGCAAGTTCCTTCTTGTCGGACAGGAGGTCGGCTTCCAGCTCCTTGTCCTCGGCTGGAGTCGCCCCTCGCTTGCGGGTGCCTGCGATAGGACGGATCGTGACTTCGCCGCCGAAGACCCGCACCAGGATCTCGGGCGACGAACCGATGACCTGGAAGCCGCCGAAATCGAAATGGAACATGAAGGGCGACGGATTTGTGCGCCTGAGCGCACGATAGAGCGAGAACGGTGGCAGCGTGAATTCCTGCCGCCAGCGTTGCGAGGGGACCACCTGGAAGATGTCGCCCGCGGCGATGTACTCGCGTGCCTTCTCGACCGCTGCCTTGTAGTCCTCCTTGGCGAAATTCGAGACCGGTTCCGGCAACTGCGTGTCACTACCAAAGTCGTGTCCGCCCTCGGGGACCGCGCGCTCGAGGTCGCGGACGGCATCCATCACCCGCTCGGCGGCCTGCGCATAGGCCGCCTTGGCGGAAAGCCCGGATGAAACCCAGGCCGGGGCAACAACGATGACTTCGCCCTTTACACCGTCCAGCACGGCAATCACGGAAGGCCGCAGAAGGACCGCGTCCGGCAACCCGATGGGGTCCGGGTTGATGTCGGGCAGGTTCTCGACCAGCCGGATCATGTCGTAGCCGAGATAGCCGAAAAGACCTGACGAGGCGGCGGGCAGGTCGGTTGGCAGGGCGATCCGGCTCTCCTCGATCAGCGCGCGAAGCGAGGTCAGAGGGTCGCTTTCCTCGTCAACAAAGGTCTCGCGGTCGTAGCGCGCGTGGCGGTTCAGACGGGCTTTCGTGCCGTGGCATTCCCATACCAGGTCGGGTTTCATGCCGATGATCGAGTAGCGGCCACGCACCTCGCCGCCGGTGACGCTTTCGAGGATGAAGCTGTCCTGTTGCGCACCGGTCAGTTTCAGCATCAGCGAAACCGGCGTGTCGAGATCCGCGGCGAGGCGCGAATAGACGATCTGGTTCAGCCCAGCGTCATAGCCTGCGGCGAATGCATCGAATGCAGGCTCGAGGGCCATCAGTTTGCGCCGCCACCGCTGAATGCCGCCGCATTGACGGCGCGTACCGCGTTCGCGTCGATGTCGGCGCCGGCCTCGTCGATGAGAGCCTGCGTATAGGCGTTTATGATGGCCGACGAGAGCGAGCGCGCGGTTTCGGCGGCAAAGCCTTCCTTCAGAAGCTGAGCTTCGGGATTGGCACTATCGGCGGCGAGGACGTTGTCCAGCCTGACGAGCCAGGCGTCTCCGTCGGTGGCGAGAACCGCGATGCCGTCGGTGTCGAGTTCGAAGACCGTCCTTGTGAAATCGGGCGGCGTGCCCTCGACAAAGCCATCACGGGTCAGGCCGCGCTGCGTCCTGAGGTTGAGATCCAGCGCTGCCATCTCACGGCCCTCGCGAAGTTGCTGCGCCATGTCGTTGGCCAGGGCTTCGAGACGGGATTGGGTCTCGGCCACCTCCCAGGCCGCGACAACTTCCTCGCGGACTTCTTCAAACGGAATGAGCTCCGGTTCGCGCACGTCTTCGACCGCAAAGGTCACGATGCCGCCGTCATCAAGTTCCAGCACCTCGCCGAAATCACCCGGCCGGGCACGCACCGCCGCAGCGCGGAACGTATCGTAGGCGGCAACGCCGTCGAAAACGTCAACGTTCCAGTCGATTGTCCCCTCGAACAGATCGGTGCGCTCCGCGATCAGCGCGGGATCGGCGCCGCCGGCAAGCAGGTCTTCGATCTGGCCGATCATGTCCCCGATCATCCGGCGTGCACGATCCGCCGACGCCTCGGGTGCAAGGTCCTGCTTGGCGATCTCGAACGAGACATTCTCGGCAGCGAGGACACCGTTCATGCGGAAGATCGCGGGGCCGAGATCGGAGGAAAGGGGGCCGACCACGCCAGGTTCGCCCAGCCCGAATACGGCGTCTGCCGCGGCGCCGAGATCGCTGGCGGCAACATCGCCCATATCGACGTCGTCGAGCGACAGGCCGCGTTCGGCAACCAGATCGTCAAATGTGATCTCGCCGCTGTCGAGGCGCGCCTTGGCTTCCTCGGCAGCGCCTTCCGACGAGAATACCAGACGCTCAACCAGGCGACGTTCGGGGCTGACGAATTCGTCGATCCGGCTGTCGTAAAGGGTGCGGAGTTGCTCGTCGCTGACCACGATCTTCGGCGCGAGCATATCGGGTGTCAGCCAGGCGTAGCGGATCGTCTTGGTTTCGGGGCGGGTGAACTGCTCGGCGTTCTCCGAGTGATAGGCGGTCAGCTCGGCTTCCGTCGGCGTGGGCAAGGGGGCCGGCAGATCTTCCGCCGTCAGGCGGGCCCAGGTGATGTCGCGGCTTTCGCGGGCGTGAGCATAGAGCGTATCGACAAAAACATCGGGCGTCGTGAGACCGGCGCCGACGGCGCGGCGAACGAGTTCGGAGGCAATGTCGGAGCGGATCGTGTCCTCGAAATCCTTGACCGACATTCCGTTCTGGCGCAGAGCCATCTCGTAGGTCTCACGGCTGAATTCGCCGGAGAGGCCCTGGAATGCCTGGAAGCCCTGAATTTCCTCGACAACAGTGGCGTCACCCGCCGAGATGCCGATCCGGCGTGTTTCGTCTTCGACCGCGGCGGAGGTGATCAATTGTCCGAGTGCGATCCGGTCGATGCCCAGTGCCTGCGCCATTTCGAAGGTGACCCGTTGACCGGATTCGCGTTGGAACGTGTTCATCTGGGCCTGCACGGCGCGCGCATATTCGTTCGCCGAGATCTCGACGTCGCCGACACGGGCGACGGACTGTACGGATCCGCCGAACTGGGTGATCCCGAAACCGCCAAGCGACAGTATCAGAAGGCCCATCACGAGCCACATGCCTGTGCCCATTCCCTTTTTCTTCGCCATCGCAATCAGCCCTCGGTTTTTCGGGTCGCGTGGTGGTATCCCGGAGCCGCGGGCAGGGCAAGGCTGCCAGCACGCTCCCTGGATTTATTCGCGTGGAAAGTTTCAGTCGGTGCCGCGATAGGGCTCGACGTATTGCAGCGCCATATCCCAGGGGAAGAATATCCAGGTGTCCTGACTGACCCCGGTTATGAAGGTGTCCACCTGCGGTTCGCCCTTGGGTTTGGCATAGACCGTCGCGAAATGCGCGTTGGGGTAAAGCTCGCGGACAAGCTCGAGGGTTCGGCCGCTGTCAACCAGATCGTCGATGACGAGAATGCCCGTGCCATCGCCCATCATTTCGGCATCCGGCGATTTCAATACCTTCGCCTCGGATTGCGACTGGTGATCGTAGCTCTTGACGCTGATGGTATCGACGGTGCGGATGTCCAATTCCCGCGCGACGATCATGGCGGGCGCCATGCCGCCGCGGGTGATTGCCACGATCGCGCGCCAGCCTCCATTGTCGGGACCGCGCCCGTCGAGCCGCCACGCAAGGGCGCGGGCGTCGCGGTGGATCTGGTCCCAGGAGACGTGAAAGCCCTTCTCGTGCGGCAGCCGGTCGTTCATCGCATCAGCCCCTCGTCATGTCGGGCGCGTCCGGGTTTTTCATCCCGATGATATTGTAGCCCGCGTCGACGTGATGGATCTCGCCTGTCGTGCCCGCACCGAGGTCGGACAGCAGGTACAACGCTGCGCCGCCCACGTCCTCGATGGTGACGTTGCGGCGAAGGGGCGAGTTCAGTTCGTTCCACTTCAGGATGTAGCGAAAATCGCCGATCCCGCTGGCCGCGAGCGTCTTGATGGTTCCCGCGCTGATGGCGTTGCAGCGAATGCCATCGCGGCCGAGGTCTTCCGCGATATACTTGACCGAGGCTTCGAGGGCAGCCTTGCAGACGCCCATCACGTTGTAATGCGGCATGACGCGCTCGGCGCCGGAGTAGGTCAGTGTCAGGAGCGAACCGCCATCGGGCATCATCGAAGCGGCGCGGCGGGAGACAGCGGTGAAGGAGAAAACGCTGATGTCCATCGACAGCTTGAAGTTGTCGCGGCTGGTGTCGACATACCTCCCTCGAAGTTCATTTTTGTCTGAAAATCCAATTGCATGAACGACAAAGTCGATCTTGCCCCAGCGCTCGGATATTTGCGAAAAGAGCGCGTCGATGCTGTCGCCATCGCCAACGTCGCAGGGAACGAGGAAATCCGATCCAAGTTGCTCGGCCAGTGGCGTTACGCGCTTCAACAGCGCATCACCCTGGTACGAGAAGCAGAGTTCCGCCCCGTGTTGGGCGAGTGCCTTGGCGATACCCCAGGCGATCGACTTGTCGTTCGCCAACCCCATGATCAGGCCACGCTTGCCTGCCATAAGCGCTGCGGTCATTTCTTTTCCCTCGACCCATTTACCGTGGATCGGGTCTATGCCAAGACGGGTCGTCCATCAAGTCTGTGGGGGAAATGCGCCCATGAGCGACAGAACCGGGATTTTCGCAGGCGACGATCCCTTCGAGATCGCCCGGCGCTGGTTGCGCGAGGCCGAAGGAACGGAACCCAACGACCCAAATGCGATTGCTCTGGCAACAGTGGACGGGCAGGGGCGGCCGAATGTTCGCATGGTGTTGCTGAAGGAGATCGAGCCGGGAGCCTTCGTCTTCTATACCAACTACGAAAGCAGGAAGGGCGAGGAGCTGGCCGGGACGCCGGAAGCAGCCTTTGTCATTCATTGGAAATCGTTGCGTCGCCAAATACGTGTCAGAGGTCACGTTACGCGAGAGGACGGTCCCAAGGCCGACGCCTATTTTGACAGCCGGAGCCTGAAGAGCCGGATCGGCGCGATCGCCTCGGAGCAGTCGAGACCGCTGGAAAGTCGTGCGACGCTGATGGCCGCTGCCGCAAAGGCGGGAATGAAACACGGACTTCATCCGCAGCGACCGGATCATTGGGGTGGCTTCCGGATTGCCCCTTATGAGATAGAGTTCTGGGCAGACGGCGACTTCCGATTGCATGACCGTTTCCGTTGGACGAGAGAGGCCGATGATACGTCCTGGGGGATCTCGCGCCTTTTTCCGTAATGAAAATCTGCACGAAAAATCGGCAATTGTCCGTGATTTGAGATTGCAAACCGACATGCTGTCAGACCAAAATCATTGAAAAACTGGGTAAAAGAGCCCGAGGGATGATGCAAGAGATGACCGACGCCGAAAATGACGGGGCGCGCGTCACCGGGACTGTGAAGTGGTTCGATCCGTCGAAGGGTTTCGGCTTCGTCGTCGCGGATCAGGGTGGCCCCGACATACTTCTACATGCCAACGTTCTCAGGAACTTTGGCCAATCCTCGGTGGCCGATGCCGCCGGGATCGTCGTCATAGTTCAGGAAACTGCGCGCGGCATTCAGGCGGTGGAAGTGCTTAGCATCGAGCCGCCGTCTGCCGAACCTGAAGATGTGCCGCTCGCGGGCGGCGAAATTGCCGAACCCGTTGATCTTTCGCTGCCGCTTGAGCCGGCGAGGGTGAAGTGGTTCGACAAGGCAAAGGGCTTCGGTTTCGCGAATGTGTTCGGACGCGGCGAAGACATCTTCCTTCACATTGAGGTTCTGCGGCGTTCGGGGCTTGCCGATTTGCAGCCGGGCGAAGCGGTCTCGCTGCGCGTGGTCGACGGCAAGCGCGGGCGCATGGCCACGCAGGTCACCTCCTGGGAGGCGGCGATGCGCTCCGAAGAGGAGTGATCCGTCTCGCATTCCTTTTTCTGTTGTTTGGCGCCCCCGTGTGGGCGTCTTGCGCACCGGAACGTCTGGATGTGCGCGGCGAAGCGGGGCAGGTGCGGTTTACGGTGGAACTGGCGGCGACCCCGGCGGAGAGGTCAACCGGTCTCATGCATCGGGAAAGCCTCCCGCGAAGTGCGGGAATGCTGTTCGTCTACGAGCGTCCCCAGCCAGTTTCATTCTGGATGCGGAATACCCTGATCCCTCTCGACATGATTTTCGCGGATGCGACGGGTACGGTCCGGCGCGTGCACGAAAACGCGGTGCCGCTGGACTTGACGGGAATAGATGGGGGGGAAGACATCCAGTTCGTACTTGAGATCAATGGCGGCCTCGCAGAACGGCTTGGGATCGCCGAGGGCAGCGAGTTTCGCCATCCCGCTATTGGCCAGGAAGCCGCATGGCCGTGCGATCCGGAGTGATCGGCAAATTGCGGACTTTCCGTTCGCGGTGAAACTGGTCTATGAAGCGACCGAGTCGGGGTGTGGCGCAGCCTGGTAGCGCACCTGTTTTGGGTACAGGGGGTCGTGAGTTCGAATCTCGCCGCCCCGACCA
>JAJDOD010000196.1 GCA_022340315.1 Silicimonas sp. | reverse complement strand
CGACCGAAGCCGATGGCGGCCTTGGCCATTTCGGATGCGCCCGCGTTCGAGGTCATGATCAGGATCACGTTGCGGAAATCGACGGTCCGGCCGTTGTGGTCGGTCAGCTTGCCGTGGTCCATCACCTGCAGAAGGATGTTGTAGACATCCGGGTGCGCCTTCTCGATCTCGTCCAGAAGCAGCACGCAATGCGGGTGCTGGTCGACGCCGTCGGTCAAAAGACCGCCCTGGTCGAAGCCGACATAGCCCGGAGGCGCGCCGATGAGGCGGGAGACCGCGTGTTTCTCCATGTATTCCGACATGTCGAAGCGCAGCAGTTCGACCCCCAGCGTATCCGCCAGTTGCTTCGCCACCTCGGTCTTGCCGACGCCCGTGGGACCGGCGAAGAGGTAGTTGCCGATGGGCTTTTCCGGCTCGCGGAGACCCGCGCGCGACAGCTTGATCGCCGAAGACAGCGCCTCGATCGCCTTATCCTGGCCGAAGACCACACGCTTGAGCGAGGCTTCGAGGTCCTTGAGCACCGCCGCGTCGTCCTTGGAGACGTTCTTGGGCGGGATGCGCGCGATCTTGGCCACGACGTTCTCGATCTGGGAGACGTCGATGGTCTTTTGGCGCTTGTCCTCGGGCACCAGGTGCTGGGCGGCGCCCGCTTCGTCGATCACGTCGATGGCCTTGTCAGGCAGCTTGCGGTCGTTGATGTAGCGTGCCGAAAGCTCGACGGCCGTGCGCACCGCGTCATCGGTGTAGGTGACGTGGTGGTGTTCCTCGAAATAGGGCTTGAGGCCAAGGAGGATCTGTACGCTGTCTTCCACCGTCGGTTCGGTGACGTCGATCTTCTGGAACCGGCGCGAGAGCGCGCGGTCCTTCTCGAAGTGCTGGCGGAACTCCTTGTAGGTGGTCGAGCCCATGCAGCGCAGCTTGCCGCCCTGAAGCGCGGGCTTGAGCAGGTTGGACGCGTCCATCGCGCCGCCGGATGTGGCGCCGGCACCGATGACCGTGTGGATCTCGTCGATGAAAAGGATGGCGTCCTCGTGATCCTCAAGTTCGGTCACGACGGCTTTCAGCCGTTCCTCGAAATCGCCGCGATAGCGGGTGCCCGCCAGGAGCGCGCCCATGTCGAGCGAATAGATGGTGGCGCCTTGCAGCACTTCGGGCGTGGCCTTTTCGACGATCTTCTTGGCGAGGCCCTCGGCAATGGCGGTCTTGCCCACGCCGGGATCGCCCACCAGAAGCGGGTTGTTCTTGCGGCGGCGGCAGAGCACCTGGATGCAGCGCTCAACCTCGTGCTCGCGCCCGATCAGCGGATCGACGTCGCCCTTGGTCGCCTTGGCGTTCAGGTCGACGCAGTACTTGGCGAGAGCGGATTCCTTGTTTTCCTCCTCGGCATTATTGCCGGAGGCCTGTTGCTCCTCCTCGAACTCGGGCGCGCCGCTGACCGAGCGGCTTTCGCCGAAGGACGGGTCCTTGGCGACGCCGTGGGCGATGAAGTTGACGGCATCGTAGCGCGTCATGTCCTGCGCCTGCAGGAAGTAGGCGGCGTTGGATTCGCGCTCGGCAAAGATCGCGACGAGGACATTGGCGCCCGTAACCTCGGTCCGCCCCGAGCTTTGAACATGGATCGCGGCGCGCTGGATGACACGCTGGAAGGCGGCGGTCGGCACGGCTTCCGACCCTTCGATCTCGGTCACAAGGGTCGAGAGGTCGTCGTCGATGAAGTCGTTCAGTGTCTTGCGGAGGTCTTCGAGATCGACCGAGCAGGCCTGCATGACCTTTGCCGCGTCCGGTTCGTCGATCAGCGCCAGCAAAAGATGCTCGAGCGTCGCGAGTTCGTGGCGGCGGGAATTGGCGATGGCCAGCGCCGCGTGGATCGCGTCTTCGAGCGTTTTGGAGAACGATGGCACGCTTGAATGCTCCTTCAACAGGGGGCCGGGAGGGGATCGGTTAGGCCCCTCACGGACCGTGACCTCATAGTGTTAGAGTTCGGTTAGATTTCCGAACCTTCAAGGTTTTTTTGCTCACGACCGCTCACATTTTTCCCTTGCAGAGGATCTTGGGCGGCAATTTGAGGCAAATTGTGGCGAATTCAGAACGAATCCTTGCGGCGTCTGATTTCCGCGAACACCGCCGCATCGCTCTCGTCGGACATATTTAGGAGCATTTTTACTTCTGCCAAGCCCGCGCGCAGGAACGGGTTGGTCGCAAGCTCCTCGTCCAGCCGCGACGGCACGGTTGGCTGGCCGTCCGCGCGTGCAGCCTTGATCGCCTCGATGCGGGCAAGAAGGGCGGGGTTCTCGGGTTCGATGGTCAGCGCGAAGCGGCCGTTGGCCTCGGTGTATTCGTGGCCCGAGTGGATGATGGTGTCTTCCGGCAGCGCGGCGAGTTTCGACAGGCTGTCCCACATTTGCGGGAAGGTGCCTTCGAAGACCCGCCCGCAGCCGAGCGCCATCAGGCTGTCGGCGGTGAAGGCGGCCTTTGCGTCGGGGAGGTAGTAGGCGATGTGGCCGATGGTATGGCCGGACACGTCCATCACCCGCACCTCGTGGCCGGCGAAGTCGAAGCTGTCGCCGTCGCCGAGCGCGCTGTCGAGCGGCGGCAGCCGGTGAGCGTCGGCAGCGGCGCCGCGCACGATGGCACCTTGGCGCAGTTCTGCAACGCCGTCGATATGGTCGCCGTGGTGATGGGTGATCCAGATCTCGTCGATGGTCCAGCCGCGCCGCCTGACGGCCTCGGCAATGGGCGCCGCCTCGGGCGCATCGACCAGGGCGGTGCGGTCGCCCGCGTGAACGAGGAAGGCGTAGTTGTCCTTCAGGCAGGGCACGGTAACGATCTCGAAAGACATGGATCTCCTCTTTTCTCCAGCTATGCTCGCCGCAACCATCGGCTAAAGAGACGCGCGCCGCAATGCACCTCGACGTGCTCGATCTTCGGACCTTCTATTACCGGACGCGGCTGGGGCGTACGGCGCAGAAGGCGATCCGGGAGCAGGTGATCGAGTTCTGGCCGGATGCGACAACGAAAAGCGTCGTGGGGTTCGGGTTCGCCGCCCCCTTGCTTCGGCCGTACCTGAGCACGGCCCGGCGGGTGATTGCGCTTATGCCCGGCCAGCAGGGCGTCATGCATTGGCCGGCAGGGATGCCGAACGTTTCGGTGCTGTGTCCCGAAACGCTCTGGCCGCTGGAAACCGACAGTGTCGACCGCCTCGTGGTTATGCACGGGCTCGAGAACAGCGAAGACCCGATTGCACTTCTCGACGAATGTTACCGCGTGCTTGCGCCCGAGGGGCGCGGGCTTTTTGTCGTGCCGAACCGTGCCGGGCTCTGGGCGCGGCGGGACGAGACGCCGTTCGGCTTCGGGCGGCCCTATACGCTGGGGCAACTCGAGGCGAAGCTGGCGGCGATCGGGTTGAAGCCGAAACGGCACACGGCGGCGCTGTTCCATCCGCCGACCGATACGCCGTTCTGGCTGAGGACCAGCGGCTTCTGGGAGAAGCTGGGCGGACGTGTCTCGAACCGGTTTGCAGGTGGGGTTCTGATCGTGGAGGTGACCAAGCAGGTGCCCGCGCCGCCCCGTACCGGACTGGCCGAGGCGATCCGCAAACCGCTGAGGGTGCTCGACGGTATCTCGGTGCCTGACCCGAAGCCGGTCTAGGGTTCAAAAAGGCAATAACGCGGCTTTCCGAGGCAGGAATCGGCCCAGGCCAGCCGCCTTACATTTGTGCAAACGGTCGCACCTGCGGCTAACCCATTGAAATGGCATAAACCAACTCTCCCGATTGCTGGTCTGTAGACTGTTGCGAGCCGATAGGTCCTCTGCTAAACGACCGCTGATTTGATCGCCGAGCGGTTCCGCTCGGTTGTGACATGGCGGCGAAACGCTCTAGCTTGCTGCCCAATACCAAGAACGTGGGAAAGGGGACACGTGTCAGAATCAGCGTCTATCTCCACCGGCATCGCCGCACGCTATGCCACCGCGCTGTTCGAGCTGGCCAGGGAAGGCAAGGAGCTTGATGCGCTGGAAGCGAATGTCGATGCTCTGGAAGCAGCGATCAATGACAGCTCCGATTTCCGTGACCTGATCCATTCTCCGGTCTATTCCCGCAGCGCCCAGGGCGCCGCGATCGGCGCGATTGCCGAGAAGATGGCGTTGAACGGTACGGTTGCCAACACTCTGCGGTTGATGGCCTCGAAGCGACGCCTCTTCGTGCTGCCGCAGTTGCTGAGCGCGTTGCGTGGTCTCATTGCCGACGAAAAGGGCGAGGTTACCGCCGAGGTCCGGGCTGCAACCAAACTTTCGGCGGACCAGGAAAAGAAACTTGCCGAGACCTTGAAGGGGTCGGTCGGCAAGGACGTCAAGATGAACATCACCGTTGATGAAAGCCTCATCGGCGGTCTTATCGTGAAGGTGGGCTCGAAGATGATCGACACCTCGATCCGCTCGAAGCTCATGAGCCTGCAGAATACCATGAAAGAGGTCGGATAAATGGCGATCCAAGCGGCGGAAATTTCCGCGATCCTGAAAGATCAGATCAAGAATTTCGGCCAGGAAGCCGAAGTGGCCGAAGTGGGCCGCGTGCTTTCGGTCGGAGACGGCATTGCCCGTGTCTATGGCCTCGACAGCGTCCAGGCCGGCGAGATGGTCGAGTTTCCCGGCGGCATCATGGGGATGGCGCTGAACCTGGAAAGCGACAACGTCGGTATCGTGATCTTCGGCTCGGACCGGGACATCAAGGAAGGCGACACCGTCAAACGCACGAACTCGATCGTGGACGTGCCGGCGGGTGACGCGCTGCTGGGCCGGGTCGTCGATGGCCTGGGCAACCCGATCGACGGCAAGGGAGCGATCGAGACCTCGGAGCGCCGCGTGGCCGACGTGAAGGCGCCGGGCATCATCCCGCGTAAATCGGTACACGAGCCGATGGCGACCGGCCTGAAAGCCATCGACGCCATGATTCCAATCGGCCGCGGCCAGCGGGAACTTATCATCGGCGACCGCCAGACCGGCAAGACGGCCGTGGCGCTGGACACGATCCTGAACCAGAAGAATTACAACGACGCTGCGGGCGACGACGAGTCGAAGAAGCTGTACTGCATCTACGTCGCGATCGGCCAGAAGCGCTCGACCGTGGCGCAGCTGGTGAAGAAGCTCGAGGAATCGGGTGCGATCGAATACACCATCGTCGTGGCCGCGACCGCGTCGGACCCGGCGCCGATGCAGTTCCTCGCGCCCTATTCGGCGACCGCGATGGCCGAGTTCTTCCGCGACAACGGCCGTCACGCGCTGATCATCTACGATGACCTTTCCAAGCAGGCCGTGGCCTATCGCCAGATGTCGCTGCTGCTGCGCCGTCCGCCGGGACGTGAAGCCTATCCGGGCGACGTTTTCTATCTTCACTCGCGCCTGTTGGAGCGTTCGGCCAAGTTGAACGAGGACAACGGCGCGGGCTCGCTGACCGCGCTGCCGATCATCGAAACCCAGGGCGGCGACGTGTCGGCGTTTATTCCGACCAACGTGATCTCGATCACCGACGGCCAGATCTTCCTTGAAACGGACCTGTTCTATCAGGGTATCCGCCCGGCGG
Organism: Silicimonas sp.; assembly: GCA_022340315.1. GTDB lineage: Bacteria > Pseudomonadota > Alphaproteobacteria > Rhodobacterales > Rhodobacteraceae > JAJDOD01. The sequence continues at coordinate 7,075 of JAJDOD010000196.1, read as the reverse complement.
TGAACACCGGTCTTTCGGTGTCGCGCGTTGGCTCGTCGGCCCAGACCAGTGCCATGTCCTCGGTCGCCGGTCCGGTGAAACTGTCGCTGGCCCAATATCGCGAGATGGCGGCCTTCGCGCAGTTCGGTTCCGACCTCGACGCTGCGACCCAGCGTCTTCTGAACCGGGGTGCGCGTCTGACCGAGCTGATGAAGCAGCCGCAGTACTCGCCGCTGACCAACGCCGAGATCGTCGTGGTCATCTTTGCCGGCACGAACGGCTACTTGGACAAGCTGGACCTGAAGGACGTTGCCCGCTTCGAGCAAGAGCTTCTGGCGCACATGCATGCCAAGCATTCCGACGTGATGGACTGGATCACCAACGACGATCCGAAGATCAAGGGCGATGCGGCCGACAAGCTGAAAGAAGCCATTGATGGTTTCGCCGCCGATTTTGCCTGAGTTCAAGCTGACACCCGAAAGGATAGGGTAGATGCCCAACCTCAAGGATCTGAAAACCAGGATCGACTCGGTCAAATCGACCCGGAAGATCACCCAGGCGATGCAGATGGTCGCCGCCGCCAAGCTCCGCCGTGCGGAAGAGGCGGCGGGTGCCGCGCGCCCCTATGCCGAGCAGTTCAACGCCGTAATGGCGGGACTGGCCGGTTCGGTGGGCGAGGGCGGGCCGAAGCTGCTGGCGGGCACCGGGTCGGACCAGGTGCATTTGCTGGTGGTCATGACTTCGGAACGCGGCCTTTGCGGCGGTTTCAACACCAACATCGTGAAGCTTGCCAAGGCACGGGCGAAGAAGCTGCTCGCCGAAGGGAAAACGCTCAAGATCCTGACCGTGGGCAAGAAGGGGCGCGAGCAGTTGCGCCGCGAGTATGCCGATTACCTGGTCGGCCATGTCGATCTGTCGGACGTGAAGAACGTCGGCTACATCAACGCGCAGGACATCGCGGCGGACATCCTTTCTCGCTTCGATGGCGGCGAGTTCGACGTTGCGACGATCTATTTCTCGCAGTTCGAGAGCGTGATCAGCCAGGTTCCGACCGAGTTGCAGATCATCCCTGCGAAGTTCGAGGATGCCGAGGGCGATGCGGCCTCGACCGTGTTCGACTATGAACCGGGCGAGGAGGAGATCCTGCGCGAACTTCTGCCGCGCGGTGTCGCCACCCAGATCTTCGCGGCGCTCCTTGAGAACGGCGCTTCCGAACAGGGCGCGCGGATGAGCGCGATGGACAACGCGACCCGCAACGCGGGCGAGATGATCGACAAGCTGACGATCCAGTTCAACCGGACACGTCAGGCGGTCATCACCAACGAACTTATCGAAATCATTTCGGGCGCCGAGGCGCTCTAACACGACCGGAGACGATAGATGGCAAACGCAAAAGGCAAAGTGACCCAGGTCATCGGCGCTGTTGTCGACGTGCAGTTCGACGACCACCTGCCCGAAATTCTGAACGCACTGGAAACCGATAACCACGGCAACCGGCTGGTGCTGGAAGTGGCGCAACACCTGGGCGAGAACACCGTGCGCACGATCGCGATGGACTCGACCGAGGGCCTGGTTCGCGGCCAGGTCGTGACCGACACCGACGGGCCGATCTCGGTTCCGGTCGGCAACGCCACGCTGGGCCGCATCCTGAACGTCATCGGCGAGCCGGTTGACGAGGGTGAGCCGGTGAAGGCCACGGAACGGCGCTCGATTCACCAGCCCGCGCCGTCCTTCGACGAACAGTCGACCTCGTCGGAGATCCTCGTCACCGGCATCAAGGTTGTGGACCTGCTCGCGCCCTACTCGAAGGGCGGCAAGATCGGCCTCTTCGGCGGTGCCGGCGTGGGCAAGACGGTTCTGATCATGGAACTGATCAACAACATCGCCAAGGTGCACTCGGGCTTCTCGGTGTTCGCCGGTGTCGGCGAGCGGACGCGCGAGGGCAACGACCTTTACCACGAGATGATCGAATCCGGCGTTATCAAGCCGGACAATCTGGAGGAATCCCAGGTGGCGCTGGTCTATGGCCAGATGAACGAGCCTCCGGGAGCCCGTGCCCGCGTCGCGCTGACCGGCCTGACGCTGGCCGAGCAGTTCCGCGACCAGTCGGGAACGGACGTTCTGTTCTTCGTTGACAACATCTTCCGCTTCACCCAGGCCGGTTCCGAGGTGTCCGCACTTCTCGGCCGTATTCCTTCGGCTGTGGGCTATCAGCCGACGTTGGCGACCGACATGGGCCAGATGCAGGAACGCATTACCTCGACCAAGGCCGGCTCGATCACCTCGATCCAGGCCGTCTACGTGCCTGCGGACGACCTGACCGACCCCGCGCCCGCGACGACTTTCGCGCACCTCGACGCGACGACGGTTCTCAGCCGGGCGATTTCGGAACTTGGCATTTACCCCGCGGTGGACCCGCTCGACTCGAACAGCCGTATCCTTGACCCGCAGATCGTGGGCGAGGAGCATTACCAGGTTGCGCGGGACGTGCAGGGTATCCTTCAGCGCTACAAGTCGCTGCAGGACATCATCGCAATTCTCGGCATGGACGAACTGTCGGAAGAGGACAAGCTGACCGTGGCGCGCGCCCGGAAGATCCAGCGTTTCCTTTCCCAGCCGTTCGACGTGGCCAAGGTCTTCACCGGTTCCGACGGCATCCAGGTGCCGCTGGAAGACACGATTTCGTCCTTCAAGGCGGTTGTCGCGGGTGAATACGACCACCTGCCGGAAGCGGCCTTCTACATGGTTGGCGGCATCGAGGACGTGAAGGCCAAGGCGGAGAAACTCGCAGCCGAGGCGGCCTAAATCATGGCGGACACGATGCAATTCGAACTGGTCTCGCCCGAGCGCAAACTTGCCTCGGGTCAGGCGGTTTCGGTGCTGATTCCCGGCGCCGACGGCGATCTGACGGCGATGCCGGACCATGCGCCGGTCGTCACGACCCTGCGACCGGGCATTCTCGTCGTCGAAATGGACGGCGGAAAGCAGGAATTCGCGGTAACCGGAGGTTTTGCACAGGTCACCGCCGAGGGTGCTACGGTCCTCGCCGACGAAGCGATGCCGAAAGCGGAAGTCTCGTCAGACGTCATCCAGGAGCGTATTTCCGCAGCGCAGGAAGCCCGCGACAATGCCCAGGGTGCCGAGCGCGACGATGCGGAAAAACGTATGGCCGACCTGGCAGCGCTGCTCGACGCGATGGTTTGACCCACAGGATTTTCACAAGCGGAAGCCGCCGTTTTCCGGCGGCTTCTTTGTTTCAGTCTGCACCTAAACTATTGGCATTGGACATATTAATGCCATCTTGGGCGGCGACATTTCATTCGCTTCAGATGTAGTGCCGTTTGGAATTGCAGCCATGAACAGGTTGAAAACATATGGCTTGGTCGGACTTGCGGGCGTCGCTGTCGCGGCAACCGTCGATTCCGCTCTCGGTCTAGGGGGCGGGGCGTTTCTGGCCGACATCTGCCGTACGATCCTGGATGATGGGACGATCAGCGACGGCATGGGCGACATGGCGATGGGGGTCAAGCCAGTACCGCTGATTGCGTTGAGCCTGATCGCGACCATTGCGGCGATTGCGATCCTGACGCGGGACCAGCGCCGGGTCAGGTCCGGCCAATCGGTTCCGGACGATGCCGAGCGGTCGGCTATCCTCTCGGCCATGATCCTGGTGGCGACGACCCACGGCAGGACATCCCGCAGCGAGATCATGGACGTATTTCGCATCGTCACCGGCCATCCGCTGGAGGAGGAACTGGCGGATCTGACGTGCAAGCGGTTTGCCGAGCTGAAGCCCACAGAGCTACGGATGTACAGTCTTCCACGGCTCGAAACCTCGATCGCACGACGCCGGACCATTGCGGCTGCTCTGATGGTGGGCTGCGTCGTTCGGCCGGCAGCGGCCGGCGTCAACAGGTTGATCGAGCGTATCGCCTTCGACGTGAAAGCCACGTCCGAGGACGTGGCCGCCGCGCGCAAGGCACTGTCCGAATGGCAGGACGATATCTCGCCAGTGGACGGCATCTCGCTGATCGCGCTCCTGCGCCACCGCGTGCTGAGACTGAGACCGGCCTGAGACTGCCGGTCAGCCTTCGATCGCCGTCCTGAGTTTTTTAACCGCCGAGGCCGGGTCTTCCTGATAGCGGATGCGATCGGTGTACCGGCCTTTTCGGTCAAAAAGCAGGACGGATGCGGAGTGGTCCATCGTGTAGCCGCCGTCATCCAGCGGCACCTTGGCGGCATAGATGCGGAACGCCTCAAGCGTCTTGTCGAGTTCTTCGCGGCTGCCGGTCACGCCTTCGACGCCGTCCACCCAGCCAACATATTCACCAAGGATTTCGGCCGTGTCGCGCTCGGGGTCGACGGTGACGAAGTAGATGCCCATCTCGGCGGCAGCGGGATACTCCTCCTGCCAGGTCAATATGTCGCCCAATGTTGTCGGGCAGACATCGGGGCAATGCGTGAAGCCGAAGAAGACCGCGCTTGGCCCGTTTTGAAGGGTCGCCTCGGTAAAGGCCTGACCGCTTGTCGTCTGAAGGACGTAATCGCCCTGCCCGAGCGAGTCGATGACGCGGGCATTCATCCGAGGCGAGATGATCATGACCCAGGCCAGAGCGGCCAGGTTGATGGCCACGAGCCCCCAGAGGAGAATGCGCAGTTTCTTGGGTGACATCCGCGTGCGTCCGTTCGATCAGGTCAGGAGCCGTGGCCGGAGTGATCCATCGACTTGGCGCCCTTGCCGAGAATGCTGAACGGGATGGCTACCGCACCGGCATTCCGAAATTCAAGCGTCACGTCGACCATCTCGCCTTCGACCAGCGACTGGTTCAGGCCCATGAACATCAGGTGATATCCGCCGGGTTGCAACTCCACCGTCGCACCCGCCGGGATCACAAGTCCGTCAGCTAGGGGGCGCATTTTCATCGTGTCGCCCTCCATCGCCATCTCGTGAACCTCGCCCCTTGCCGCGAGGGGAGATGAGACCGCGATCAGGACGTCGTCCTCGGAGCCGTTGTTCGTGATGGTCAGGAACGCCCCGGCAACCGGTTGATTTGGCAGTGTTTCACGGCTGAACGCCGCGCTCAGCGTCAGGTCGCCGACCTGGTGCTCCATCGGTTGGGACGCCGCCATGTCATGCGCATGCTTCATCCCTTCGGCGGCGGCAAAGGGGGCTGCGCCCAGAGTGAGCGTTGCTGCGAAGAAAAGTGCGGTACGGAGTGTTTTCATCTGAATTTTGCCGGCGTGATTGTCCCTTTTGCGACACGATACTTGAACGAATGTGTCAAATGTTTGTTGCAGATCAATGACTGCAGTGTTGGGCAAATTGCCGCCGCCAGGTGCGTGCTCAATATCCGCGGCGAACCGTGTCGATCATCAGTTGCACGTTTTCCGGGTTCGCGTCCGGCGTGATGCCGTGGCCAAGATTGAAGATGTGCGGACCCTGAGAGAACGCCTCGACGATGGCACGGGTCTCGGTCACCAGAGCTTCGCCTCCCGTCACCATGTGGGACGAGGCCAGATTGCCCTGCACGCAGCCATCGACCTGGACGTGCTCGGCCGCCCACGCGGCATCAACCGAGTTGTCGAGGGCTACGCAATCGGCGCCGGTGGCCTTGGCGAAGCCGACATAACGCTCGCCCGCTTCGCGCGGGAAGGCGATGACCGGCACATCCGGGTGCTTCTCCTTCAGCGCCGCGATGATCCGCTTTGCTGGGGCCAATGCGTAATCGTCGAAATCCTGACCCTTCAGCGACCCGGCCCAGCTGTCGAACAGTTTGACCGTCTCGGCACCCGCCTCGATCTGGGCCGAGAGATAGCCGATCGTCGCCTCGGTCAGCCGGTCGATGACTGCATCGAAGAGTGCGCGGTTCTCGGCCTTGAGTTTGTGCGCGGGTCCCTGGTCGGGCGTGCCACGCCCGGCGATCATGTAGGTGGCAACCGTCCAGGGTGCGCCGGCAAAGCCGATGAGAGCCGTTTCCTTCGGCAGCTCGCGCGAGAGAATGCGCAGGGTTTCGTAGACCGGGGCAAGGTGCTCGTGAACATCGTCGGCGCCCTTGAGTTTGGCGAAATCCTCCACGCTCTCGATGGTCGAAAGCCGTGGCCCCTCGCCAGTGACGAACCAGAGATCGGCGCCAAGTGCGTCAGGGATCAGCAGGATATCGGCAAAAAGGATTGCCGCATCGAACCCGTAGCGGCGGATTGGTTGCAACGTGACCTCGGCGGCAAGTTCGGGATTGTAGCAAAGGCTGAGGAAATCGCCTGCCTGCTCGCGCGTGGCCCGGTATTCCGGCAGGTAGCGCCCTGCCTGCCGCATCATCCAGATCGGCGGCACGTCCAGTGTTTCGCCCGCCAGTGCGCGGAGCAACAGTTTCTCGGCCATTCACGTTCCTTCCTGCCTTCAAATCTGTCGTCCCAAGTAGACAGTGCTTTGTCAACCGCGTAGAGCTAGACGCATGACTTCTTTGCCCAATCCCGTTTCTCCTTTCCGTATTGGCACCCGTGGCTCGCCGCTCGCCCTTGCGCAGGCGCACGAGACCCGCGACCGGCTTTCGGCGGCGTTCGATTTGCCCCGCGATGCCTTCGAGATTGTCGTGATCAAGACCACCGGCGACAAGGTTCTGGACCGGCCGCTGGGCGAGATCGGCGGCAAGGGGCTGTTCACGAAGGAGATCGAAGACGCCCTGCTGGCGGGCGAGATCGACATCGCTGTGCACTCCATGAAGGATATGCCGGTGGCGCAGCCCGTCGGGCTGGTGATCGACTGCTGTCTGCCGCGCGAGGATGTCCGCGACGGGTTCCTGACCCTCGATGGCCAGGAATTGACCGACCTGCCCGAGGGCACGGTCGTCGGCACGTCCAGCTTGCGGCGGAAGTCGCAGCTTCTGCACAAGCGGCCGGATCTGAAGATCGTCGAATTTCGGGGCAATGTGCAGACCCGTCTGAAGAAGCTGGAAGATGGCGTGGCCGTGGGCACGTTCCTGGCGATGGCAGGCCTGCGGCGGTTGGGCCTGAACGATCTGCCGGTAAAGGCCATTCCGACCGACGAGATGCTGCCCGCTGTCGCTCAAGGCGCTATCGGAATCGAGCGGCGCGGTGA
>JAJDOD010000195.1 GCA_022340315.1 Silicimonas sp. | reverse complement strand
TAGTCGTCTTCGCTGTCGGCGTAGTAGAGGACCGCGTTCGTGCCGCCCCCGCCGTCGATCGTGTCGCTGCCGGCGCTGCCGATGAAGAGATCGCCGCCATCGCCGCCGTTCAGGACGTCGTCGCCGTCGCCGCCGTCGATGGTGTCGTTGCCCGCACCGCCTTCGATGGTGTCGTTTCCAGCGTAACCGAAGATCTCGTCATCGCCACCGAGGCTCCAGAGGATGTCATCGAGGGCGGTGCCTTCGAGGATATCGGCGCCCTCGGTGCCGACCAGCGCCCCATCGGGCGGTGGTGGTGGCGCAGTGTTCTTTGACCCGCCGCCCCCGGCTCCGCTTGGCTTGCCCATGTCATCCCTCCGACAATGTCGCGTTCGTTCCAACTCACTTGGCGTTCACCAACATGGCATGGTTCGACCGGGAAACCGCCGATTTTCCGGCATTGTTTTCGCCTTGCCACCGGCAGGCGGTCAGACCGCGGATTGTTTCGGATTCTGGCCGGTTCAGGGCCGAAAAACTGCGAGAACGGAGCAAAAGGGTGGTGCGATACGAATCAGTTCGAAGAACGAAAAAGCCCCGCCTAAGCGGGGCTTTCAGACTGTTTATCGGCGCTGTGATCAGTCGTCTTTACTAAGCGCGGCACCCAGAATGTCGCCGAGCGATGCGCCCGAGTCCGACGAGCCGTACTGTTCCACGGCCTCTTTCTCTTCGGCGATCTCGCGGGCCTTGATCGAGAGCCCGAGGCGGCGCGATTTGGAATCGACATTGGTGACGCGCACATCGACCTTGTCGCCGACGGAGAAGCGATCCGGGCGCTGCTCGCCACGGTCGCGGCTGAGGTCGGAGCGGCGGATGAAGGATTTCATGCCTTCGTATTCCACCTCGATGCCGCCATCCTCGATCGACGTCACGACGACGGTGATGATCGAACCGCGCTTCACGCCGTCCACGACATCCGAGAAGCTGTCGTCGAGTGCCTTGATCGAGAGCGAGATACGCTCCTTGTCGACATCGACCTCGGTGACCACGGCCTTGACCTCGTCACCCTTGCGGAATTCCTGGATGGCGTCTTCGCCGCGCTGGTCCCAGGAGATGTCCGAGAGGTGAACCATGCCGTCGATGTCGTTCTCGAGACCGACGAACAGGCCGAATTCGGTGATGTTCTTGACCTCGCCCTCGACATGGGTGCCGACAGGATGGGTTTCGGCGAAGACTTCCCACGGGTTGCGCTGGGTCTGCTTCAACCCGAGCGACACGCGGCGCTTGGCGCTGTCGATTTCCAGCACCATCACGTCGACTTCCTGGGAGGTCGAAACGATCTTGCCGGGGTGGACGTTCTTCTTGGTCCAGCTCATTTCCGAGACGTGCACCAGGCCTTCGACACCGGCTTCCAGCTCGACGAATGCACCATAGTCGGTGATGTTCGTCACGCGGCCCTGGTGGACCGAGCCGAGCGGGAACTTGGCCTCGACGGCATCCCACGGATCGTCCTGAAGCTGCTTCATGCCAAGCGAGATGCGGTGGGTTTCCTTGTTGATCTTGACGATCTGGACCTTCACCGTTTCACCGATCGAGACGATCTCGGACGGGTGGTTGACGCGGCGCCAGGCCATGTCGGTGACGTGCAGCAGGCCGTCGACACCGCCGAGATCGACGAAGGCGCCGTATTCGGTGATGTTCTTGACCACGCCATCGACCGCATCGCCTTCGGCGATGTTGGCGATGACCTCGGCACGCTGTTCGGCACGGCTTTCCTCGAGGATCGCGCGGCGTGAGACCACGATGTTGCCGCGGCGGCGGTCCATCTTGAGGATCTGGAAGGGCTGCTTGAGGCCCATGAGCGGGCCGGCATCGCGCACGGGGCGCACATCGACCTGAGAGCCGGGCAGGAAGGCCACGGCGCCGCCGAGATCGACGGTGAAGCCGCCTTTGACGCGGCCGAAGATCGCGCCTTCGACGCGGGCATCGTCGGCATAGGCCTTTTCGAGCTTGTCCCAGGCAGCCTCGCGGCGGGCTTTGTCACGGCTGATGACAGCCTCGCCGCGCGCGTTCTCGACGCGGTCGAGATAGACCTCCACCTCATCGCCAACGGCGATTTCGGGAGCCTCACCGGGATTTGCGAATTCCTTGAGCTCGACGCGGCCTTCCATCTTGTAGCCGACGTCGATGATGGCTTGTCCCGCTTCGATCGCGATGACCTTGCCTTTGACGACAGACCCTTCGTCGGGCGTGTCGATTTCGAGGCTTTCGTTCAGGAGGGCCTCGAACTCCTCCATGGTTGCGTTTTGCGCCATGTGGCTTTCGTTTCCTATCAATCTGGTTTCACTGGCCGAGCGGTTGTCTCCGCCGGTCTTGGGTTGGTCTCTGACGGTTCGGCCGTGAAACGCAAATAAGAAGGGTCGGTGATTACCGACCCTGCTCAGTCTCGCGCTCACGGCTGTATCCGCCGCTTCGACGCGCGCTCTATAGGGGCTTCGGGCGCGTTTGGCAAGCCGCGCGTGCTTGTGCGCCCGCTGCCGCAGACCGGCGGTCTTGAGCGGTTGGCGGGTGGAAACCCGTTGACCTTTCGGTACCCCGGGTGCGAGCGTGCCGGCGGCAGACAAGAAAACAGCGAATGACCCCGCAGGCGACATCAGAACAAGGGCCGTCGGCCCCCCGGAAGCTTGCTGCGATATCCGCCGCTGCTGGTGTTCTCGGCGCCTTCGCCGTCGTCGCCATTCGCCAGTTGTCGGGTGGCGTGGTTCATGTCGATCTGTTTCCCTCGGATACGCTCTTCGTGATCGACATCATCGAGAGGATTGCGGCGGGCCAAGTGCCGCATGTGGATTTCGCGATGCACGTGGGCAGCCTACCCTATGTGCTGGCGGCACTCTCGGGCGCGCCGACGCCGGCGGAAGGCTTTCTGGTGGCGCAGACTGCCTTTACGGCGACTTGCCTGCTGATCGGTCTCTGGGTCTGGCACAGGCGATTGGACAACCTGTCCGGTCCGCTCCTGCTGATCTTCATTCTGGTTCTGGGCCAGACCCTGGCCATGCCAACGAACTCGGAATTGTCGCTTGGACTGTTCTACAACCGGTGGAGCTGGGCGCTGGCGCTGCTTTTCGTCTGCCAGACCCTTCTGCCTGCAAAGGACAAGACCGCGCCCTGGCCGGATGGTGCGCTGGCCGGTCTGATCGCCTTCATGCTGCTGACAACCAAGATCACGTTCTTCGTGGGCCTTTTGCCGGCAGCGCTATTTTGCACCGTGTATCGCGGCCAGTGGCGCGAGATCGGCGCCGGGCTTGTGGTGTTTGCTCTGTTGGCGCTTGCGGT
>JAJDOD010000193.1 GCA_022340315.1 Silicimonas sp. | reverse complement strand
GGCGAGGGTGGCGAAGGCGGAGAACTCATGGTTTCGGCTGGCTACGGGGCCGCCGATGTCCTGACGGATCTCGGCCTGATCGAAGGTCATCTTCGTGCGGGAATGGAACTCTATCGTGCTGGCATGGGCGATATGGCGGCGACGCACATGAAGCATCCCGGTGACGAGCTCTATGCCGAGCTTGCCGGGCATCTCGAAGAATACGGGCACCCCGGCTTTGCCGATGAGCTTACCTTGCTGTCCGAAGCCGTTGCGGAAGGCGCGCCGGTGCCCGATGCCGAAGCTGCATTCGAGCATCTCCTCGCCAGGATCGGCGAGGCGCGCCGGGCGACCGGCGCGACCCCGCAGGAACAACTCGAGGCGCTTCGGCAAATGGTGCTTGTCGCGGCCGAGGAATACGAAATCGGCATCAAGGACGGCGCCATCATCAAGATGCACGAGTACCAGGACGCCTGGGGCTTCGTTCGAGCCGCGCGCGCCGAGGCCTCGGAACTGGCCGGGTCGAACAGTGACAAGGTAAGAGCCGCCGCCGAAGCCGTGCTTGCCTCGCTTGGCGGTACGGACGTCGCATTCACGGGCATAGCGCCCGAAGGCAATGTGACAGGCGACGCCTCGGCGCTCTATGGCGCGGCGGCCCGGATCGAGATCGCCGCGCTGAGACTGAAATGATCCTCGCCATCGAAAACATTCTGTCGCCAGCGGAGGCCGAAGCCTTCGGCGAGGCGGCAGCCGGCTTGACGTTCGGCGACGGCAAGGCCACCGCGGGCCGCTTCGCGCGCGAGGTCAAGGCCAATGACCAGGCGGAAAGGACACCCGAGGCCGAGGCGATGCTAAACCTTATCCGGGATAAGGTCGCGGGCCATCCCGTCTTCGCCTCCGCCGTCCGCCCACGCGCATTCACCCCGCTCATCCTGTCTCGCTACCGCGAAGGGCAGACGTACGGGATGCACGTCGATGACGCGTTGATGAAGGGCGTGCGCACCGACGTGTCCTTTACGCTTTTCCTTTCAAATTCAAATGCTTACGAAGGCGGCGCCCTGGAAATCTCGGACACGTTCGAAAGCCGCGAGGTTCGGCTGCCCGCCGGATCGCTCGTCCTCTATCCCTCAACTACGCTGCACCGGGTGACCCCGGTGACGCGCGGCGAGCGGCTGGCGGTGGTCGGATGGGCGCAAAGCTGGCTGCGAAAGGCCGGACAGCGCGAGATCGTCTTCGATCTCGACCGGGCCGTGATGCAGGTTCATGCTCAGGAGGGAAAGTCCGAACTGTTCGACACTCTCTCGAAATCGCGCTCGAACCTGCTGAGGATGTGGGCCGAGACCTGAGACAGATCAGGTGAAGCGGTTGTCCTGCGGGAAGCCGCGCGGCGCCATGCGGCCCGCCGAAGCACGCGCGCCAGTCCACTCCTCGAGCTCGGTCACCACGCGGGTACGCCCTGCCGGATCGAGCCACGACAGCCCCTCGGCAAGCGTGAAGGTGCGGGCATCGGAGAGCCCGCCGTCCTTGTATTTCTGAAGCCGTACGCCCTTGCCGCGCCCCATCTCGGGCAGGTCCGCGACCGGGAAGACAAGCAGCTTGCGGTTCTCGCCCACCGCGGCGACATGATCGCCCTCGACCGGCGTGCAGACCGCCGCCCGCACCTCGCCCTTGACGTTCAGCGCCTGCTTGCCTGCGCGGGTTTGGGCCAGCACCTCGTCTTCGGCCACCACGAAGCCATCGCCCGCGGAGGAGGCCACCAGCAGCTTGGCACCGGGGCGATGAATAAAGAGCGCAACAATCCCGGCCTCGTTCGGCAGGTCTACCATAAGACGCAACGGCTCTCCCATGCCGCGCCCGCCGGGAAGATTGGATGCCGAAAGCGTGTAGAACCGTCCGTTCGAGCCGAAGATCAACAACCGGTCGGTCGTCTCGGCGTGGAAGATCCAGGCCGGACCGTCACCGTCCTTGAACTTGAGCTCGCGGGTCAGGTCGATATGGCCGGTCATCGCCCGGATCCAGCCCATTTGGCTACAGACCACCGTGATCGGTTCGCGGTCGATCATGGCCTCGAGCGGCACCTCGGCCACTTCGATCGCCTCCGCGAAGTCGGTGCGACGATCGTCCCCGAACTGCTTCTTCACGTCGCGCAACTGGTCCGCGATGGTCTTCCACTGCCGGCCTTCGTTCTCCAGAAGGTCCTCCAGATCGGCGCGTTCCTTCGTCAATTCGTCGAACTCGCGGCGCAGCTCCAGTTCCTCGAGCCGGCGCAGCGAGCGGAGCCGCATGTTGAGGATCGCGTCGACCTGCACCTCGGACAACTCGCCCTCGCCCGGCGCCGGTGTCCTGTAGTCGGCCTCGGACGCGGCGCGGACGTGGTCCTTCGACCAGTCTTCGCGCATCAGCGCCGCCTTCGGCTCATCGTCGTAGCGGATGATGTCGATCACACGGTCCAGGTTCAGGAACGCCGTGATGAAGCCTTCCAGGACCTCTAGCCGGTGGTCGATCTTGTCGAGCCGATGGCGCGAGCGGCGTTCCAGCACCTCGCGGCGATGATCGAGGAAAGCGCGCAGCACCTCCTTCAGCGAGGCGACCTTGGGCGTCACCCCGTCGATCAGCACGTTCATGTTCAGGCTGAACCGGCTTTCAAGATCGGAGTTCCGGAAAAGCATGTTCATCAGAACGTCCGGCTCGACATTGCGCGAGCGCGGTTCCAGCACGATGCGGATATCCTCGGCGCTTTCGTCGCGCACATCCGCCAGGATCGGCACTTTCTTGGTCTGGATGGTCTCGGCAATCTTCTCGATCAGGCGGCTTTTCTGCACCTGATAGGGGATCTCGGTGACAACGACCTGCCACTGGCCACGGCCCAGGTCCTCGACTTCCCACCTGGCGCGCACGCGGAAACCGCCGCGCCCGGTGCGATAGGCCTCGGCGATCGCCTCGGGCGGTTCGACGATGGTACCGCCGGTCGGGAAGTCGGGGCCCTGAACGTATTTCAGAAGCGTGTCATCGCGCACCAGCTCGCTGTTTTTCTGCCCCGCAAGATGGATGCAGGCATCGCAAAGCTCGGTGATGTTGTGGGGCGGGATGTTCGTCGCCATGCCCACCGCGATACCGCTCGAGCCGTTGGCGAGCAGGTTCGGAAAGGCCGCGGGCAGAACAACGGGTTCGTCGAGACGTCCATCGTAATTCGGGCGGAAATCGACCGCGTTCTCGTCCAGCCCTTCCAGAAGCGCCTCAGCCACCACGGTCATCCGCGCCTCGGTATAGCGCGAGGCCGCGGGGTTATCGCCGTCGATATTGCCGAAATTGCCCTGCCCGTCGACCAGCGGATAGCGGACGTTGAACTCCTGCGCGAGACGCGCCATCGCGTCGTAGATCGCGCCGTCGCCGTGCGGGTGGAAATCGCCCATCGTGTCGCCCGAGATCTTGGCCGATTTCAGGAACCCGCCCGAGGACGACAGCCTGAGTCGCGACATCGCGTAGAGGATTCGCCGGTGAACCGGCTTCAAACCGTCCCGCACATCCGGCAATGCGCGGTGCATGATCGTCGAAAGCGCATAGGTGAGGTACCTGTCGCCGATGGCGCGGCGCAGGGGCTCGGCAAGGTTTCTACCCTCGATATTGGGTCCGTCCGAGACGTCACTCATAGATGCTGTATTAGCTGGGGGGTAAGGGGGGGTAAAGCGCAGACTGACCGGAAAGCCACAGTGAAAATTTCCCCTGACGGAAAGGGAACCCGGCATATATCTTTGAGTTGCCGGTCTGTATGCCAGCGCAGTCCCTTGGGGGGAGTGAAAGATGTTCAGGTTGATCGCGGTCACGTTGGCCGCTCTCTATGCAGTTCTTTATGTCTTCGGAGACGAGACCCGCCGACCAGATGCGGTCGCGCGGGCCGAGCCGTTGTCGCTGGGCTTTTCCAATCCCCGAGCGTTCTTCCTAGATGTCGAAAACGACACGCACTACGTGTCGGAAATCAGCGACGCCGACGCGGTCGAGCGGGCTGTCGCTGCGGCGCACGCCTATCGTTCCATGCAAAGTGAAACGCAACTCACCGCCGTTGCGGCAAAGGTTGCGGATCAACCTGCCGATACCGCGACAGCCGAGGCGGCAACCCCGGCCTTCTGGTACGTAACCGGCAGCCGCGTGAACTTGCGCGGCGGCCCGGGAACATCGAACCCGGTTGTCGGTCAGGTCACGCTTGGCATGGAAGCCGAAGTGCTGTCTGACCGCGACGGCTGGTACGAGATCCGTTTGGCAAACGGCTCGGGAACGGGCTGGATCTCGGGCAAGTTCCTTGGTCAGCAACGACCCGGCTAGTTCGCCGGTTCCGGCGTCCCTTGGGGAAAGTGCGGCCACTCCTCCGGGAAACTGACCCAATGGTGCTGTTCCTCGGTCCAGATCGCGCGGATGGGATCGGGCAGCTTGGTTTCGAACGCGCCAAAGGCGACGCCCACATGGTCGGGCCGCATCTCGAGTGTCCAGTAGAGGGTGGTGCCGCAATCCGGGCAGAAATGGCTTTCAAGCGCCCGACCTGACTGCGCCCGGCGCTGCCATGTCTTCGACGGCCCGTTCACTTTCATTTCCGTCTTTCGGAAGTAGGCTCCCGTTCCGAAAGGTGAGCCACTGCGTTTCTGACATGCCCGGCAATTGCACACGATGACGAAATCCGGATCGCCGTCGAACTCGGCGGAAAGATTGCCGCACTGGCAGGATGCATGATGCGTTGACATGGGCGCCTCCTCGGGCACAAGTCTCGCGCATGAGCGAGCAGAAATCCATCCTGATCACGGGGTGTTCGAGCGGCATCGGCTATGACGCCGCGCACGGCCTGAAACGCAAGGGCTGGCGGGTCTTCGCGACCTGCCGCAAGCCGGAGGATTGCGAACGCCTGGAAAGCGAGGGGCTGGAGAGCTTTCCGCTGGACCTGGAGAGCCAGGAGAGCATCGACGCCGGGGTGGTCGAGGCGCTGAAGCGGACAGGCGGGACGCTGGACGCAGTGTTCAACAACGGCGCCTATGGCATTCCGGGGCTTCTGGAAGACCTGCCGGTTGCCGCGCTCAGGGCCAACTTCGAGACGAACTTCTTCGCCCAGCACGAGCTGACGCGACAGTTGATCCCGGTCTTCCGTAAACAGGGGCACGGGCGCATCCTGATGAACTCATCGGTGCTCGGCTTTGCTGCGCTGGCCTGGCGCGGTTCGTACAACTCGACCAAGTTCGCAATGGAGGGCTGGGCCGACACGCTGCGGCTGGAGCTTGCCGGCACGGGCATCCACGTGATCCTGATCGAACCCGGCCCGGTCACCAGTCTGATCCGCGAGAACTCGGTTCCGCATTACGAGAAGTGGATCGACCCAGAGAAATCGCCCCGCCGCAAGGAGTACAAGAACCGGCTGGAGAAGCGGCTCTATCGGCCCACCATCGAGAAACCGGATATGTTCGAGCTGCCCGCAAGCGCGGTAACCTCGGTCGTGATCGACGCGCTGACGCTCAGGAACCCGCGCCCGCGCTACAGGATCACCACGCCCACCAAGGTGTTTGCCGTTCTGAAGCGCCTGCTATCGACCCGAATGCTGGATCGCATTCTTCTGAAGGTCTGACCCCTTCGCTTTTCGCGTCTCATGCCCTAGGTGAGGAACGAAGGGAGTTGCCCCATGCTGACCAGAGACCCGCTGTTCATTATCGTCGCCATCGCCTGCCTCGTCGTATTGGGCATTCTGCTGACCGGCATCGGCGGCTTTGCGAAGGGTGGAGACTTCAACCGCAAGCACGCCAACCGGATCATGCGGTATCGCATATACGCGCAGTTCGTCGCGGTGGTGCTGATCCTCATCTTTGTCCTGATCCGGCGCGGAGGCTGACATGGTCGTTCTGAACAAGATCTACACCAAGACCGGTGACGCGGGCGATACCGCGCTCGGCAATGGCGCACGGGTCGCCAAGCATTCGACGCGCGTCTCGGCCTACGGGACCGTGGACGAATTGAACGCAACTGTCGGCCTTTGCCGTCTTCATGCCGAGGGCGACACCGACGCGGCTCTCTCACGCATCCAGAACGACCTCTTCGACCTTGGCGCCGATCTCTGCCGCCCCGAGATGGAGAAAGACGGCGAAGCCGGTTACCCCGTCCTGCGCATGGTGCCTGAACAAACGGCGCGGCTGGAGGCCGAGATCGACGCCATGATCGCCCGGCTGGAACCGCTCCGTTCGTTCATCCTGCCCGCCGGGTCGCCGCTGGCAACGCAACTGCACCTTTCGCGGACCGTTGCGCGCCGGGCCGAGCGACTGACGGTTGAGCTGGCCACGATGGAATCGGTGAACGAGGCCGCCGTGACCTATCTCAACCGGCTCTCGGACTGGTTCTTCTGTGCCGCGCGCATCGCCAATGACGAGGGTCGTGCGGACGTTCTCTGGAAACCCGGCGAGAACCGCTAGGAGCGCTTTCCGAACTAGCCCGCCGCCGGCTCCCAAAGCTCGACAGCGTTGCCCTCGGGGTCGTGGATATGTGCGAAGCGGCCGATGCCTTCGAGCGTTGTCTCGTTGAACGGCTCGACCCCCGCCGCGCGGACCTGTGCCAGCATCGCGTCCAGGTCATCCACGCGGAAATTGACCATGACCTGTTGCTCCGACGGGAAATAGTCGGTGTCCGCGGAAAATGGCGCGAAGACTGTCACACCTCCTTCCGCGATCCACGGCGGGGTTTCCATATCGGTTGGTGCGGGATCGACGCCGAGAACATCGCGATACCACGCTGTCATTGCTGCCGGGTTCGTTGCACGAAAGAAGACACCGCCAACGCCCTTGACTTTTTCCATGAAAAATTCTCCATTATTTTCACGTATCTTAGCATGAAACGCGGCGTCGCAAGATCAAAACGCGTCGATTTTGACCTGTTTTCTGCGGCGCAGCTTCGATAAACCGTCCGGGAATGACAATAGGAGTCTGCGAGAGATGAAGGTCCTTGTGCCCGTCAAACGCGTGATCGACTACAACGTGAAGGTCCGCGTCAAGGCGGATGGCAGCGGTGTCGATCTCGCCAACGTCAAGATGTCGATGAACCCCTTCGACGAGATCGCCGTCGAAGAGGCGATCCGTCTGAAGGAA
>JAJDOD010000117.1 GCA_022340315.1 Silicimonas sp. | reverse complement strand
ATCGACGCCGAGCCATCAGATGTGAGCGACGACGAGGAGATACGCGCGCTGATCGGCGCGCATTTCGATGAGCCTGGGTGGAACGAGGGAGAGCTGCCTGACCGGGACAGGTTTCTCACCGACTTCCACCCGGACGCCGTTCTTAACGCGGCCGCGCGACCCGCACAGAAACGTAGCCCGCCGGAGTTCGTCGAGCGAATGAATGGTGTGGCGACGGGGGCAATCTTCGGGTTTTCCGGGAATCCACAAAGACGATGGAATTGCGCACCTTCGGCAATATAGCCGTCGTCACCGCAGCCTCTCATCTGCTGGAAAACGGTACCGAGGAGAACATCGACGTAGGCGGCTAACTTCTTGTCAAGACAGACGGCGCGTGGAAAAGCGCGGCGCATGTCTGGGATACTGTCGATGGGTCGAAGCCGCTTCCCGACTGGCTTGCGTTCGACTAGGTCCGGGCGCCGAAGGGTCGGTCTATGACTGTAAGATCGACCAGATTCCAGGTCAGATCCTTGTTTCGGAACAAGCGCTTGCCGCGCCGCGGGTAGTCGGACACGTCATGGTTCTTGCGCTGACTCACGATGATGCAGCGCAGCAGGCCGTCGCCCGTGTTCTTCAGGCTGTGCGCCAATCCGCCCTTGCGGAAACCGACGAAATCGCCCGCCATTACCGCGTGGCTGGCGGAACCAATCCGCGCGGTTCCCTCACCTTCAAGCACGTAGAGGCATTCCTCCTCGTGATAGTGCTTGTGGTGCTCCGTCGTCTCGTCACCCGGTTCGACCTCGACAAGGCAGAAGTCAATCTCGGTCAGCCCCGTCAGGGCACCGAGAGACTTCTCGGACCTGCGTGCCTTGTCGTTGAGGAAATGGGTTTTCTCCTTCCCCGCCAAGGTCGAGATTTTGGCCGAGGAGAGGTGGTATGTATCGTCGCTCATGTCCGGTCTTCCGCTGCAATCGTTCCCCCGACTGCGTAAGCCCTAGACGAAGAATGGTTCGAATTCCGTTAAGTCATGCATCCGACATAGTTTTCTTACCGCAGAACCGCATTGGCGAAGTGGAAAAGCAGGACGGGGACCGGTGGATTACCCGGCCATCTGATCGCAGTGATAGCTTTTCGCGCCATCGGTCAGGCGCGCGGTGCGAAATGCCTCAAGGTGCCAGACGGTGCCAGGTTTGGCATAAATGTTCTCGTTTTCGGTCGCGGGAAGCAGTTCCCTTCGCCCGTCCGGGAAAACGATTGTCACCGCGTCGTCGGAGTATTTCACGACAAGGCTCGGGCCGTTCGGGCAACTGAATGTCGCAAGTTTGTCCTGCTGGAGGCCGTCACAGCCAGAGAGCAGGGCGAGGGCGGGGATCAGCCAAAGTGTTCTCATGCCAGCATCGCAACCGGGTTTTCCAGGTTTTCCTTGATCGCGGAGAGGAACTGCGCCCCGAGCGCGCCGTCGATAACCCGGTGATCGACGGAAAGCGTGGTGCTCATCACCGTCGCCACTCCGAGCGTGCCGTCCTCTTTCACGACAGGTTTCTTCACGCCGGCACCAACGGCCAGGATCGAGCCGTGCGGCGGGTTGATGACGGCGTCGAAATTGTCGATGCCGAACATGCCGAGGTTCGATATCGCGAAGCTGCCGCCCTGGTACTCGTGCGGCGCCAGTTTGCGGTCACGCGCGCGGGTGGCGAGGTCCTTCATCTCGGCCGAGAGTGCCGAGAGCGACTTCATGTGGCTGTCTTTCAGCACAGGCGTGAACAACCCGCCGTCGATGGCGACGGCGACGGCGACATCCGAGGGCTTCAGCTTCAGGATGCGGTCGCCTGCCCAGACGGCGTTGGCATCCGGCACCGATTGCAGAGCCATCGCGCAGGCCTTGATGATAAAGTCGTTGACCGAGAGTTTCACTCCGCGCGCTTCGAGTTGCTTGTTGAGCGTCGAGCGGAACTTGAGCAGCGCATCGAGTTCGATGTCGCGGCGAAGGTAGAAATGCGGGATGGTCTGCTTCGCTTCGCCAAGGCGGGCGGCGATCGTCTTGCGCATGCCATCGAGCTTCATCTCCTCGAACTCACGGCCCTCGAACATGGCGATGACCTGATCGGTGGCAGGGCCGGAAGGTGCGGCGGACGCCGCGGCAGGCGCAGCAGAGGAGGCAGCGGCGGCGGCTGGTTTGGCCCCCGGTTGGGCGTTTTCGACATCTGCCTTGACGATGCGGCCCTTGGGACCTGACCCCTTGATCTGGCTCAGGTCCAGACCCTTGTCGGCGGCAATGCGCCGGGCCAGCGGTGAGGCGAAGATGCGGTTGCCGTCCGATGCCTGTGCCGTGACAGGTGCAGGCGCGGCAGCCGGGGCAGGCGCCTCCTCCTTGGGAGCTTCCTCCTTGGCGGCAGCAGCGGCGGGAGCGGGGGCCGATGACGTCTCGCCAATGTCGTCGGCGCTTTCGCCCTCGGCCAGCAGAACGGCGATGGGCGCGTTGACTTTCACGCCCTCGGTCCCTTCGGCAACGAGGATTTTCCCGACCGTGCCTTCGTCCACGGCTTCGAATTCCATCGTTGCCTTGTCGGTCTCGATCTCGGCCAGAAGGTCACCCGAGGAGACGGTGTCGCCTTCCTTCACGAGCCACTTGGCGAGCGTGCCTTCCTCCATCGTGGGTGAGAGCGCGGGCATGAGAATTTCGGTGGGCATTTCAGAGATCCTTCAGAAGCACGATCTGATCGAACGGGGCGCGCGGGGTCTTGCCGCGCGCCAGCTGATCTATCGCAGTCTCTATTTTCGTTCTGTGTTCCGCCATCCAGACATAGGCATCCTGGTGCGAAGGCCGCGCGCCGACCATATGAAGGCCTGCGGCAAAGCGCTCGGGCACCAGTGCTGTCACCGTCTTGCCGTCCACATCATGGATGACGCGGTAGCATTCGGTTTCGGGATCGCGGCCTTTCACATCCATCTGGATTACCGGTACGTCACCGCCTTGACGGCGTCCATGACTTCCTTGGTGCTGGTGAGCGCGTGTTTCTCGAGGTTCGCGGCATACGGCATCGGCACGTCTTTGCCGGTGCACTTCAGAACCGGAGCGTCGAGATAGTCGAATGCCTCGCGCATGATCTCGGCCCCGATGTGGTCGGACATGGATGCCACAGGCCAGCCTTCTTCGACGGTCACGCAGCGGTTGGTTTTCTGCACCGATGCGATGACGGTGGCCATGTCCA
>JAJDOD010000106.1 GCA_022340315.1 Silicimonas sp. | reverse complement strand
TTGCGGCGGGATTTACCGCAAGGCTTCGGTGAGACATCGCTGGATATTCTGGCGCGAACCGTGATGATTCCGATGGATCCGGATCACGGCGAGGATGACCTCGACGTTCTGTCGCACAACATTCGTCTGGCGGCGATCGAGATCGACGATGGCGCGCTGCCTGCCGGTCAGGCCTATCGCGAGATGGGCGCGCCGGATCTTCAGAAATTCGATGCCGAAGCCGAGAGCTAGGCCGCCGCGCCGCCGACGGTCAGCCCGCCGATCAGAAGTGTCGGCTGCCCGACGCCGACCGGCACCCATTGGCCCGCCTTGCCGCACATGCCGATGCCTGGATCAAGCGCCATGTCGTTGCCGACGGCTCGAATCTTCTGCAGCGCGGTGGCGCCGTCTCCGATCAGCGTCGCCCCTTTGATGGGCGCGCCGACCTTGCCGTTCTTCACGCGGTAGGCCTCGGTGCAGGAGAAGACGAACTTGCCGTTGGTGATGTCGACCTGGCCGCCGCCGAAGCCGACCGCGTAGATGCCGTCCTTGACCTCGGCCACGATATCCTCGGGTTTGGCGTCGCCGCTCAGCATGTAGGTGTTGGTCATGCGTGGCATGGGTGCGTGGGCATGGCTTTCGCGGCGGCCGTTGCCGGTAGGTTCAACGCCCATCAACCGGGCGTTCTGCCGGTCCTGCATGTAGCCCACGAGCACGCCGTCCTCGATCAGGGTGTTCTTGCCCGAGGGCGTGCCCTCGTCATCAACGGTGATCGAGCCGCGGCGGTCGGGGATGGTGCCGTCGTCAAGCACGGTGACGCCCTTTGACGCGATCTGCTGGCCCATGAGGCCGGCGAAGGCCGAGGACTTCTTGCGGTTGAAGTCGCCTTCGAGCCCGTGGCCGATGGCCTCGTGCAGAAGGATGCCCGGCCAGCCTGCGCCAAGCGCCACGTCCATGACGCCAGCGGGCGCGGGTTCGGCCTGAAGGTTGACCAACGCGATGCGCAGCGCCTCGTCCACCATCGCCTTCCAGTGCGCGGGGTCGATCAGGCCATCGAGCGCGAGCCGCCCGCCGCCGCCGGCGCTGCCGCTTTCGCGGCGGCCGTTCTCCTCGACGATGAGATTTATGCTGAGCCGCGTCAGGGGCCGGGTGTCGGTGACCGCACCACCCTCGGGACGGAGGATGACGACCTCCTGCAACGAGGCCGAGAGCGTTGCCGACACCTGAACCACGCGAGGATCGCGGGTGCGGGCGAAGGCGTCGATTTCCTGGAGTGTTTCGACCTTGACGGGAAATTCGACCCCGGAGATCGGGTCATCGTCGGAATACAGGCGGCGGTTCGTGGGCAGGGGCGCATCTGCAACCGTGCCTCCGCCATCGCCCACGGCAAGGCGCGCGGTCTCGACCGCACGGCGCAGCGCGGCCTCGCTGATCTCGGTCGAATGGGCGTAACCGGCCGTCTCGCCGCACACCGCGCGCAGGCCGAATCCCTCGGACGCGTTGTAGCTGGCGGTGCGGATGCGGCCGTCGTCGAAGGCCAGCACCTCGGCGCGCTTCCTTTCAAGGAAAAGCTCGCCATCATCGGCGCCCGCGACGGCCTCGCGCAGCAATCCGAGAGCGCGGGTCCCGTCGATGAGGGTCTCGAAAGGGCGAAACGGGGCAGTTTGCGTCATGTGCGTGCGGCCTTTCATTGGCACCATGAGCGGCTGAATGCCGCAAGGGATGCGCTTGTTCCTCAGGCCCTAATATGGTTTCTAGCGGCGAAAGAACAACAGGCCGGTGCGTCTGCGATTGGCGTGCGGGTTGGGAACGTTATCTGGAATCAGGATCGACAGAACATGCGTCTGAGAACTCTTGCCACAAGCCTGGCCGCCGCGATTGCCGGTGGCGCCGCCGCCGCTCAGGAGCTTCAGGTGATCGGACAGCCCGTTCAGGGCAAGATGGGCTGGCAGCCCGCCGCGACCGAGCTTGCCCGCGACATTCACTGGCTGGACGGCATGCTTCTCGTAATAATCACCGTGATTTCACTGTTCGTGGTGGCGCTTCTGGCAATTTGCATCCTGCGCTACAACCAGCGTGCCAATCCGGAACCGGCGTCGTTCACCCACAATACCCCGATCGAAGTGGCATGGACGGTGATCCCGATCGTGATTCTCGTGTTCATCGGTGCTTTCTCGCTGCCGGTGCTGTTCAAGCAGCAGGAGATTCCGGAACCGGAGGTGTTCGTGAAAGCGACCGGGTACCAGTGGTACTGGGGCTACGAGTATCCCGACCATGACATCTCGTTCGACAGCTACATGATCGGCTCGGATTATGGAAATCAGCTGACGCCCGAAGTCTCGGCGCAGCTTTCCGAAGCGGGCTATACCGACCAGCAGTTCCTGCTGGCGACCGACACCGCCGTGGTCGTGCCGACCGGCAAGATCGTCGTCGTACAGGCGACCGGAGCGGACGTGATCCATGCCTGGACGATTCCCGCCTTCGGCGTGAAGCAGGACGCGGTGCCGGGTCGTCTGGCCGAGATGTGGTTCGAGATCGACGAGGGGATGGAAGGCATTTACTTCGGCCAGTGCTCGGAGCTTTGCGGCCTGAGCCATGCCTATATGCCGATCACGGTCAAGGCCGTGACGCAGGCCGAGTTTGACGCCTGGATCGCGGAAACGCAGACCGCCGGTCGGTATGTCGAACCCGGTTCGGTGCGCGTGGCAGCCAGCGAGTAACGCATGACCGATCTTTCGATCAACGCGCCGCGCGAGTACGAGCCGACCTTCGGCGACTACTTCGCGCTGCTGAAACCACGGGTGATGTCGCTCGTGGTTTTCACCGCGCTGGTCGGGCTTCTGGTCGCGCCCGGATCGCTGCACGCGGTCGAGATATTCGCGGCCATCCTGTTCATCGCGCTGGGGGCAGGGGCCTCGGGCGCGCTGAACATGTGGTACGATGCGGATATCGACGCGATGATGCGGCGCACGGCCAAGCGGCCTGTGCCAAGCGGACGGGTCGAGCCGGGTGAGGCGCTGGCCATCGGGTTGGCGCTCTCGGGTATCTCGGTGGTGATGCTGGGGCTGGCCACCAACTTCTTTGCCGCCGCGCTCCTTGCCTTCACGATCTTCTTCTATGCCGTCATCTATTCGATGTGGCTGAAGCGCTCGACGCCGCACAACATCGTCATCGGCGGTGCCGCGGGTGCCTTCCCGCCGATGATCGGCTGGGCAGCGGTCACGGGCGACGTCTCGATGGCGAGCGTGCTGATGTTCGCGCTGATCTTCATGTGGACACCGCCGCATTTCTGGGCGCTGGCGCTGTTCACCAAGTCGGACTACGGCGACGCCAATGTGCCGATGCTGACGGTCACGCACGGGCGCGACACGACTCGGCGGCATATCCTGGGCTATACCGTTGCGGTGGCGCTGGTGGCGATCGGACTGGCTCTGACCCCGGTTGGCGGGCCGGTCACTCTGGTCGCGGCGCTTGTTCTGAACGCGCTCTTCCTCAAGGGTGCGGTGGCAATCTGGCGGCGCGACGACGCGGCGGCGGAGGCGGATAATTACCTGGTCGAGAAGAAGTTCTTCCGGCTTTCGCTGTACTACCTCTTCCTGCATTTCGCCGCTCTGGTGGCCGATGCGGCGGTCCGTGGGGTGATGGCATGATGCGTGTCACGCACGAGCTGCACGAGAGGCGCAAGTCGCGCAACGTCGGGCTTGGCCTGACGCTCGCGGGGTTCGTGGTGGTCATTCTGGCGCTGACGATGGTGAAGGTGACGCGGGGCGACCCGATGCAGGCCTTCGACCACGTGGTGCGCCCGGAGATGGAGGCGACGAAATGAGCACGCCGCTTGATCCGAAGCGCAAGACAGTGCTGCAGCTCGGCGTCGTCATCCTGACGATGGGGACGCTTGCCTGGGCGTCCGTGCCGCTCTACGACCTGTTCTGCCGCGTGACCGGCTGGGGCGGGGCGACGGATGTGGCCGATGCCGCGCCGGGTGCCATCCGGCAGGAAGTCACGATCCGCTTCGACGCCAACAAGGCGGCCGGCATGCCCTGGGAGTTCAAGCCGGTCGAGCACAGCCAGCGCATCCACATCGGCGAGGAAGGGCTGGCGTTCTTCGAGGCCTACAATCCGACGGATCGGGTGATCGCGGGCACCGCGAGCTTCAACGTCGCGCCCTATTCGGCCGGTGCCTATTTCTCGAAGATACAGTGCTTCTGCTTCGAGATGCAGGTGCTGGAGCCCGGCCAGCGGGTGCAGATGCCGGTCAGCTATTTCGTCGAGCCAGAGATCCTCGAGGATCGCGATGCCCGCTTTGTAAAAACCATCACCTTGTCCTACACGTTCCACGAGACCGACCTGCCTGACGAGTATATCTCGGGCCAGGCGGCGCTGGACGTTCCGGACAGTGCAACAGACGTCAACTAACGCCCGGGGGAACAACCGACATGGCGCATGAAAAGAACCACGACTACCACATCCTTCAGCCCTCGGTGCTGCCTTTCCTCGGGGCTGTCTCGGGGTTCACGATGCTCTTCGGGGCCGTGCTCTGGATGCACGATATCACCTGGATCATGGCGGCGATCGGCTTTGTCGGCGTCTGCTACGTGATGTTCGCCTGGTGGTCCGAGGTGGTCAAGGAATCGAACATCGGGGACCACACGCCGGTCGTCCGGCTCGGCCTGCGCTACGGCTTCATCATGTTCATCATGTCGGAGGTCATGTTCTTCAGCGCCTGGTTCTGGGCGTTCTTCAAGAACGCGCTCTACCCGATGGGACCGGAAAGCCCGATGGTCGACGGCGTCTGGCCGCCTGCCGGGATCGAGACCTTCGATCCGTGGCACCTGCCGCTGATCAACACGCTGATCCTGCTCTGCTCGGGCGCGGCGGCGACCTGGGCGCACCATGCGATCGCGCATGAGAACAACCGCAAGGACATGGCCACGGGCCTGATCATCGCGGTTCTGCTGGGCCTGCTGTTCACGGTCTTCCAGGCCTATGAGTACAGCCACGCGGCCTTCGGGTTCTCTGGCAACATCTATGGCGCGACCTTCTTCATGGCGACCGGGTTCCACGGCTTCCACGTGATCGTGGGCACGATCTTCCTGTTCGTCTGTTACCTGCGCCTGCGGGCCGGGCACTTCACGCCCGAGAAGCACGTCGGCTTCGAGGCGGCGGCCTGGTACTGGCACTTCGTGGACGTGGTGTGGCTGTTCCTTTTCGCGGCGATCTACATCTGGGGCAGCGCCTGATCGAATGAGGTTTTGCGCCGGGCTTTGCCCGTCGCGAAGAAGAGGGGGGCGCCGCCCCCCTCTTGGCTTTCAGCCAATTCACCCCCAGGGATATTTGAGGACCGATGAAGATGGCTTTGCGGCGCTTTCTGTTTCCGGTGGTGATCGGGATCGCTGGCTGCGGGGTCTTGTCCGGGCTGGGCATCTGGCAGTTGCAGCGTCTGGCCTGGAAGGAGGGCGTTCTGGCGGAGATCGAGGCTCGGATCGCGGCGGACCCGATCGGGTTGCCGGTCGCGCCTGACAGGGAGACCGAGCGGTATTTGCCCGTTGCGGTCGTTGGGGCGTTCGACGGGCGGGATATTCCTGTCTTCAAGAGCCGCGAGGGCGGGCCGGTTTATCGGCTGGTGGCGGCCTTCGAGACCGAGGACGGGCGGCGGATCATGGTGGATCGGGGGGGGATCGACGGAACCGGGCCGCTCGATGCCTCGACCAGGACGGCGGCTGCGACGGATGTGACGGTGACGGGGAACCTGCACTGGCCGGAGGAGGTCGACACGTGGACGCCCGAGCCGGATGCGCGCGGCGTGTTCTTCGGGCGTGACGTGGCGCGGATGGCGGAGGTGTTGGGAACCGAGCCGGTGCTGGTGATTGCGCGCGAGGTCTCGGTCAACGATCCGCCCGCGACACCCTTGCCCGTGACGACCGAGGGGATACCGAACAACCATCTGGGCTATGCGGTGCAGTGGTTCGGGCTGGCGCTGGTCTGGGCGGGGATGACTTTGTTCCTGCTCTGGCGTACAGCCAGACGGCAGAATTGAGGGAAGGCCGATGAAATACGTCTCGACGCGGGGGGAGGCGCCCGCGCTGTCTTTCGAGGATACGATGCTGACGGGGCTCGCGCCGGATGGTGGCCTTTACGTGCCCGAGACGGTGCCGGTTCTGAGCAAGGGCCAGATCGCGCGGATGCGTCTGGGGAGCTACGAGGACGCGGCCTATGACGTGATGGCGCCGTTCGTGGGCGACACCTTCAGCGAGGACGAGTTCCGCGAACTGATCGCGGCGGCATACGAGGAATTCGGCCATGTCGCGCGCGCGCCGCTGAAGCAGATCGACAGCGGCTTGTGGCTCTTAGAGCTGTTCCACGGGCCGACGCTGGCGTTCAAGGACTTCGCCATGCAGTTGATCGGGCAGATGTTCCAGGCGGTGCTGAAGCGGAACGGGCGCCGGATCACCATCGTTGGTGCCACGAGCGGCGACACGGGAAGTGCGGCGATCGAGGCGTTCCGGGGGTTGGAGAACGTCGATGTCTGCATCCTCTATCCGCATGGGCGGGTGTCCGAGGTGCAGCGGCGGCAGATGACCACGCCCGTCGAGGCCAACGTGCATGCGCTGGCCGTGGATGGCACCTTCGACGACTGCCAGCGGCATCTGAAGGACATGTTCGCCGACCATGCATTCCGCGACGAGGTCGGGCTGGCGGCGGTGAACTCGATCAACTGGGCGCGGGTGATGGCGCAGATCGTCTATTACTTCACCTCCGCGGTGTCGCTGGGCGCGCCGGAGCGGCGCGTGAGCTTCACCGTGCCGACCGGCAATTTCGGCGACATCTACGCCGGCGAGATCGCGCGGCGGATGGGTCTGCCGATCGACCGGCTGGTGGTGGCGACGAACCAGAACGACATTCTCGACCGGGCGTTCCGGGACGGCGAATACCGGACCGGAACGGTGATGCCCTCGATCAGTCCCTCGATGGACATCCAGGTGAGCTCGAACTTCGAGCGGCTTCTGTTCGACGCTTACGGGCGCGATGGCGGCGCGGTTGCGCAACTGATGCAGGAATTGCGGAGCGAAGGCGGCTTCACGATCAGCCAGGGCGCGCATGAGGCGATCTGCGAGCATTTCTCCTCCGGCGCGGTCAGCGAGGAGGAAACAAGCGCCCGGATCGCGGCGACGCTGGCCGAAAGCCAGGAACTGGTCTGCCCGCACACCGCCGTCGGGCTGGAGGTGGCGCGGGACCACCAGGACATCGCGGTGCCGATGATCGCGCTGGCCACGGCGCATCCGGCGAAGTTCCCCGATGCCGTTGAAGCCGCGACAGAAATTCGCCCCCCTCTTCCCAACCGGATGGCAGATCTTTATGACCGTTCAGAGCGGGTAAGCCGGGTTGAAAACGATCTCGGCGCCATTCAGGGCCTGATCCGGGAGAAACGCGCCAAGTGACTGTAGACCTTCACCGCCTGCCGAACGGCGTTCGCGTCGTGACCGAACACATGCCTGGCCTGAAGTCCGCGTCGCTTGGGGTCTGGGTGACGGCAGGAGGACGGCACGAGCGCGCCGAGCAGAACGGGGTGGCGCATTTTCTCGAACACATGGCGTTCAAGGGCACAAGCACGCGCGACGCCTTGCAGATTGCCGAGGCAATCGAGGATGTGGGCGGCTATATCAACGCCTATACCAGCCGCGAAATGACCGCATTCTATGCCCGTGTGCTGGGCGAGGACGTGCCGTTGGCGCTGGACGTGATTTCCGACATCGTACTGAACCCGGTCTTCGATCCGCGCGAGATCGAGGTCGAACGCCACGTGATCCTTCAGGAGATCGGGCAGGCGCTGGACACGCCCGACGACATCATCTTCGACTGGCTGCAGGAGACGGCATATCCGGGACAGGCGTTGGGGCGTCCCATCCTCGGGCCGTCGAACCGGGTCGAGAAGTTCGACCGGGGGGACCTCGCCGGTTTCGTGAGCGAGCGGTATCTGCCGGGAAACCTGATCGTCGCGGCCGCGGGCGCGGTGGACCACGACGCCATCGTGCGCATGGTGGAGGAGCGGTTCGGGCACCTCGCGGCGTCGGCGGCGCGCGACGTTGATCCTGCGCGCTTCCTTGGCGGGGAATGCCGGGTCGAGAAGGGTCTTGAGCAGGCCCACCTTGCGCTGGCCTTTGAATCGCCGGGCTATCGTTCCGACGACGTCTATGTGGGCCAGGTCTATGCAACCGCGATGGGCGGCGGCATGTCCTCGCGTCTGTTCCAGGAAGCGCGCGAGCGGCGGGGCCTTTGCTACACGATTTTCGCGCAGGCCAGCGCCTATTCCGACAGCGGGATGCTGACGATCTATGCCGGGACGGGGCACGAGGATTTGAATGACCTGATCGGTCTGACGGTCGAAGAGCTGCGGCGCAGCGCCGGGGACATGTCCGCCGCCGAGGTCGACCGCGCGCGGACGCAGATGAAGGCCGGCATGCTGATGGGCCTGGAGAGCCCGGCAAGCCGCGCCGAGCGGCTGGCGCGGCAACTGGCGATCTGGGACCGCGTACCGCCGCTCGAGGAAACCGTCGAGAGGATCGACGCCGTTTCAGTGGAGAAGACCCGTGCCTTCGCCGAGCGTCTGGCCACCAATGGCGCGGCCGCGCTGGCGCTCTACGGACCGGTCTCGGGTGCGCCGACGGTGCAGGACATGACGGGACAATTGGCGGCGTGATGCTGCGCTTTCAGCGCAAGATACGCATCGACACCGAGCGGATGGTCCTGCGTCCGCCGATGCACACCGATTTTCGCGCCTGGTCGGATTTGCGAAGGGAAAGTGCCGAGTTCCTGCAACCCTGGGAGCCTTCCTGGTCGGCCGATCACCTGACCCGGAAGGGCTTCGTCAACCGCGTCTACTGGGCCAACCGCTCGATTGCGCAAGGCTCTGCCGTGCCGCTTTTCCTGACAAGGCGCAAGGATCGGGCGATCCTCGGGGCAATCACGCTGGACAACATCCGTCGCGGGCCGAGCCAGGCAGGCACGATCGGCTACTGGATCGGCGCGGATCACGCCCGGCAGGGCTTCATGCACGAGGCGTTGGCGGCGCTGGTGCATTATGCCTTCGAGGTGCTCGACCTGAGCCGGCTCGAAAGCGCCTGCCTGCCGGAAAATGCCGCCTCGCGGGCGCTTCTTGAGAAATGCGGCTACAAGTATGAAGGCGTGGCGCAGAGCTATCTGCAGATCAACGGGCGCTGGCGGAACCACGTGCTTTACGCAAACTTGCGAAGCGATCGGCGGGGTCGCGTCGAGGGGTAGTCATGGCGCGCTGAAAGTGGTTCGGCGGCACGGCCTTGATCCATGTCAGTGATCCGGGCTGGCAACAACAGTATTTCCGGGACATGGAGATATCGGAACGAAAGCCGGACATTCGAGGCGTGCCCTATCAGGCATTGATCGCCTTCTACCTGATGACCTTCGCCATCTCGTGGGGCGTGATCGGCGCCTATATCCTGCTGCCGGAATTTGCCGAAGCGGCGTTCGGACCGATAAGCGGCGCACATCCGCTTTTCTTCCTGGCGACGTGGGCGCCTGCGATCTCGGGAATTGTTCTTGTCCTTTACCATAGCGGGTTCGCGGGAATGGGCCGGTTCCTTTCGCGGCTGACGCTTTGGCGGTGTTCGCCGGGCTGGTGGGTCTTTCTCCTGGCTGGCATTCCGCTGGTCTTCGTCGTCGGCTCGCTGATCAAGGGCGGACCGGTTCTGGCGCCTTTTCCGCCAGAGGGAGCGGGACCGGTCTTTGCCCTGATGGGCATGATGCTCTTTCTCGGGCCGGTCGAGGAGCTTGGCTGGCGCGGCGTTGCACAGCCACTTTTCCAGCGGCGGATTGCACCTTTCTGGGCGGGCGCCGTGATCGGAGCGGGTTGGGGCATCTGGCACGTCCCGGCCTTCTATCTTGCGGGCGTGGTCTATGAGGATTGGTCGTTCCTGCCATTCTTCATCGGAAACGTGACGCTGGGCATCCTGGTGACCCCGCTCTTTAACGCATCGCGGGGCAGCCTGCTGCTGCCAGCCTTGTTTCACTGGCAACTGATCATCCCGTTCTGGCCCGATGCGCAACCCTGGGACACCTGGCTGCTTGTTGGTCTGACGGCTCTGGTCGTTGCGTACAATCGCGAGACGATGTTCTCGCGCCGAGGCGCCGTTACCGAGGTCGTTCCCGGCGCCGGATAGCCGGGCGGGCAGGCGTGTGTCCGATCCGGCGGCTGGCCAGAACGGTGACAAGGACCATTGCGGCGGCTAGGATGAGGCGGTCGAGGGACGTCAGATGCGAATACTGCTTATTCAAGGCGCGAACATGGAATGGCTGGGCATCCGGCAGCCCGAGGTCTATGGCAGGACGACTGCGGCGGAACTGGACGAAAGGTTGCAGGCAGAGGCAGCGGATCGGGGCGTGTCGCTGGATATCCGATATTCCAACATCGAGGGCGAGGCGATCAACTTCATCTACGCGGCGGCGCGGGACGGTGTCGACGGGCTGATCATGAACCCGGCCGGGTTTCACTACAACGCCTACGCCTTGCGCGACTGTCTCCGCGGCGTGTCGCTGCCTTATGTCGAAGTGCACATCTCGAATATCGACAGTCGGGGCATGAAATCCGTTCTGGCGACCGAGGCGGTGGGAATGATCTCGGGCTTCGGGCTCGATTCGTACACGCTCGGGCTGGAAGCGATGGTGCGGATCCTCAAGAAGAGAACCGTGCAGGGTTAGTGCGGCCGCGTTTCAAACGCGACCGCCGACCATGCCGGCAAGTCCGACGGCGATAAGCGAGACCAGACCGGCTCGCGGCCGGTCGGGAGTGGTGCTGCGCTGGCCGCGAAACATGCCGTGGGCCGTTTCCGAGCGAATGTGACGACCGGCCCTCAGGGCGGCGGTCATGTTGATGGAGCCGTCCTTGTTGAGGAACTTTGGATTTGCGTCGTACATGGGTCTTCTCCGCTTTGGTGATTTCGTGTTGACCCGAGATGTACCGAAGACCGTGGCGCCAATCTTTCAGACCACCTTAAGATTTCGTCCAGATTTGGTTGAATGATCGCAAGAACCGGCGGATCATGGAGTGAATGCAGGAAAATTCTGACAGATCGGGCGAGATTCTGGAGTTCGAGGATTTTGAACTCGACAATGCGGCCGCCGAGTTGCGCAAGGCTGGCGAGCTTGTTCCCGTTGAGCCGCAAGTCTTTGACCTGATTGCTTTCCTGGCGATGAGGCCGAACCAGATCGTGACCCGCGACGATATCCTGGCGGATGTCTGGGGCGGTCGGATCGTCTCGGAGTCCGCGATTTCCACCCGTATCAATGCCGCGCGCAAGGCCCTGAGCGACAGCGGCTCGGACCAGCGCCTTATCAAGACCGTTCACGGGCGTGGGTTCCGTTTTGAATGCACGCCCAAGGTCAGGGTGATGGGATCGCCGGAGGACAGTTCCCAGCCGTTCCTTTCTCCGAAACCGACTGTCGCTGTGCTGGCCTTCGAGTCTTTGTCAGGCGATCCCGAGCGGAGCTTCCTG
Source organism: Silicimonas sp. (assembly GCA_022340315.1). Taxonomy (GTDB): domain Bacteria; phylum Pseudomonadota; class Alphaproteobacteria; order Rhodobacterales; family Rhodobacteraceae; genus JAJDOD01. Next base: position 21,659 of record JAJDOD010000106.1, on the reverse strand, counting down.
GCCGAGGGCATTCGCGAGGACATCAGCACCGAACTTTCGCGCTATAGCGAAGTCATGGTGATCGCGGCTGGCTCGCTTTCACTTCAGGCGTTGGCATCCACCGATCATCGGGCGATTTCTTCGGAACTTGGGGTCAGCCACGTCATATCCGGAAGCGTCCGCATTTCCGGCGACAAGGCGCGGGTGTCGGTGCAGCTTCTCGACGCCACCAGTGCCGAACAGATATGGGCGGAGCGGTTCGACCGGAGCCTGGACGACATTTTCGAGGTTCAGGAAGAAATCGCGGCAATCGTCGTCAACCTGTTGGTCGGCAAGATCGCGCACCGGACTTATGAGCGGTCGCTGCACAAGAAGCCCGATGCGCTTGACGCCTATGAGAACGCCCTGAGGGCGCTTGTGCTTCTGAGAGATTGGGACCGCTCGGAAACGGCCGAGGCGGTGGAGGCGGCGGCGCGCGCGGTCAGCGTCGCGCCGGATTTTGCCTGGGCCCATGCGCTTCTAGCGTGGTCGCACCTGCTGCAGGCGGTGCTGCGGTGGTCCGACGATCCAGGCCTGTCGTTCAAGCAGGGTCACGCCGCTGCAATGCGCGCCGTCGAACTGGACTACGCCGAACCCTGGGCGCATGCCGCGCTGGGGTTCTCCGAGCTTTGGGGCCGGCACGATCACGCAAGTGGCCTTGCTTCGCTGGAGCATGCGATCGAACTGAACCCGAACAACGCGCATTTTCGCGTCTGGTATTCGAACGGTCTCTGCCTTGCCGGCAATAGCGAGGCGGGCCTGCATGAAATCGAGTTGGCAATGCGGCTTAACCCGAAGTTTCCACCGATCTACCTGCATTTCCTGGCGCGCATCCTTGCAACCCTCGGACGTTACGAAGACGCGCTTCGCCATCTGGGCAGGGCGACGCTCTGGGCGTCGAGCAGTACCAACACGCTGGCACTGGCAGCGTCGTGCCATGCCGCTGTTGGCAGAACGGAAGAGGCGAAAACCCTGATCGAGAGGCTCCTGGCAATCAGCCCTTCATTTCGCATCGCGGTGGTGCCCGAGGCTTCGCCCTATGCCAACCCCGAGGATCTCGACCGATACATCGAGAACCTGCGCCTGGCGGGACTTCCGGAATAGAACGGGTCGCCGTCAGGGTCAGCTCATGACCGGGAGCTGTTCCTTCTTACGTTTCGGGGCCATGTAGTCCCGCGTTGGCGGCAGCACATCGAAGCCGCGGGTCAACTGGTACTGGAAAACCGCCTGTTGCCCGGTGCGGAACCCCTGTTCGGCGGCGAGCAGGTAGAACCGCCACATCCGGCAGAAGCGTTCGTCGAAGAGTGCACGCGCCTCGTCCTCGCGCGCAACGAACCGTTCGTACCAGTGGCGCAGCGTTTCTGCATAGTGCAGCCGCCAAACCTCGAGATCGGTGATGAAAAGCGCCTCGCGCTCGATGGCGGCGGCGACCTCCGAGACGGCGGGAATGTAGCCGCCCGGGAAGATGTATTTTGCAATGAACGGGTTGGTGTGCGACGGCGGATCGGTGCGGCCTATGGTGTGGATCAGTGCGATACCGTCGTCTGTCAGCAGGTCTCGCACCTTCCCGAAGAAGGTCCGGTAATTCGGCACGCCCACATGCTCGAACATTCCGACCGACACGATCCGGTCGAATGGACCCTCCGTGTTGCGATAGTCCTCAAGCCTGATGTCTATGCGGTCAGTCAGCCCGGCGACCTCGACACGGCCGCGGGCATGGGCATGCTGTTCCTCGCTGAGCGTGATGCCGGTGACGCGGACGCCATGATCCCGTGCCAGCGTCAGCGCCAAGCCGCCCCAGCCGCAGCCGATATCGAGAACGCGCTGGCCGGGTTCGAGCCGGAGCTTGGCGGCGATCCTGTCTTTCTTGGCCCGTTGCGCCTCGTCGAGCGACATCCGTGGGTCAGCGAAAAAGGCACAGCTGTATTGCCGATCCTCGTCGAGAAAGAGATCGAACAGTTCGCCGGAAAGATCGTAGTGATGCGCCACGTTGCGCTGCGCGACCACGTCGCGGTTGAGCTGGCGGACCCATCCGATGGCGCGGCCAAGCCTCGACTGGGTGCGCGAGAACCAGGCGCCTTGCCTGTTCAGTGCGCCGCGGTTCATCATCGCAAGCCGGAGAAAACCATCGAGATCGTCGCCGTCGATGGTGAGGTCCTGGTCCATATACGCTTCGCCCACCGCCAGTTCCGGGTTCAGCGCAAGGCGGCGCACCACCCCTGGTCCCTTGAGCGCGACCGAGACATGCGGCGCGTTGTGATTGCCGAAGCGAAGTGCCTCGCCTCCGGGCATTGCCACGGTCAGATCGCCGAACCGGATGTGGCTGGCGAGAAAACGGATGAGCAGCTTTTCCCACATGGAACGAAAGTTCGCTCATTACACCCGAGGTGCAGATAAGCACAAAAAGCCCTAAATTTCCAGTCCTTGGCCACGACAGGCGTGCACATGCCCGTTCTAGCCGGGTAGCTCGGCCGAAGGGATGATCGGAAAAAATACACCGCACGAGCGCAGGCCGAACCAGCGCTCGCCCTCATGCTCGGCGTGTTCTCCGATCTCGACCAATCGATAGAAACTCTTGCGGTCGATCAGCGCCTCCAGCCGGTCGCGGATCAGCACGTAGGGCGAGGGTTCGCCGGTCTCGGCGTCGCGCTCGACCCGGATCGGGTGATCCGGCCCCGCCACGGCCTCGTCACCGAGATTGGTGATGAACCGCAGGCCGTCCCCGTCCCGCTCGAAGTCCACCGCAACAAAGGGCGCATCATCCACAGTGATCCCGACCTTCTCGACCGGCGTGACGAGAACGAAACGGTCGCCGTCCTTGCGCAGGATTGTCGAGAAAAGGCGGACAAGCTCGGGCCGGCCTATCGGTGTGCCGAGGTAGAACCATGTTCCGTCACGGGCAATACGGATGTCGAGATCGCCGCAGTCGGGCGGATTCCACTTGTGAACCGGCGGCAATCCGCGCGTTGATGCGGCACGGGCGCTGTTTGCGAGGCTCTCGGCGGAAATTTTCACAATGTTTTGTCCCGTTCTGCCTTTTGCCATTTGTAGAAGCGGCGATACTTCAGTCTACTATATAGAGAAGACATCAACAGGAGCAGCCCCATGTCAGAAACCCCCGATCTGGTGGCCGAGATCGAAGCGCTCGGCGGCAAGCTGGCCGAAGCGAAGGCAAGCATCACGCAGCGCTTCATCGGGCAGGAGCGGGTGGTCGACCTCGTTCTCTCGGCGATCCTCTGTGGCGGTCACGGGTTGCTGGTCGGACTGCCGGGGCTTGGCAAGACGCGACTGGTGGACACCCTCTCGACGGTGCTCGGTCTCGACGGCAAGCGGGTGCAGTTCACTCCGGACCTGATGCCGGCGGACATTCTGGGCTCGGAAGTGCTGGAAACCGGGGCCGACGGAAGCCGGGCTTTCAAGTTCATTCAGGGCCCGATCTTCTGCCAGCTTCTGATGGCGGACGAGATCAACCGGGCAAGCCCGCGCACGCAATCGGCTCTGTTGCAGGCGATGCAGGAAAAGTCCGTTACAGTGGCAGGGGCGCCGCATGACCTGCCCAAGCCGTTTCACGTGCTGGCGACGCAGAACCCGATCGAGCAGGAAGGTACCTATCCGCTGCCCGAGGCGCAACTTGACCGGTTCCTGGTGCAAATCGACGTGCCCTATCCGGACCGTGACACCGAGCGTGACATCCTGATCGCAACGACCGGGACGGAAGAGGCCGAATCCAGCCGCGTGTTCACCCCGGCCGAACTGATCGCCGCCCAGCGGCTGGTGCGGCAGATGCCCGTTGGTGAGGCCGTGGTGGAACTGATCCTCGACCTCGTGCGCGCCTGTCGGCCCGAGGAACCGGGCGCGCTCGACGTGGTGCGCGACAATGTCGGCTGGGGACCGGGGCCGCGCGCGGCGCAGGCGCTTATGCTGACGGTTCGGGCGCGGGCGCTTCTGTCGGGCCGGCTGGTCCCGTCCGCTGAAGACGTCTCGGCAATGGCGACGCCGGTTCTGACGCATCGCATGGCATTGACCTTTGCCGCCCGCGCGCGCGGGCTCGAGCTTGGGAATGTGATTGGCGAGGTAACGGCGAACATCACCCGTACCGAGGCCGCTGCATGAGCCAAACCGGCGCCCAGCCAACGGCCTATGCCGGGCTTCGGCGCGATGCCGAGGCGCTTGCGGCGCCGTTGCCGCCGCTTCTGGCCTCGGCCGAGCATCTTGCCGCAAGCGTCATGCCGGGCGCACACGGCCGCCGCCGCGTCGGCCAGGGCGACGAATTCTGGCAGTATCGCCCCAGCCATGCGGGCGACGAGGCGCGGATGGTCGACTGGCGGCGCTCGGCAAGGTCAGACGATGCGCTTTTCGTGCGCGAGAAGGAATGGCAGGCGGCCCAGTCGGTCATGCTCTGGCTCGATATGGGGCAGTCCATGCAGTTCTCGTCCGCAAAGGAACTGCCCACCAAGGCGGCCGAGGCCCGGCGGATCGCGCTGGCCCTCAGCGTGCTTCTGATCCGGGCGGGCGAACGTGTCGGGCTGACCAACCTCGGCATGCCGCCCCGCGCCGGGCAGGTGCAACTGATGCGGCTGACAACGGCTTTTGCCACCCAGCAGGACGAGGCGGATTACGCCGTGCCGGATTTGCGTGCCGCACCGTTCCGTTCGCGCGCCGTGTTCGTCTCGGACTTCATGGGCGATCTCGAACCGGTGGAGCGGGCTCTTACCGGCGCGGCGGACCGCGGGATCGACGGCGCGGTTCTGCAGGTGCTCGACCCGCAGGAGGAAGCGTTTCCATTCGACGGGCGCACGATCTTCCAGTCAATGGGGGGCACGCTCAAACACGAAACCCTGAAGGCGGGGGACCTCCGCGACCGTTATCTCGAGCGTCTCGCGGCGCGAAAGGATGCCCTGCGAAGGCTGACGCGCACCATCGGTTGGCAATTCCACACCCATCACACGGGCGGATCGGCATCGGCGGCGCTGCTTTGGCTCTACACGGCTCTGGAGCGGGGACATTGACGGCGCGCGCGGGCCATAGGAGGGCAGGCTGATGTGGTCGATCGGCCCCATCGGGTTTACCGCGCCCTGGTTGCTTCTTGGGCTGGTTCTGCTGCCGATCCTCTGGATCCTGCTGCGCGCGGTTCCGCCGGCACCGATCCGCCGCATGTTTCCAGGTGTGGCGTTGCTCCTGGGCCTGACGGATGACGAGACGCAGACCGACCGGACCCCTTGGTGGCTGCTGCTTCTGCGCACACTGGCGATTGCCGCGGCAATCATCGGATTTGCGGGTCCGGTGCTGAACCCCAAGACCGAGGCCGCCGGGACCGGCCCTCTGCTGGTTCTGATGGGCGGCGGCTGGGCCGAGGCGCAGGACTGGACTTCGCGCATCGACCGGGTCGATGCGCTGCTGGACGAGGCCGGACAGGCAGGGCGCGAGACGGCGCTGGTGACATTGACCGACCTGCCGGCGGACAGCGATCTCTCGTACCTATCGGCAGATGCGGTTGCTTCGCAACTGCCCGGCATCCGGCCTCGACCCTGGTTGCCGGACGGCGACGCAGTGCTCGACTGGTTCGCAGCCGCCGAGGGGCGTTTCGACACCTTCTGGCTCTCCGACGGGATCGAGCACGACTGGCGGGCCCCACTGCTTGATGTTCTTCAGGACCACGGCTCGGTCACGGTTTTCGAAAGCCCGCGCGCGGTGGTCGGGCTGCGTCCGGCGCGTTTCGTCGATGGCAACATCGAGGTTGATGCCGTGCGCAACCGTGTGGGGTCGGAGAGCGTCATCGGTGTCGCAGCGCATGGTCTCGATCCCAGTGGAACGCCGCGCCGGCTAGCGCGCTTCGATATCGACATGGCAGCGGGCGAGGACGTTGCGACCGGTGCGCTGTCGTTGCCCGCAGAACTTCGCAACCGCGTGACCCGGTTCGAGATCGAGGGTGTCCGCTCGGCCGGTGCCGTGTCGCTCACCGACGACAGCCTGCGGCGGCGTGAGGTCGCCATCCTGTCGGCGCGCGATGAGCGAGAAGGGCTGCGCCTGCTCTCGCCGACGCACTACCTGGAACAGGCGCTGATCGAGACGGCGGACCTGATCGACGGCACGATCGACGATATCGTTCTTGCCAACCCGGACGTGATCGTTCTGGCCGATATCGTCACGCTGGCCGAGGGCGAGGCCCAGGCCCTGGAGGACTGGGTGCGCGAGGGTGGACTGCTGCTGCGCTTTGCGGGCACCCGGCTGGCCGGCTCTGACTATGGCCGCGACCAGGAAGACGTGCTGATGCCGGTGCGGCTTCGCGCGGGCGGACGGTCCGTGGGTGGCGCGATGAGTTGGGGCGAACCGAAAGCGTTGCGTCCTTTTTCACCCGAAAGCCCGTTCTTCGGCCTCGCCGTGCCCGAGGACGTGACCGTGTCGAGCCAGGTCATGGCGCAGCCCGACCCGTCGCTCGCCGAGCGCACCATCGCTTCGCTGGCCGACGGAACGCCTCTCGTCACCCGCAAACGGATGGACCAGGGGCAGGTCGTGCTGTTCCACGTCACCGCAAATGCCGACTGGTCGACCCTGCCGCTGTCGGGTCTTTTCGTGCAGATGCTGGAACGGCTGGCGGTTTCGACCCGCGCCTCGGCGCTTTCGGCCGAGGATCTCGAAGGCACGGTCTGGACCCTCGACCAGACGCTGAGCGGCTTTGGCGAGGTGATGGAAGCCGGGGCACTGCCGGGCGTCGCGGGCCAGCGCCTCGCCGATGCGGTGCCGGGCCCTGATCTGCCGCCCGGCCTCTATGCCGGTGAGAACCGGCGCATTGCGCTGAACGTCTTGAACGCCGAGAGCAGTTTCACCGCGGCGGTCTGGCCAGCCGATGTCCCGGTCGAGGGTTTCGCCGTGCAGGCGGAAACGCCGCTTGCCGGTATTGCACTGTCGCTTGCCCTGGTGGCGCTGATGGTGGATGTCCTGGCCGCGCTTGCGCTCTCGGGACGGCTGCTCGGCACCACGGCGGCGCTGCTCATGGTCGGCTTGCTCGGCGCTCCGGGCGCCAGGGCGCAGGAAACCCCGCAGGAAATCGAGAAGCTGCTGGCGGCAACGTCGGAGGTTTCGCTTGCCTATGTCATCACGGGCGATGCGCGCGTCGATCAAACGTCCGAGGCCGGGCTTCGTGGTCTGTCCGAGGTGCTGTTCCGCCGGACCTCGATCGAGCCTGCCGCGCCGGTGGGTGTGAATCTCGAGATGGACGAATTGTCGGTTTACCCCTTCCTCTACTGGCCGATCAGCGAGAACCAACCCAGGCCTTCGACCGAGGCCTATTCGCGGCTCAACCGTTATTTGCGGACCGGGGGCATGATTCTCTTCGATACGCGTGACGCCTCGACATCCGGCTTCAGCACTTCGACGCCGAACGGACGGAGGCTGCAGCAGCTTGCGCTGCCGCTGGATATACCGCCGCTCGAGCCGATCCCGGGCGACCATGTCCTGACACGGACATTTTATCTTCTGCAGGACTTCCCGGGTCGGTTCATCAGCCGTGATGTCTGGGTCGAAGCCGCGCCCGAGGATGCAGAGCGGGCCGAAGGAATGCCCTTCCGCAACCTCAACGACAACGTCACGCCGGTGGTGATCGGCGGCAACGACTGGGCTGCGGCCTGGGCCGTGGACGAGCGTGGCTCGCCGCTTTACCCGGTGGGCCGGGGCTTCGCCGGCGAGCGGCAGCGCGAGATTGCCTATCGTTTCGGGGTGAACCTGGTGATGCATGTGCTGACCGGCAACTACAAATCCGACCAGGTGCACGTGCCCGCGCTTCTGGACAGGTTGGGGCAATGAGCATGTTGCGCTTTGCTTCGCAAATCGCGGTGGCCGAAGGGGCTTTGCCCCCTCGAACTCCCCCAGGATATTTGCGGACCGATGAAGGACCGGGAAGGGGCTGATGGAAACCGGGACCATCATTTTCGATCCGCTTTTGCCTTGGGCCATGCTCTTTGCGGGCATGGCCTTCGCGGTCGTGTTCGTCGGCCTTGCAATCTGGCGCGGGTTGTCCGGCTGGTGGCTGAGGGCGGCGGCGCTCGCCATGTTGTTGCTGGCCGTGGCCAACCCGTCGCTGCAGATCGAGGATCGCGAGCAGCTGACGGACATCGTGCTCCTCGTGGTGGATGAAAGTGCGAGCCAGGGGATCGACGTGCGCCCCGAACAGATCGCTGAGGCGGTCGCGGGGATCGAGGCCGAGGTCGCGTCGCTCGGCAATACCGAATTGCGCGTGGTGCGCATGGGCGACGCCGATGGCAATCGCGGCACGCTTCTGATGGAGGCGCTGGCAACCGCGATGGCCGACGAGCCGCGCGCGCGGCTGGCGGGAACGTTCCTGTTGACCGACGGACAAGTGCATGACGTCGAACGCCTGCCCGACATGCCAAGCCCGATGCATGTGCTGTTGACAGGGACCGAAGACGACTGGGACAGGCGGCTGATGGTCCAGAACGCGCCAGCCTTCGCGATCATCGGCGAGCCGGTAACCCTGACCCTGCGGATCGAGGACCAGGGCGCGGTGCCCGGCAGGCCGACCGAGTCCGAGATCGAGATCGCCGTTGACGGCGGCGAGCCGCAGCGCTTCGTGGTGCCGATCGGAGAAGATCTGGAACTGCCCGTGACCTTGAGCCACGGCGGCATGAACGTGATCCAGTTCACCGTGCCCGAGGGCGAGGGCGAGCTGACCGCACGGAACAACGCCGCAGTGGTTCAGATCAATGGGGTACGCGACCGCCTTCGCGTGCTTCTGGTCTCGGGCGAGCCGCATGCCGGCGAGCGGACCTGGCGGAACCTTCTGAAATCGGATGCAAGCGTGGACCTGGTGCATTTCACCATTCTGCGACCGCCCGAGAAGCAGGACGGCGTGCCGGTCAACGAGTTGAGCCTCATCGCCTTTCCGACGCGCGAGCTTTTCCTCGACAAGATCGACGAGTTCGACCTGATCGTTTTCGATCGCTATCAACGGCGCGGAATCCTGCCATCGCTCTACCTCGATAACGTGCGGCAATACGTGGCTGACGGCGGCGCGCTACTGGTTGCGGCGGGCCCGGATTTTGCCGGCGCGCAGTCCATCTATCGCTCGCCGCTTTCCGAGATCCTGCCTGCCGCCCCGAGCGGGCGGGTGCGCGAGGAACTGTTTCTTCCGATGGTCACCGACATCGGCCATCGTCACCCGGTGACCGAGGGGCTGGCGCCGGTGGTTGCCGAGGATGCCGGCGATACGCCCGCGCCCTGGGGCCGCTGGCTGCGGATCATCGACGTCGCCGCCGAACGGGGTGACACCATCATGAACGGGCCCGAGGACGGACCGCTTCTCGTGCTGGACAGGGTGGGGGAGGGTCGCGTGGCGCTGATGGCGTCGGACCACGCATGGCTCTGGTCGCGAGGTTTCGAGGGAGGTGGACCGCAGCTCGAACTTCTCCGGCGGCTGGCGCACTGGATGATGAAGGAGCCGGATCTCGAGGAAGAGGCGCTGACTGCCACGGCGGAGGGTCAGACAATGACGCTGACCCGCCGCACCCTTGGCGACACCGTCGAGGATGTCGAGATCACCGGGCCTGATGGTGCGGTGACGCTGGTGCCGCTGGAGGAAGTCTCGCCGGGGCGGCATAGCGCCACCTGGGTCGGACCCGAGATGGGGCTTTACCGGCTGAAGGAAGGCGATCTGGAAAGCGTCGTCGCGCTGGGCCCGGCGGCGCCCAGGGAATTCGAAGAGACGCTGGCAACGGAGGCCATTCTTGGCGATGCCGTTGATGCCACGCGTGGCGGCATTGTTCGGGTCGCTGACCGGATGCCTGATATCCGCAAGGTCCGCGAGGGGCGGCCGGCTGCGGGCCGGGGCTGGCTGGGGATCGTGCCCCGCGGGGCGTATCTGACCGCCGATATCCGGGTCTCGCCGCTTCTGCCGGCCTGGGCGATGTTACTCCTGGCCTCGCTCCTCGCCGTGGGCGCGTGGCTCTGGGAAGGCCGGCGTTAGCAATTCCTGAAGGGTTGCGGGTTAGGCAGGCAGCAAGGAGAATCCTGCTAGCCGAGGTGCCGCAAATGCAGCTGCCTGTCCGCCAGAAGGCGACCGAAGACGCCCGCATCCTGCGCGAGGATGCCATTCTTTTCCCGTCGGGAACCGTGCAGGTTGCGGTGGAGGTCACCCCGCGGCGGCGCCGATGTGCCAACGCCGACCTGATCCTTCTGGGCTTCGTGTCGGAAAAGGAGATCGAACTGGTCTTTCCCGGGGCAAGAAAGGCGGCGGCGGTGCCGCTGCTACAGCGCCTGCAGGCGCAGCTTCAGTACCGGAAACTGCTGCCGGACGCGAAGGCCGCCGCCGGCGAGATTCGCCAGCCGTTGCGGGTCGATGGAATCTGGCGAGTAAGGCTTCTGGACGAGCATTCGGCGGTGCCTGAACGCCGTTTTCAACTGGTCGCGGCGCGATGGCGATACCGCGACGCCAAGGGTGTCGAGCATGTGTTCGGATATCTGCCCGTGGCCTAGGGCGACATCGCGCTGACATTTCTCTATGGGCGCCGCCAGACGCAACGGCCTTTCCGGTGGCGGGCGGTAACGACCTTGAGGGGCCCGATGGTGGTCGCCGCGGTCAGACAGCGCGGACCAGGTATCCGCGAGAGGTGCGCGAAGGCGGTCCCGAAGGAAAGGAATATTCGGCCTCTGGCTCCCAGCCGGAGCTTGCGAGGAAGCGGCGCATTTCTCCGGGCCGATATGCGCGGTGGCGCCACTGGAACCAGATGATGGCATTGCACCAGTGCGGTTTCGATACGATGAGCCAGAGGCGGCTGCCCGGCCCTGAAAGCGCGCGCATCGCCGTGAGTGCGGCGACCGGATCCCCCATATGCTCGATGACATGCGCGGCCAAAAGGAACTGGTAAGGACTGGCAGGCGCATGGTCCTCAAGCCTGTCCGCCGTCACCTCGGCCTCGAGCCCACGCCGATGCAGCGCGGCCCTCGCACGCGACAGCATTTCGTGCGAGGGGTCCAGCAGGGTCATACTCTGATCGGGTCCGTGGATCGCGGTCCAGGCATCGGCAAAGGCGCCCGTCCCGCAGTCGATATCGAGCACGCGTGTCCCGGCGGGGGCGCGGAATGATTGCGAGGCGAGAAAGCCGAGATAGGCGTCGTGATAGCCAAGCAACCGCATCTTGTCGCCCCATGCCGGGGCGGCGCGGTCGTATTTGAGGTTCAGATCGGACGCCGTCATGCCGCTCAGTCTGCCAGCAAAAGCGTCGCTCTGACAGAGCTCAGTCGGCCTCGGCCATCTCCCACCCAAGCGCCTTTGCGACGGTGAAGATATCCTTGTCGCCGCGGCCGCACATGTTCATGCAGATGATGTGATCCTTCGGCAGATCGGGTGCGATCTTGGCCACATGCGCCAGCGCGTGCGACGGCTCAAGTGCGGGGATGATGCCTTCGGTCTCGCAGGAGAGCTGGAAAGCCGCCAGCGCCTCGACATCGGTGATCGAGACGTACTCGGCACGGCCGATGTCGTGCAGCCACGAATGTTCGGGTCCGATGCCGGGGTAATCGAGACCGGCCGAGATCGAGAAGCCTTCGAGGATCTGCCCGTCGTCGTCCTGTAGCAGGTAGGTCCGATTGCCGTGCAGCACCCCCGGCCGCCCGCCGGTGAGCGAAGCACAGTGCTCCATCTTCTCGTTCACGCCCTTGCCTCCGGCCTCGACGCCGATGATCCGAACCGATTTGTCGTCGAGGAAGGGGAAGAACAGCCCCATCGCGTTGGAGCCGCCGCCGATGGCGGCGATCACGGTATCCGGAAGCCGTCCTTCGGCCTCCTGCATCTGCTCCTTGGCTTCCTTGCCGATGATCGCCTGGAAGTCGCGGACCATCGCGGGGTAGGGGTGCGGCCCCGCAACGGTGCCGATGCAATAGAACGTATCGCGCACGTTGGTCACCCAGTCGCGCAGCGCGTCGTTCATCGCGTCCTTCAGCGTGCCGCGGCCCGAGGTGACCGGCACGACCTCGGCGCCGAGGAGCTTCATGCGGAAGACGTTGGGCTTCTGGCGCTCGACGTCATGGGCACCCATGTAGACCACGCATTTCAGGCCGAACTTGGCGCAGACCGTCGCGGTGGCGACGCCGTGCTGGCCAGCGCCTGTCTCCGCGATGATGCGGGTTTTCCCCATGCGGCGGGCAAGGATGATCTGGCCCAGCACGTTGTTGATCTTGTGCGCGCCGGTGTGGTTCAACTCGTCGCGCTTGAAGTAGACCTTCGCGCCGCCCAACCGCTCGGTCAGCCGTTCGGCGAAGTAAAGCGGCGAGGGACGGCCGACGTAATGCTTCCACAGGAATTCCATCTCGTCCCAGAAGCTCTGGTCGGTCTTCGCGTTCTCGTACTGGGCTTCCAGTTCGAGGATCAGCGGCATCAGGGTTTCACTGACGAACCGCCCGCCGAACTGGCCGAAGCGGCCGTTCTCGTCGGGTCCGGTCATGAAGCTGTTGATCAGGTCTTCGGGCATGGCATTCCCCCTCGGCTTGGACGCCGATACCTAGCGTTGACGGGCAGGGCTGGCAAGCGGGGCGCGCGCAAGGAGCAATGCGCTGTCTTCAGTTCAGCAGAACCATGAAGAGCAACGCCCCACCCTGGAACATTCGCATGAACCGCTGGGTGTTCTGCCACGAGGCAACCTCGCCCTTTTCCATGAACGGAACCAGCGCCTCGCCCTGAAACCATGTCACGATATCGACCGCGGGAGGGTTCTCGATCAGTTTCGCGACATTGATCCCGGCATCGGCTCCAAGCCGCCAATGTCCGACAAGTTTCTCGCCGGTCAATACCGCTTCGGCATCCTGCAGGACGCCAAGCCAGACCGGGCCGGTGTCGGGCGGCATCTGGAATCCAAGCGCGGCAGACTGGGAGCCGTTCGGAATCCACTCGGCGTCATCGTCGGTTTCGGCATTGACCGCTTCCCAGAACGCGCGGTTCGCCCGGACCATGCCGAGGAAATGGTCCCGTGCACGGACAAGGTGTTGCTGATCCGGCTCTCGATTGATCGCGCCATAAATCGTAGCGAATGCGTCGGCGAAGGCAGCATCGTCCGGGCTGAAGAACATGCCGTCTTCTGCCGAGCCCCGCAGTGCGTCCATCCTGTCGCGGCTTTCCAGCACGTGCCGGATCGTCTCGGTCGGGTCGAATGCGATCACGAATTCAGATATTGCCGAAAGGAAGTGCGTGTAGGCGGCGAACCATTGCACGTCTGCCGCGTCGAACCGGACGAGCATCGGTTCGGCTTCGCCCGGTGAGACCTCGACGAGCCTTGGATCGGCGAGCGATGCCGCCACGATGAAGATCAGTGCTTCGTCGTCGCCGCGTACACCGTCGCCGTCGATATCGAGCCACAGCTGCCCCAGATCGACCTGCACCTTGTCCTCGATCCCAAGCGATGCCTTGCTCAGGGTGTTTCGCGCGATTTCCATATCCGAGGTCAGGTCATCGAAGATGTCCCGGACCATCTCGGGCTGGAATGGCTCGGGGTCAGGGTTCGGCTCGAATGGCAACCTGAGAACTGGTACAGGCGTCCATTGCGACCCGACCGCTGCGTTGCTTCTGTATCGCTCCTGCAAAGTCCTTTCGATACCGCGCAGAAACCGAACGGCACCCAGTGCGAAAGTCTGGTTGGCCGTGGGCTGGTCCACCGCAACAAGTTCGGCTTCCAGCGCTGACAGGCCCTTGCCCGCATCGAGTTCGAGTGTGTCGCCCAGGGCTGGCATGGTCCAACCGGCAAGCAGCATGGCAGCAAGTGGAAGTGTTCGCATCGCTTCCTCCGTTTTTAACAGCGTTCCACGGTGGCGATGCGGTCGCCTTGATGTTGGTCAATTTGGCGGAAACGGCAAGTTACACGCTGCGCACGATCCCCATGATGTCCATCGTTTTGGCGAGGATCGGAGACGCGATCTCGCGTGCCCTCAAGGCACCCGCGCCAAGTGTCCGGTCGATCTCGGCGGGGTCCGCCATCAGCCGGTTCATCTCGGTGGTAATCGGCCCCAGCGTCTCGACCGCGACCTCGGCGAGGTAGGGTTTGAACTGGCCCCAGCCCTGACCCGCCACGTCACCCATCACCTCCTCGCTCGTGCGGCCCTGAAGCCCGGCGAGGATATCGACGAGGTTGCGCGCTTCAGGCCTGTCCTTCAGCTCGCCATAGGTCTCGGGCAGCGGCTCGGGATCGGTGCGGGCCTTGCGGAACTTCTGCGCGATGGTGTCGGCGTCGTCGGAGAGGTTGATCCGGCTCATGTCCGAGGGATCGCTCTTCGACATCTTCTTGGTGCCGTCCCGCAGGCTCATGACGCGTGCCGCCGGCCCGCCGATGACCGGCTCGGTGATCGGGAAGAAGTCCTGCCCGTAGTCGTGGTTGAACTTGGCGGCGATGTCGCGGGTCAGTTCGAGGTGCTGTTTCTGGTCCTCGCCCACCGGCACATGGGTCGCGTGGTAGGCGAGGATGTCCGCCGCCATCAGGGCGGGATAGGCGAAGAGACCGAGCGAGGCTTCCTCGGAGTTCTTGCCGGCCTTGTCCTTCCACTGGGTCATCCGCCGCATCCAGCCCATGCGGGCGACGCAGTTGAAGAGCCAGGCAAGCTGGGCGTGCTCCGGCACCGCCGCCTGGTTGAAGAGGATCGAACGGCTGGGGTCGATGCCCGCGGCAATGAAGGCCGCGGCAGCTTCGCGCGTCTGGGCGTGGAGTTTGTCGGGCGCCTGCCAGGTCGTCAGCGCGTGCAAATCGACGACACAGAAGATGCACTCGTGAGTGCCGGCATCCTGCATGTCGACGAAGCGCCTGAGCGCGCCAAGATAATTGCCCAGCGTCAGGCCTCCCGAGGGCTGGATGCCCGAGAAGACACGAGGTGTGAACGCGGTCGCCGTCATTTTCCGGTGGTCCTCTGGATTTTCCCGTTCGCGCGGCTTACCGAGGGGGCAACCGCCCGTCAAGGAACTGGCTGATGCAGGACGACGATTACGCCCAACCGTTCTTCAACGCGCTGCCGCCCGCGGTTGCGGCGCTGGCGCTGGCAATCCTTGCCGTCGAAGTACTTTTGACGCTGGGCGCCAAGGGGATCATCGGCGGACCGCAGGCGATCGGCTGGCGGCTGGAGGCAATCCAGGAGTTCGGGTTCTTCTCGCCGCTTCTTGCCTGGGTGGTCGAGACCGGCAACTGGTCGCCCGAGCACCTCAAGCGGTTCGTGACCTATCCTTTCGTGCATTACGGCTTCACCCACGCCGCCTTCGTCATCGTGTTCCTTCTGGCCCTCGGCAAGCTGGTGGGCGAAGTCTTCGGCAACATCGCCGTGATCGTGATCTTTTTCGCCTGCGGCATCTTCGGCGCGGTGATCTATGCCGGCCTGACGGGCGACGATAGACCGTTGATCGGGGGATTCCCGAGCGCCTACGGGCTGATAGGGGCCTACACCTTCATCCTTTGGGTCAGGCTCAAATCAACCGGACAGAATGAGTACCAGGCGTTTTCTCTGATCGGCTTCCTGATGGGATTGCAGCTCTTCTTCGGTATCTTCTTCGAGGTAGGGATGGACTGGGTGGCCGAGGTCGCGGGCTTCGTCTTCGGCTTCGTCATCACGCCCGCCCTGGTGCCGGGCGCGTTCGGGCGGTTGCTCGACCGGATGCGCCAACGCTGAAGGGCCTCAGCGCCGGAAGACCGCCCGCAGTTGCGAGACGGTGAAGGCGCGCAGGGCGATACCGGCCACGCAATAGCTGGCAATTCCCGCAATGCAGAGAACTGCCAGCCCCGCGAAGGGCGCAGTCGCAAGCAGCGACGCCAGCACCAGGGTGTCCGCCACCCAAAGCACGGCGCCCATGATCAACGCGGCTGCCGAGATACGCATCACGCGCCCTCGCGTGACCGCTTCCAGTCGGGCGGCTTCCCCCATATCCCGCGATCCGGCCCAGAGCAGCGCCAGCATCGCCCAACCAGCAAGCGTCGTGCCAAGCGCGGCGGCGATGTAGCCAAGCGTTCCCATCAGGCCGATGGCGACGGCCGCGTTCACGAATAGTGCGGCGAGCGCATAGTAGAACGGTCGCCTGGTGTCTTCGCGGGCAAAAAAGAGCGGCTGCAACACCTTCTGAAGCACGAATGCTGGCAGCCCGAGGCCATAAACCCCGCAGGCGAGCGCCGTGGCGATCGTGTCCTCGGTATCGAAGGCACCGCGCTCGAACAGGACAGAGACCAGCGTTGCGGGGATGACCGCCAGCGCGACGGCGGCGGGGATGGCCAGTGCCAGCGACATCTCCGTGGCACGCGAAAGCGCGGCGCGCCCGCCGTCGGTGTCCTCGGCCTGCAGGCGGCGTGAGAGGTCGGGCAGAAGCACGATGCCGATGGCGATCCCGACCACGCCGAGGGGCAACTGGTAAAGCCGGTCGGCATATGAGAGCCAGGCCACGGCCCCGTCGAAGAAACTCGCCACCTGTCGCCCGATCAGCAGGTTGATCTGCACGACACCGCCCGCCAGGGCGGCGGGGCCGGCAATGATGGCAAGCCGTTTCAACTCCGGCGTCCAGACCGGGCGCTTCGGCTTCAGGTTGAACCCGGCGTGCCGGACGGCGCCCCAGACCAGCGCCAATTGTGCCAGCCCCGCCAGTATCACGCCGAAAGCAAGGGCCGTACCATGTCGCCCGGCCGTTTCGGCCGCGTCGATGACCGAGACATCGGGAAGCGCAAACTCGGCCAGCAGTAGCGCGCCGATCAGAATGATGTTCAGCAAGACCGGCGCGGCGGCGGCGGCCACGAAACGCCCGCTTGCGTTCAGCACGCCCGAAAGCAGCGCGGCCAACGAAATGAAGAGGATATAGGGAAAGACGATCCGTCCCAGCGTAACGGCCATGCCAAAGCGTTCGTCCGCGGCAAACCCAGATGCCATTGCCAGGACAAGCCAGGGCATGAAGACAATCGCGAGGACCGTGAAAAGCAACAGGAACGCCGCCAGTCCCGAGAACGCGTCCCGCGCAAAGGCCTCGGCGCCGTCGTCCGCTTCGAGTTTTTTCGAGAACATCGGCACGAAGGCCATGTTGAAGGCGCCCTCGGCAAAGAACCGGCGGAACATGTTGGGCAAGGCAAAGGCGACGAGAAAAGCCTCCGCCACCGGGCCGGTGCCCAGCCAGGCTGCAATCAGGATGTCGCGGATAAACCCGAGGATGCGCGAGAGAAGCGTCCAGACGCCGACCGTGAGGGCGCCGCTGATCAGTCCCTTCGTGCTCACCGCCGCACGTCCGTCATTCCGCCCGCGCCCGCTCGGCCCCGGCGGCGATCGCGTTGCGCAGTTTCTGTTCCAGCCCGCGTTGCTTCGGCTTGGCGTGGAACTTCAGACCGAACATGTCCTTGACATAGAAGGTATCGACAACCTGCTCGCCATAAGTCGCGATGACGGCACTGTTGATAATCACGTTGGCTTCCGACAGCGTCCGCGTCAGGTCATAGAGAAGCCCGGGCCGGTCGCGCGTGTCGACCTCGATGATCGTGTAGATGTCCGATCCCTCGTTGTCGAACGAGATCGAGGTCGGCACCCGGAATGCCCGCTCGCGCTTCTTCATCTTGTCGCGGTCGGCCAGCGACTGCCGCGGCCGGACCTCGCCGTAGAGCGTCTTCTCGATCATCGACTTCAGCCGCGGCAGCCGCGAGGCCTCATAAGGTCCTTCCTCGCCATCCTGCACCCAGAACACCGCGGTCGCGTAGCCGTCGGACGAAGTATAGGTGCGGGCGTCCACGACATTGGCCCCCACCAGCGCAAGTGCTCCGGCCAGACGCGAGAAGATGCCGGGATGGTCGGCCAGAGCAAAACAGACGCGGGTCGCGTCGCGGTCCTCGTCGGGCTTCAGATCGAGCCGGATCTCGTTGTCGGAAATACCCTTCAGAAGGTTTGCGAAAACCACATGGGTGGCGGTTGGCAGTCCTTGCCAGTAGGGGCCGTAGTGGCGCGTGGTTTCCAGCCGCACATCCTTGGCGTCCCAATCCTCCAGCGCCGCACGCAACTCGCGCTTCGCTTCCGCCTCGCGACTGTCCCGGTTGACCGCTTCCAGACCATGCTCCAGCGCCGTCGCCGTCGCACGGTAAAGCCCGCGCAGCAATTCCGCCTTCCAGTTGTTCCACGTGCCGGGCCCAACGCCCCGGATATCGCAGACCGTCAGCACCGTCAGCAGATCGAGCCGCGCCTTCGTCTTCACCGCCTTGGCGAAGTCACGTATGGTCCGCGGCTCCGAGATGTCGCGCTTCTGCGCCATGTCCGACATCAACAGGTGATAGCGCACCAGCCATTCGACGGTCTCAGCCTCGGCCTTCTTGAGCCCCAGGCGTGGCGCGACCTTGCGCGCGATCTGCGCGCCGAGGACCGAATGATCCTCGTCCCGGCCCTTGCCGATGTCATGCAGCAACAAGGCGGTGAACAGCACCTTGCGGTTAACGCCCTCCTTGAGGATGCGGCTGGCAATGGGGAGCGATTCGACCAACCCGCCGCGCTCGATCTCGGCCAGAGTCGAGATGCACTGAATGATGTGCTCGTCCACCGTGTAGTGGTGGTACATGTTGAACTGCATCATAGCCACGATCGGCGCGAACTCGGGCATGAAAGCCGCCAGTACACCCAATTCGTTCATCCGGCGCAGAGCGCGTTCGGGATTGCCGTGTTTCAGGAGCAGGTCGAGGAAGATGCGGTTCGCTTCGGGAGAAGCGCGCATCTCGTCGTCGATCAGGTCGAGATTTGCGGTCGCCAGGCGCATGGCGTCGGGGTGAATCAGGTAGCCGGTGCGCAGACCTTCCTCGAATAATCGCAGGATGTTCACCTTGTCCTGAAGGAAGTTCTTGGGCTTGGCGATGTCCAGCCGGTTTTGCCGGACAACGAAATCCGGCTTCACCGCCTTCTTGCGCCGGAACAGAACCACCAGCGAAGGGGCGGACTTGACGTGTTTCGCCTCCAGGGCTGTCAGGAAGATGCGCGTGACCTCGCCAACCACGGTGGCGTGCCGGAAATAATCCTGCATGAAATGTTCGACCGCGCGCCGCCCGCCCTTGTCGGTATAGCCCAGCCTGTCCGCGACCTCGACCTGCATATCAAAGGTCAACTGGTCCATTGCCCGTCCGGCGATCAGGTGCAGGTGGTTGCGTACAGTCATCAAGAAGGTTTCGGCGGCCTGGAAGCGGTCGTATTCCTCCTGCCGGAAGAGCCCAAGCGGCACCAACTCCGAGACATCATCGACCCCGTGAATGTACTTGCCGATCCAGAAAAGCGTCTGCAGATCGCGCAGCCCGCCCTTGCCTTCTTTCACATTTGGTTCGACGAGATAGCGTTGTCCGCCCTGCTTGCGGTGCCGCTCACCCCGTTCAGCGAGCTTAGCCTCGATGAATTCCGACGCCGTGTTGCGGAACAGATCGGAGCGGAGCGACTTGTCGAGGTTCGTGGCCATCCCCGTGTCGCCGATCAGGTAACGGTGCTCCAGAAGAGCCGTTCGGATGGTGTAGTCTTCGCGCCCGAGCCGGATGCACTCCTTGACGCTGCGCGAGGCATGTCCAACCTTCAGGTGCAGATCCCAGAAGATATAAAGCATGCTCTCGATCAGGCTTTCCGCCCAGGGCGTGACTTTCCAGGGCATCACGAACAGCAAATCGACATCTGAGAAAGGCGCCATCTCGCCCCGGCCGTATCCGCCCACCGCCATGACCGCGAGCCGCTCGCCATCGGTTGGGTTCGGATTGGGGTGCAGAAGCTCGGACGCAACGCGAAACACGGTGGTCACGAGGATGTCGGTCAGCGCGCAATAGGCCCGAACCGTATCACGTGCGGCACGAGGTTCGGCTGCCACGGCGGTGGCGATCCGTTCGCGTGCCTGCTCATTGGCGGCCTTCAGGGTGCCGACGGTCTTCGCGCGGATCTCCGCGGCGTCGCTATCGGCACTCGACGCCTTGATGGCCTGAAACATGGCCTCGGCGTCGATCAGGTCGGCAATGTCGAGCCGCAGGTCGGGAAACAGCGGGTCGGCTGTCCCGGCGGCCGGCTCAGAAGCCGATGCCGCCAAAGCTTCTGGGTGCCGGGTCAATCACAATCACCTGGTTGTTCTGAATTTGGGCCACCGCAAGACCGCGCTCGTTGGTGCCATCCGACAGGAACCGGAACGGTCCGTTCACGCCGGCAAAGCCCGCGCCCTGTGTCAGTGCGGCGCCGGTCAGGGCGTTGGAGTTACCGCGCGCGACCAGCGCGCCGATCGCCGCGATGCCGTCATACGCCAGTCCGGCGACCGCTGTGGGCTGCTCGCCGTAGGCGGCCATGTAGCGGTTGTTGAATTGCTGAACGAGCGCGGGCGAGGGTGTTGCGAACCACGCGCCCTGCAAACCCTTGAGCGAAAGCGCGCTTGAAGGGATGTCGAGCCGCTGAAGCCCGATGAACTGTGCGTTCTCCGTGGTGATCCCGTTTTCGGGCAGAAGCTCGGCCAAAAACGGCAGCGCGCCTGAATTGCCCGAAGTTGCAAACACGACCTGTGCGCCCGAGGCGCGAAAGTCGCGGGAGATATCGGGGATCGCGTTGATGACGCCCTGCTGCGACAACGGGAACGAGGCGACACCGGCCACCCGTCCGCCCATGCGCTGCGCCGCGCGCTGGATGGCGTCGGCGCCCTGCCGTTCGGCGGCGTCATCGGCATGGATGACAAAAACCGACCCCTGGCCGCGCCCCACGGCATAACGCATCAGCCGGTCAGCACTGGATTGGAAGGTGTTGCCCAGAAGGAAGACGTTGCGCCCGGCCACGGATGGATTGTTCGAGAAGGAAAGTACATTGATCCCGCGGCCCGAAGCCACCTGACCCACCGCGCGGGCATTCTCGGCAAAAAGCGGGCCGAGGAATATCTGCGCGCCGTCCGACATCGCCTGACCTGCCGCCTTCACCGCACCCTGCTCGGTGCCGCCGGTGTCATACACGCGAAGGTCGATCTCGACCTCGCCAAGATCGTTGACGGCCAGCCAGGCCGCGTTTTCAAGCGATTGCGCAAGACCGGCCGCCGATTGCGAGCTTTTAGGCACCAGCAGTGCTACCGGCACCGCGCGGCCGGTATTGATCAGCGGCCCGCCGCCGGAGAGCGACGCGTCGCAGGCAGTCAGTCCGATCAGCGCAAGCGAGGCGGCGATCCACGCCAGCACCTTGCGGCGAAAGGGGAAAAAAGCGACCATCGGGGTCTCTCCTCGGGCAGTTCGATTGGCGCGACCCTATGCAGAAACGAAAGCCAAGTAAATCGCAGGCGCATCCACGGTGATCGGGAATCCGGACCAGTCGCTCGCGCCGGGCCTCTACTTCGTGTCAACGCCGTTGGGAAACGCTCGCGACATCACGCTGCGCGCGCTTGATATCCTGGGCTCGGCGGAAGTTCTGGCGGCCGAGGACACCCGCAGGCTGCGGCAACTGATGGACATCCACGGCGTCCCGCTCAACGGTCGCCGTATCCTCGCCTACCACGACCACAACGGACCCAGGGTACGGCCGGTCTTGATCGCGGCTCTGGCCGAGGGAAAGAGCGTGGCCTACGCCTCGGATGCCGGCACGCCGCTCGTGGCCGATCCCGGTTTCGCGCTTGCCCGCGAGGCGATCGCGCAAGGATTCCAGGTCTACGCCTCTCCCGGACCCTCGGCCGCAAT
>JAJDOD010000093.1 GCA_022340315.1 Silicimonas sp. | reverse complement strand
CCGGGCGAAATGCTGGCGCAGTACCGCGCCATCGAGGAACAGCGCGCGACGCTGGGCTATGACATCGACGGCGTGGTTTACAAGGTCGACGACCTCGGCCTGCAATCGCGGCTGGGTTTTCGCTCGACCACACCGCGTTGGGCCATCGCGCACAAGTTTCCCGCCGAACTTGCCTGGACGCGGCTTGAAGGCATCGACATCCAGGTGGGGCGGACCGGCGCGCTTAGCCCGGTGGCGCGGCTGCATCCGGTGACGGTGGGCGGTGTCGTGGTCTCGAACGCGACGCTGCACAACGAGGACTATATCGCCGGGCGCGATGCCAATGGCGAGCCGATCCGCGACGGCAAGGATATCCGCATTGGCGACTGGGTGCAGGTCTATCGCGCCGGTGACGTTATCCCGAAGGTGGCCGATGTCGACCTGACGAAGCGGCCCGGCGATGCGGTGCCTTTCGAGTTTCCGACCGTCTGTCCGGAGTGCGGGAGTGCGGCGGTGCGCGAGGAGGGTGACGCGGTCAGGCGCTGCACGGGCGGGCTGATCTGCCCGGCGCAGGCGGTCGAGAAGCTGAAGCATTTCGTCGCCCGGGCCGCCTTCGATATCGAGGGGCTGGGGGCAAAGCAGGTCGAGCAGTTCCACAAGGACGGATGGATCCGGGAACCGGCGGACATCTTCACGCTCGAGGACCGTTACGGCAGCGGCTTGCAACAGCTGAAGAACCGCGAGGGTTGGGGTGAAAAGTCCGCCGCCAACCTGTTCGACGCCATTCGCGACCGGCGGCGGATCGACTTCAACCGGCTGCTCTTCGGCCTTGGCATCCGGCACCTGGGCGAAGCGGCGGCAAAGGACCTTGCACGCCATTTCGACGGCTGGGCGGCGCTGGCGGAAACGGTGGACCGGGCCGCATCCGAGCCCGCCGCAGGCGACACCGGCAAGGCGGCCCTGGCCGAAAGCCCGGCCTGGAGCGAGTTTCTGGCCATTGACGGGGTTGGCCGGGCGCTGACGCAGTCGCTTGTGCAGGCGTTCTCGAACACCGAGGAGCGCGCGTCCTTCGAACGGCTGGTGGCGATGCTGGAAATCGTGCCGCTGGAGGCGGCGGCTTCGGACAGCGCGGTGGCGGGCAAGACGGTGGTCTTCACCGGAACGCTGGAGAAATTGACACGCGCCGAGGCCAAGGCGCGGGCCGAAGCCCTGGGCGCCAAGGTGGCGGGATCGGTTTCGGCCAAGACCGACCTTCTGGTGGCGGGGCCGGGGGCGGGATCGAAGGCAAGGAAGGCGGCGGAACTGGGGGTCGAGACCATCGACGAGGACGCCTGGCTCGCTTTGATCGAAGGTCAATGAGCGGGCGGCCCGAGATACTCTTTCCGCTCTTCGCGCCGCTCGAGACGCTGCCCGGTGTCGGCCCGAAGGCGGCGCGGCTTCTGGCGCATCTCGACATCGACACCCCCCGCGACCTGATCTTCACGCTGCCCGCAAGTGGTATCGACCGGCGTTTCAGGCCGACGCTGAACGGGTTGCCCTTGCCCTGCATTGTGACGACCGAGGTCGAGATCGGGCGCCACATCCCGGCGCGGGTCAAGGGCCGGCCCTACCGGATCGAGGTTGAAGACGCCGAACTGCCGTTCACTCTGGTGTTCTTCCACGCCAGCCCCGGTTGGCTGAAAAAGACGTTTCCCGAGGGCGAAAGGCGCGTTGTCTCGGGCAAGGCCGAGCTTTTCGACGGGCTGGCGCAGATGGTGCATCCCGATCATGTCGTGCGTGCCGACGAGGCGGACACGATCCCCGCGTTCGAGGCGGTCTATCCGCTGACCAAGGGCATCGCGCTGCGCAAGATGACGCAGGCGGTCGAGGGCGCGCTGGCGCGGGTGCCGGAGTTGCCCGAGTGGATAGATCCGGGTCTGAAGACGCGCGAGGGCTGGCCGGACTGGAAGGCGGCGGTCATCGCCGCGCATGCGCCGGCGACCTCGGCCGATATCTCGTCCACCGCGCCGGCGCGGCAGCGGTTGGCCTATGACGAGCTTTTCGCGCACCAGGTCATGCTGGCGCTGCACCGCGCGCGGCGGCGCAAGCGGACCGGGCGGCCCTCGGTGGCGACAGGGCGATTGCAGTCTCAGGTCCTGGCGGCGCTGCCTTATACGCCGACGAATGCGCAGGAACGCGCGATCCGCGAGATTTCCGCCGACATGGCCGGGGCCGAGCGGATGAGCAGGCTGCTTCAGGGCGATGTCGGATCGGGCAAGACTCTGGTGGCGCTGATGGCGCTTCTCGTCGCGGTCGAGGCCGGCGGGCAGGGCGTGATGATGGCGCCGACCGAGATCCTGGCGCGCCAGCACATGGCGGGCCTTGCGCCGCTGGCCGAGAGCGCCGGCGTCGTGATCGAGTTGCTGACCGGGCGCGACAAGGGCGCAGAACGCGAGGCCAAGCTCAAGGCGCTGGCGGTTGGCGATATCCATATCCTGGTCGGCACCCACGCGGTGTTCCAGGAGGATGTCGAGTTCGCCGACCTGCGGCTGGCCGTGGTCGACGAGCAGCATCGCTTCGGCGTCGCGCAGCGGATGCGGCTGGGCCAGAAGGGAAACCGGGTCGATGTGCTGGTGATGACGGCAACGCCGATCCCACGCTCGCTCAGCCTGGCGCAATATGGCGACATGGATGTGTCGGTTCTCGACGAGAAACCGCCGGGGCGCACGCCGGTCACCACGGCACTGGTGGCAGCCGAGAAGATGGCGCAGGTGGTCGAGCGGTTGCGCGTGGCCGTTGCCGAGGGGCGGCAGGCCTACTGGGTCTGCCCGCTGGTCGATGAAAGCGAGGTGAGCGCAAAGACCGCCGCCGAAAGCCGGTTCAGGGAGTTGCGCGCGGCCCTGGGCGAAGGCGTGGTCGGGCTGGTGCACGGGCAGTTGCCGCCCAGGGAGAAAGACGCGGCGATGGCGTCCTTTGTTTCAGGCGAGACACGCGTTCTGGTGGCAACGACGGTGATCGAAGTGGGGGTCGATGTGCCCAACGCCTCGATCATGGTGATCGAAGGGGCCGAAAGCTTCGGCCTGGCGCAATTGCACCAGTTGCGCGGGCGGGTCGGGCGCGGGGCCAGGGAATCCACCTGCCTTTTGCTCTACCAGTCGCCGCTCAGCGAGAGCGGGCAGCGGCGGCTTCAGATCATGCGCGAGACCGAGGACGGGTTCCGCATCGCCGAAGAAGACCTGGCGATGCGCGGGGCGGGCGACGTGCTGGGCACGGCGCAATCGGGATTGCCCAGGTTCCGGATCGCGGACCTGGAGCGCCAGACGGGGCTGATGGAGTTGGCGCAAAGCGATGCCCGCGCTCTCATCTCGTCCGATCCCGAACTGACCGGACCGCGCTCCGGAGCCGTCCGCACGCTGCTGTGGCTTATGGAGCAGGACCAGGCGATCCAAATGATTTCAGTAGGTTAGCCTGTTTGTTCTTTTTTGTTCACGAATGTTCTTAAAAAGTTCTTTACAACCCGTCTCCAATTTGAGAACAATCAGGCAACAGATGCAGCCCCGCCCGGCTTGCCTGATCCTCGCAAAGAAGGAGCCATTGAGATGCAGGACCTGAAAGACACCTTCGCGCGCAATGCCGCGACCTTGCCCTACGACTTTGCCGGTGTCGCCGCGCTTGTCGTGATTTTTTTCACCGCTCTGTCGCTGCCGAATTTTTTCTGAACTGCCTGCGGTCTGGAAAGCCGGTCCTACGCATCGCCTGCCTGATGCTTCGATCTGTCCCTCGTGGTCCTTGTCCCGGACCCTGTGGCCGGTGATCTGCCAGATACGCCACTTGCCGCCGCCGCCCTTGCCGGGTGCGCGGCGGTTTTTTCTTCCGTGTTCTGAGTTGCTCAGGCGACTTCGGCCTTGGCCTTGGCCATCGCCTCGGCGGTGGCTTCAAGCGCAAGCATGATCGAGGCGTGCCGGTTCTTGAAATCGCGCGCCGGTTCCAGCACCGAGAACTCGCCGAACGGCGCGTCGGGCACGGGTCCGTTTTCCTTCAGCATTGCGCGCAACTGGTCGCGCGCGGTCTCGATCTCGTCCAGCGTGCGCCCAATGGCGACCGAACCGAGGATCGAGGCGCTGGCCTGGCCAAGCGCACAGGCTTTCACGTCCTGCCCGAAGCCCGAGATCCTGCCGTCGGTCACGGTGACATCGACCGTTACGGTCGAACCGCAGAGCGGCGAGCGCTTCTTGACCGTCGCATCCGCGTTCTCCAACCGCTCGCTCAGCGGGATATCCGCGGCCAGTTCCAGGATGCGCCCGGCGTAAAGCTTCTTCAGATCGGTTTCGGCCATCGACTTTCCTTCCGCACCGGTCCCTCCTATTTAGGACGCCCGACCGGTATTGAAAGGATTGGCGCATGGCCTTTGATCCTGCAAGTCTCAACTACAACGACCAGGGGCTGATCCCCGCCATCGCGCAGGACGAGACCGGCGATGTGCTGATGATGGCATGGATGAACCAGCAATCCGTCGCACGGACGCTGGCGACGAAGCGGGTCACCTACTGGTCGCGCTCGCGCCAGGCGTTCTGGGTCAAGGGCGAGACCTCGGGGCACACCCAGACGCTGATCGAGATGCGCGTCGATTGCGACCGCGACACGCTTTTGCTGATCGTCCGGCAAGAGGGGCCGGCGTGCCATACCAACCGCCGGTCGTGCTTCTTCACGGCGGTACAGAAGGGGCATGAAGTCGAGTTTTTATCCCCAATAAGTGACTAATCCACGCCAATTCCTGTGGATTGTTTCCGGCTACAGGCCAACCAGTCGCCGGATATCGGCAGGGCTTTCGCCGTCATCACGGTACTTGCGGATGGCGCGGGCATCGTCACGCTTGGCGAGGCGCTTGCCCTGCTCATCCCGGATCAGCCGGTGGTGATGGTAGTCGGGCGTGTCGAGGCCGAAGAGATGCTGAAGGACCACCTGGATCGGCGTGAATTCGAACAGATCCTCGCCGCGCACCACGGTCGTGATCGCCTGGTCGTGATCGTCGAAGGCCGAGGCGAGGAAATAGGCGACGATGCCCTCGCCCTTGCGAGAAAGCACGATGTCACCGATCTCGGCCCGTGCCACGTCGGGGTCCACCCGGTGGCGACCCGCGTGCGCCGGTCCCGTCTCGGTGAAGTACAAGTCGCGGTCGGAGAGCGCCTGAAGCGCCCGCCCGAGATCGAGCCGCAGCGCGTCGCCCTCCCTGCGGTCGGACATCGGCCGGCCCCGGCAGGTGCCGGGATAGACCGAATGCGCGACCCCCTCCTGCGGCGCGCTCATCGCGGCCTGGATGTCGCGGCGGGAGCAGGAACAGGGATAGAGCAGGTCCCGGTCGGTCAGCGTCTCCAACCGGGTATTGTAGCTCTCGATGTGTTCGGACTGGCGATGAACCGGATCGTCCCAGGTCAGGCCGAGCCAGGCGAGGTCCTTGTGGATCAGCGCCTCCCATTCGGGTTTCGAGCGCTGAAGATCGGTGTCTTCCATCCGCAGCAGGAACGCGCCTCCGGCGGCGCGCGCCATGTCATGGGCCAGGAAGGCCGAGTAGGCGTGGCCGAGATGCAGCGGCCCGGTGGGGGACGGCGCGAAACGGGTGCGGAAGGTCACGTGCGACGCAGGACGTAGACGGTCGAGGTCATGTTCTTCGCTGGCAGGTGCGGGCCGTCCTCCTCGAAGGCCATCTCGATGTCCGGGGCCAGCGTGACAATGTCGAGACGGTCGGTATAGGCGCGGTCGGCCAGCGTCGCGTCGTTGAAGGAGAAGGCGAGGAGATTGCCGGGCGCCATCGCGGCAACCAGCATGTCCAGCGTCTCGGGCGGCGCGGCGCCGAGGCCGACGACGCCGCAGGCGGCAATGGCGGAATAGTCGCCGGGGCCGATATGGCCGAGCGAGCCCGGTTCCCCCAGCCAAAGCGCGCGGTAGACCTCGCGCGCCTCGGCCCTGGCCAGCATCTCGGGCGAGACGTCCGTGCCGTCGATCACATCGAAGCCGACGGCCCGGAGCGCCATGCCGCAAAGCCCGGTTCCGCAGCCGAAATCAAGCACCGCCTTGTCGACATTGGCCCCCGACCGGCGCAGCGCCATTGCGACGCGGCCGGGCGTGGCATACCCCCAGCTGGCCACGTCCCTGTCATAGGTCCCGGCCCAATCGGCATAGAGCTTTCGCGTCTCATCGACGGTGCGACGGGTCCACAATTGGCTGTCGGGATCATCGGTCATGGGGCGGAGCCTATGCCGGAATGCGACGTCGCGTCGATGCCGGAATTGCGTATTTATGAAGAGATGAAGGTCAGGCCGGGGCAGGGGCGCCTTGTGCGGCGAGCCAGGCGGCCCAGTCGGCCTTGGCGCGGTCGGTGTAGGCCTTGTAACGGTCGCGGCGGCCCCTGCGGCCACCCTTGGCATCGACGGGCGGGAAAAGGCCGAAATTGACGTTCATCGGCTGGAAGGTCTTCGCCTCGGCCCCGCCGGTGATGTGGGTCAGAAGCGCGCCTGTCGCGGTGGTCTGCGGCACCGGCGGCAGGGGGGAGCCGGTCATCTCGGCCACCGCGAGACGGGCGGCGAGGAGGCCCATCGCGGCGCTTTCGACATAGCCCTCCACGCCGGTGATCTGGCCGGCGAAGCGGATGTTGGGCCGCGATTTCAGACGCATGCCGCTGTCGAGCAGCGTGGGGCTGTTGAGAAAGGTGTTGCGGTGAATGCCGCCGAGGCGCGCGAAACGCGCATCCTGCAGGCCGGGGATCATCCTGAGCACCTCGGTCTGCGCGCCGTATTTCATCTTGGTCTGGAAGCCGACGATGTTCCAGAGCGTGCCCAGCTTGTTGTCGCGGCGAAGCTGGACGATGGCGTGGGCCTTGGTCTCGGGATCGTGCGGGTTGGTGAGGCCCACCGGTTTCATCGGGCCGTGGCGGAGCGTCTCGCGGCCGCGTTCGGCCATGACCTCGATGGGCAGGCAGCCGTCGAAATAGCCTGCCGTTTCGCCTTCGTGGAACTCGGTCTTGTCGGCGGCGAGGAGCGCGTCGATGAAGGCCTCGTATTGTGCCTTGTCCATCGGGCAGTTGATGTAGGCGGTACGGTCTTCCTCGGTCTCGCCCTTGTCATAGCGCGACTGGGCCCATGCCAGGCTCATGTCGATGCTTTCGGCATAGACGATCGGGGCGATGGCATCGAAGAAGGCAAGGCTCTCCTGTCCGGTCTCGGCGCGGATGGTCGCCGCCAGCGCGCCCGAGGTCAGCGGGCCGGTGGCGATGATCCAGTAGCCGTCACGGGGCAGTTCGGCGATTTCGCCCGGTTCAATCCGGATGTTGGGATGCGCGTTCAGGCGCTCGGTGACCGCGCCCGCAAAGGCCTCGCGATCGACGGCAAGGGCGCCTCCGGCGGGCAGGCTGTGGCGGCCGGCCATCTCCATGATCAGGCCGCCGGCCGCGCGCATCTCCCAATGCAGCAGGCCCACGGCGTTCTGTTCGTCGTCGTCGGAACGGAACGAGTTCGAGCAGACCATCTCGGCGAATTGACCGGTCTTGTGCGCGAAAGTCCCTTGTTCGGGACGCATTTCATGCAGGATGACCGATATGCCACGCTCGGCCGCCTGCCATGCGGCTTCGGAACCGGCGAGGCCGCCGCCGACGATATGGAGAGCATTGGTCATGGTGGGGCATGTAGCCCCGCGCGGCGCGATTGAAAAGGCTCAGGTGGTGCGCGCGATGTCGAAGTCTTCGCGGAACGCATGGTCGTCGTTCAGGGGATCGACGGGCTCGGGTTCGGGCGCGTCGGTGTCGTTGCTGGCGGGATCGCCGAGATCGAGCGGCGGCCACTCGATCTCGCGATCGCCGGGACGGGTGAAATCGGCTGTCATGAGGAGCGCGCCGACCAGGGCAAGGTCGCGCCAGAATGTACCGATATCGCCGCCGGAGTAGAGGGCTGTATAGCTTGAGTAGAAGACGATCAGCGACAAGACGAGCGCTGCCGGACGCCGACCGATGCCGAAGAGCACGAGTGCCGACAAGCCAAGCGTCAGCCCACGCATCAGCGGGTCGGCGATGCCATGCGGCAGAACCGGAAGGACGAAATCGACAATCCGCGACCCCCCGATGAGGCCGAGCGACAGGGCGAAGAAATAAGAGATGACGAGCAGCCGCATAATGCTTCGCGGCGAAACCGTATCCATCAGGCGATGCATTCCTTCAAACCCCTGCGTTCAATTCCAAGCCCGTTCGGCGCTGGACCCAACGAAGCGACAAAACTAGGAAAAACGGGCGATTGTCAGGCCGCATCCTAGAATTTTCATACGTTTCCGTGGCAAAACTAAGGCGGCAACCGCGTGTGCGGCTGCCGCCTTTCCGGCCTGGAACACAAGCTGGTGTTCTACCAGAGCCCGCGGCGCAGAAGCGGTGCGACCGGATCGGGCGTACGGAAGAGACGGGTATGCGGCGCCGTCCCACCCGCCGTTCCAAGCGTGATCTCGACCCCGAGGCCGAAACGGGTAGAGCTGTCGCCGCCGGTGACACCGGACTGGCCGACACTGGCATAGACACCCCAGGGCGCACCCTCGGGGCTGTAGGTGGCCCGCAGGCCGGCGTCATAGGTGGTGGCGCTCAGCCCGATCTCGTCGAAATCCGCCACGTCCAGCGACAACTCAAGCTCCAGGGCCGGCGACAGGCGATGCGCGACCGCGCCACCGGCAAAGATGTAGTCCAGCCCCCCATCGCCCCAGCCTACGCCTGCGCGCGCCTCCACAGTGGTTCGCTCGCCCAGAGCGAGCATGCCCTCGGCACCGATCGAGCCATACATCATCGCGCGGTCGTCCACGTCGCTGATCGCGGCGAAAAGCCCGTATTTCTGGCCCTCTTTCGGCGTCATGTAGACATGCGCCGCAAGCGTTCCGATGCCGCCCGCCCCGGTATCGGAATAGGCAAGATCGCCCTGGAACCCGTGATACCCCGTGACGGCGACATCGACCGCGACGCGGCCCTCACCGCGATACTCGCCGTCTTCATCTTCGACCAAGCCGAACGACAACGCGGCGCCCCTGATCCCGAGGGAACTCTGGGCAAACGCCGGTAAGGAAAAACTCGTCAACAGTACAAAAAGCAGCGTCCGCATACCACTCACTCCATCTCTTGCCCAACCCATGAGACAGACCATGCGTGAAAGACGGAATTAATAAAAGGTTAATATTACTAACTGGTTAACGACGCAAATTAACCTTTCCTAAAGCGATTGACGGCAACTCATCCTCAGCCGGGGAAACCCCGTTGAAGGCGCGCGCATCGGTATAACCTGGGTTGAAAACAGCGCTCGATCAAAGAGCGGGATCAGGTCTCGGGTGCCGCTTCGTCGGTGCTTTCCGGCTCGTCATCCTGCTCTGCAATCCAGGCCACGGACACGACCTTCTCGCCTTGCGATGTATTGAACACCCGCACCCCGCCCGCCGTACGGGACCGGAATGAAATGCCATCCACAGGCACGCGGATCGACTGGCCGGTGGAGGTGGCGAGCATGATCTGGTCGCCCATCTCAACCGGGAAAGAGGCCACCAGCGGACCGCCGCGCATGGCCTTGTCCATTGCCATGACACCCTGGCCGCCGCGCCCTCGCACCGGGTAGCCGTGGCTGGACGAAAGTTTCCCCGCACCGCCATCGCTGATGGTCAGGATCAGGTTCTCGGCCTCGGACATCTCGGCATAGCGCTCGGGGCTCAGCTGACCCTCTGCGACGGCTTCCTCGTCCTCGTCCGGCTCGGCCTCGTCCTCGACCACGCCGGCCATGAGACGTCGCTGCTTGAGATAGGCGGCGCGCTCGGCGGGATCGGCCTCGAAATGCCGGATCACCGCCATCGAGACCACTTCATCGCCATCGGCGAGCCTGATGCCGCGCACGCCGGTCGAATCGCGGCCCTTGAAGACACGCACCTCGGTGGTCTGGAAGCGGATCGCGCGGCCGAGCGCCGTGACCAGCATGATGTCGTCATCTTCCGTGCAAATACGGGCGTTTACGAGGCGAACTTTACCCTCCTCGGGCAGTTTCATGGCGATCTTGCCGTTGGATTTCACATTGGTGAAGTCCGACAGGGCATTGCGCCGTACATCGCCCGCCGAGGTGGCGAAGAAGATCTGCAACTCGTCCCATTCCGCTTCGTCCCGGTCCACCGGCATGATCGCCGCGATCGAAACGCCGGTTGGAATCGGCAGGATGTTGACGATCGCCTTGCCGCGCGACGTGCGGCCCCCCAGAGGCAAACGCCAGGTCTTCAGTTTGTAGACCATGCCATCGGTGGTGAAGAACAGAAGCTGCGTGTGGGTGTTGGCGACGAAGAGGTTGGTGACGACGTCATCTTCCTTTAGCGCGCCACCCGAAAGCCCCTTGCCGCCGCGCTTCTGCGCGCGGAACTCGGCCAGTGCCGTGCGCTTGATATAGCCGCCCTGGGTGACGGTCACGACCATATCCTCGCGCTCGATGAGGTCCTCGTCCTCCATGTCGCCCGACCAGTCGACGATCTCGGTGCGGCGTGGGATGGCGAACTGGTCTTTTACCTCGCGCAATTCATCTGAAATTATCGAAAGGATACGCTCGCGGCTGGAGAGAATATCCAGGTAATCCTTTATCTTTGCCGCAAGTTCTTCAAGCTCGTCGGTGATCGTACTGACGCCGAGTTGCGTGAGGCGCTGAAGCTGCAGGTCGAGGATCGCGCGGGCCTGGCGTTCCGACAGGTTATAGGTCCCGTCATCGTTGATCGTATGGGTGGGATCGTCGATGAGCTTGATGTAATCCGCGATGTCCTGCGCTGGCCAGCGGCGGGTCATCAGCTTCTCGCGGGCATCCGCCGGGGTCGCGCTCGACCGGATCGTGGCAACCACTTCATCGACGTTGGAGACCGCGACGGCCAGACCACAGAGGATATGGCTGCGCTCGCGCGCCTTGCGCAGCTCGAACGCGGTGCGGCGTGCGACAACTTCCTCTCGGAAGTCAATGAAATACGTCAGGAAATCCCGAAGCGTCAGTTGCTCTGGCCGGCCTCCGTTCAAGGCCAGCATGTTGCAGCCGAATGAGGTCTGCATGGGCGTGAAACGGAAAAGCTGGTTCAGCACCACGTCCGGGGTCGCGTCGCGCTTGAGCTCGATCACGACGCGCACGCCGACGCGGTCGCTTTCGTCCTGGACACCCGAGATGCCTTCGAGCTTCTTCTCGCGCACGAGATCCGCGATCTTCTCGATCATCGAGGCCTTGTTCACCTGGTAGGGGATCTCGTCGAGAATGATCGCGTACCGGTCCTTGCGGATTTCCTCCACGCGCGTCTTGGCGCGGATGATGACGCTGCCACGGCCTTCCAGATACGCCTTGCGCGCGCCGGAGCGGCCGAGAATCACGGCGCCCGTGGGGAAGTCCGGGGCGGGGATGTACTCCATCAGCCGCTCGGTCGAGAGGTCCGGATCCTCGATCAGCGCGAGCGTTCCGTCGATCACTTCGCCCAGATTGTGTGGTGGGATGTTGGTTGCCATGCCGACGGCGATGCCGCCCGCGCCGTTGACCAGCATGTTGGGGAAGCGTGCAGGCAGGACGGCGGGTTCAAGGTCCTTGCCGTCGTAGTTGTCCTGGAAATCGACCGTATCCTTGTCGATATCGGCCAGGAGCGAGGCGGCGGGCTTGTCCATCCGCACTTCGGTATAGCGCATGGCCGCCGGGTTATCGCCGTCCATCGAGCCGAAGTTGCCCTGGCCGTCGAGGAGCGGCAGCGACATCGAGAAGGGCTGCGCCATGCGCACCAGCGCATCGTAGATCGCGCCATCGCCATGCGGGTGGTACTTGCCCATCGTGTCGCCCACGGGCCGCGCCGATTTGCGGTAGGGCTTGTCATGGCTGTTGCCGGTCTCGTGCATCGCGTAGAGGATGCGGCGGTGCACCGGTTTCAGGCCGTCGCGCAGATCGGGAATTGCACGCGAAACGATCACCGACATCGCATAGTCGAGGTAGGAGGCGCGCATTTCCTCCTCGATCGACACCGTCGGACCGCTGTAAGGCGGCCGGGTCGGGGACATTTCGTCTTCGTTTTCAGGCGGTTCGGGCGTATCGTTCAAAACCTGCTCACTTTATTATCAACGACGCAAGATCTGGTTGGTCGCACTCTATCAGACCCCAAGGAATAGGTGCAATGCCTAGGTTCTCGCGCGCTGGCAGCCGATCGAGGAGAGTGCCAATACGCTGTTTTCATTGAAAAGTCATAATTGTCATGCCTCAATTCAATCATGAGCAGATAACGAGGTTGTCCATGAGTGTCTCCGAGACCGAGCTTTTGCTGAAAGGGTACGGGCTGACGACGGCGGAATTCTTCTACCGGATGCCCGATTTCCAGAACGTGCTGAACACCTTTGTCTGGCAGGACTACGATATCGCGCCGGATCACCCGAAGCTCTTCAAGTTCATCGAGTTCTGGCAGGAAGAACTTGAGGGGCCGCTGCATTCGGTTCGCTTCGTGCACCGCAAGGCGCTGGCGAGCGGCGAGTGGCGGAACATCACCGGCGAGTTCACGTTGCACTAGGTCGGCGGGGGGCTTCTCAGGCGGCTTCGGCGGCCGCCGCTTCGGGAAAGATCGCCACGCTGCGGTCGGTCTCGATCGCGTTGATCTTGGAGATCAATTGCTCGCGGGCATCACAGGCGACGTCCCAGGAAGTGTTGGGGTCCTGGCAGGGGACGTAGAACCAAACGTCGATGCCGAAGACGTCCTGTCCCGTGACGACGACCTTGGCCTTCGAGGTGTCGTCGAGTTCGTCCTGGTCGAGACCGTCGATAACCTCGGCAAAGGCTGAGCGAAGGGCGTCCATGTCGACCTCGGGCTTGAGCTTGAACTTGAGAATCCGGAGCATTTCCGGCTCTTTAAGCGTCCAGTTCTCGAAGGTTTCCGAGATGAACTCCTCGACCGGCACGACCAGGCGCGTGCCGTCCCAGTCGCGAAGCTGCACGAAGGTGAAGTTGATGCGCTCGACGTGGCAGAGGTGGTCCTTGAACACCACACGATCACCGATGCGGGCGGATTGGTTCAGGGCGATCTGAAGGCTTGCCAGCATGTTGCCGAGGATGCGGCGGGCGGCGAAGCCGACGACCAGGGTAATGGCCCCAGCCGACGCCAGAAGCGAGTAGCCGAGCGACGGGAACCAGTTCGCGGTCGAAAGCACGATGCCCGCGCCGACCAGGAAGATCGTGACCGCAAGGATGCGCCTGACCGCCGCCAGGCGGGTGGCGGTGGCCCTCTGACGGGCGCCCTGGCGATGGGCAAGGTCGATGTTCTCGGAGCCTACGACGCGGTCGAGAATGGCCTCGAAGACGTTCATCACAAGCATCAGCGAGGCAGTGACGAAGCCGATGGCGACCGCCGGCGAGAGAATGGCGTCGAGCTTGCCGGAGAAGACGAAAATGGTGGTCACACCCCACCAGAGAACCGTGGTGACGGTCGCGATGATCAGCGGTGTCCTTGTCGCGCCGACGACGCGCCCGGCGATTCGGCTGTTGCTTGCCCGCTCGGCGATACGCGCCAGGCGATAGACACCCCATCCGGCAACACCCGCCAGCAGCATGAGCATGGGCAGGCCGATGAACTCCCACCGCATCAGCTCCCACGCGCTTTCTTCCGTCAGCCACTCGGGCAGGCTTGTCTCGAAACGCGAGGGCCCGTAGGCGGCAAACAGCGGAACGATGTCTTCCACGGTCTGTCGCGGGAAAATCCAGACCGGATCGCCCGTTCCGACCCTGACGCGTTCGAGACGGATATCTGTTGGCACCTTATCCGCGGATAAGGTCCAGAGCCGCAGCGACTTGCGCGCCATGCCTGCCGTTGCGGAGCGGTTGCTTTCGTCGGCGTCAAACCCGTCGGGCCGGTCCACGAGAACGCCCCAATCGACGATCACCTTGCGGTCGATGACGATCTTGAGCTTGCGGACGAGATCGGCGCCGACATACTGCTGCATCGAGGGTTCGATACCGGACAGATCCAGCACGTGCGCCGCATCGTCCCACGCGCCTTTCCCGGCAAGGCGAAACAGCGTTTCCAGCGTTTGGCGAGGCGTCGACCGGTCGACCGTTTCCGGCGCTTCCGGCAGCCCCTCGTTGAGAACATCGCGCTCGAAATAGGGTGTCTCGGCGAAAGCCAGCGTCAGCGAGAGGAGCAGCGAAATCGCGAGGCTCGAAAAGAAAGTCATCCATATTTTCATGCGGACTTAACCGCAATGGACTGAAAGGGTTCCGAAATTTCTCGTCCGGGGTCCCTAGCCGATCCGCGGATATCGCAGCGCCGACAGCCAGATCAGGGCGAGCGCCAGTGACGCCAGGGCGTTCCATGAGGCCATCGAGAGGCCCGCGAAGGCCCAGGCGACCTCGTCGCACATCACCACGCCCGTCGGGCCATCGAGCGAGAGCAGGTCCTGGCCCGAGAGGCCGTCCAGCGCATTCCCGCCACCGGTGCACGAGGTCGGACCGGGCCACCACCCGCGCTCGACGCCGGTGTGGTAGGCGCCGATGCCCGACGTTGTCAGCGCAGCAAGTGCACCGGCAAGGCCAAGCAGCACGAGCGGCCCCAGCATCAGCACCAGGCCGCCGACGGCGATTGCGGCGGCATGCGGCCAGCGCTGCCAGAGGCAGAGCTTGCAGGGCGCATAGCCAAGCACCTGAAAGCCGAAGGCGCCCAAAAGGAGGGCGAGCGAGCCGAACGCGGCGACAAGCATCAGGTTCTTGCGGGTCATAGGTATCTCAGCAGGTAGAAGCCGCCGATGAGCAGGATCACGAAGAGTGTGAAGAGCAGCCCGAGGTATTTCTCGATGAATATTCGAATGGGTGGACCGAACTTCCAGAGCAGGCCCGCGACGATGAAGAAGCGCAGACCACGGGCAACAACGGACGAGACCATGAAGACGGGCAGCGAAAGGCCGGTCCAGCCCGACATGATCGTGATGACCTTGTAGGGGAACGGTGTCACGCCCGCTATCAGCACGGCCCAGGCGCCATAGTCGTTGAAGCGCGCGTTGAAGCTCTCGACCGCATCGGCCTTGCCGTAGAAATCGAAGATGGCCTGGCCGATGGTGTCGAACAGGACGGCGCCGATGAAATAGCCGAAGAGCCCGCCGAGAACCGAGGCGATAGTCGCGACGAGGGCGATCAGCCAGGCGCGCGACGGGGCAGCCAGCACCATCGGAATGATCAGGATATCGGGCGGGATCGGAAAGAATGAGCTTTCGATGAAGGATACGCCCGCAAGCGCCCAGAGCGCGCGGGGATGCGCGGCGAGCGAGAGTGTCCAGTCGTATAATCGGCGGATCATGGGAACCTCAAGCCAGAGTGTTGGTTTGTCGTCAAGAGCGGCTTGGTGCAAGCTTGGCTGAACAGCAGATTTGGAGGACGTCATGCGGTGGCAAGGTCGCAGGGGAAGCTCGAACATCGAAGACCGGCGGCGCATGCCGGTGCGCGCCGGAGGCAGTTTGGGAATTGGCGGGATTCTCATCGTCCTGGCCATCGGCTATTTCTTCGGGATCGACGTTTCTCCGCTGCTACAGGGTCAGGGCTCTATGCCGGTCGAGGAGCAGACGGTCGAGCTTACCGAGGCCGATCGGCGCGTGGGCCAGTTCGTCGGCGTGACGCTGGCGGATACCGAAGAGGTCTGGTCGGACGTCTTCCGCAACCAGTTGGGAGAGGCCTATCGCCCGCCGACGCTGGTGCTTTTCAAGGGCGTGACACCGTCGCCCTGTGGCAATGCCAGCGGCGCAACCGGTCCGTTCTATTGTCCGGGCGACAGGAAGGTGTATCTGGACACCAATTTCTTCACGACGCTCGAGCGCCAGATGGGCGCGGGCGGCGACTTTGCCGCGGCCTATGTGGTGGCGCATGAGGTGGCGCATCACGTGCAGAACGAGCTTGGTATTCTCGGACAGGCGAACAGTGTGCGGCGTCAGGCGAGCCAGACGGATGCGAACGCGATCTCGGTCAGGATCGAATTGCAGGCCGATTGCCTGTCGGGGGTCTGGGCGCGGCAGGCGGATGCGCGTTTCGGCTCGCTTCAGCAGGGCGATATCGCCGAGGCGATGAACGCCGCCAAGCGGATCGGCGACGATGCCTTGCAGCGGGGTGCGGGCCGTGTGCCGCAGCCGCACACGTTCACGCATGGCACCTCGGAACAGCGCCAGCGCTGGTTTGCACGCGGGTTCGAGACCGGTGAGATCGAGGCTTGCGACACGTTCGGCGCCCAGCGGCTATAGCGTGGCGCGGAGCGGGTGTCAGGAGGAGGGAACGGCGCGGCCCGGCGTGACTGTCCGCGACAGGATGCCGAGCGCGATCGTTATGTTGAGCACGTTCCAGGCGATCCCGTTCCAGATGGCGGCGGCATAGCTGCCCGTCATGTCGTAGAGCCAGCCCGAGACCCAGCCTCCGAAGGCCATTCCGATGATTGTCGCCCCCATCACCAGGCCGACGCGGCGGCCTGCCTCGCGCGGGGGCATGTATTCGCGGACGATGATGGCATAGGCGGGCACGATGCCGCCCTGGCTGAGCCCGAAGACAAGCGCGATGAGGCTGAGGGTCGCCTGGTCGCCCTGGACCAGGAAGAGGCTGAGCGCGAGCATCTGGAGCGTGCCGCCGACGGCCAGCACGAGAAGGCCGCCGAGGCGGTCGGAGAGGGCCCCGAATGCCAGCCGCGAGACGACGCCTCCTGCGAGCATCAGGCTGAGCATCTCGGCGCCGGCCTGGGGGCCGAAACCGCGGTCGATGCAGAGCGCCACGATATGGACTTGCGGCATCGACATGGCGACGCAACAAGACACGCCCGCGACGGCAAGCAGGGCCTGCAGGGCACGGGGCGAGATACGGATGGAAGCGGCGCGGGAGGCCGCCGCATCGGTGGCGCGCGCGGTCGAGGCCTCGTCGATCCGGCGTCTCAGCAGGAATGCACCGGGCAGGACCACCGCCACGATAAGCACGGCGAGCGCGAGGTAGGCGCCCTGCCAGCCATTGCCCTCCATCACCCAGGCGATGGGCCGGGGCCAGACGGTGCCCGCCAGGTAGTTGCCGCTGGCGGCGATGGCGACCGCGATCCCCCGGCGTCGGAGAAACCAGTGCGAGAGGTCCGCGATCAGCGGCGAGAAGCTGGCGGCCGCGCCAAGCCCGAGCAGCAGGTGAAGGACGGACACGATCACGATCGAGGGTGTGAGTGCCGAGAGCGCGAAGCCGATGGCCTGGGCAATCGCCGAGGCGGCGAGAACCGGGGTGATTCCCCAGCGGTCGACGGCGCGGCCGAGCATCAGATTGCCAGCCGCAAACCCCAGCATGCAGCCGATATAGGGCAGCGTCGCGTCGCTGCGCGAGACACCGAAATCGGCCTGCATCGCGGGCAGAACGACGATCACCGCCCACATGCCGATGGACCCCACGACGCTCAGCCCGAGGCTGATCGCAAGGCGCGTCCAGGAATAGGCGCTGTCGTGCTGGGTCGTTTCCATGACGCGGACGCTAGTGGATCGTTGCGGCGGAGTGAAGACGGGTTGGGCATGTATGCGGTACAGACATGAGCGCCTTCTCCGCACACCTGGAAAACCTGATGACGGATGCGAGGGAACGGGCAGGCCGACCAGCTTGGCCGGCCTCGGGAAAAAGGATGCGAGCGAAGCCGGAGCGGCTTGCTACTTGGGCGTGATCCGGGCGGCCATCGTGTGACTGACGATCATCCCGTTCTCGACGATGTAGGTGTCGGTGCCGAATTCGTAGATGTTGTCGGGCGACTCGGCGTTCCAGGTGCTCATGGCAATATTGCCGTCGATCACCATGCCCTCGGTCTCCATCGAGATGCCGGGTTGCGAGAATTCGGCGAAGAATTCCTCGTAGAACCCGCGGATCTCGTCCGGGCCGTGGTAGACCGTCTCGGAAATGATCAGGGTCGCGTCATCGGAGTACGGTGCGACGGCGGCATCGACATCCAACTGCCCGACGCCTCGTAGGTGTGTCGTCACGACTTCTCTGGTGGCTTCGGTATCGGCGAAGAGTGGCGTGGCACCCAGAAACAGTAAGCATGCCGCTGTGCCCAAAAGTATGTTTTTCAATTGAATTCCCCCAGTCTTGGTTGCTGCCGGCCTGGTGGCCGATCAGTGGAGGGAATCATAGCTGGCTGTCTGCAAACCGCTCAAGTAAAGCTGCCTGGCAATGCAGTGATCTTGCATTGCGTTGGAATGCACGCGACGGCAGAGCCGGGATCTGGCCGATTGCGCGCATTCCTTGCAACCGGATCGCCGGGCCGGGATAACTGTCGGATCATGCGCGCCGTTCTGGGGGCTGAAGGATGAGTTTCACCAAGACGAAGGATCGGATTTGGGTCGCCTACGATATTTTCGCGGCCTGGCTGGCGCGGCGGTCGATGCCGGTGCGCAAGATCGGCTACGGCATCTTCGGCGCGGTTCTCTGGATTGCGTACCGTTTGCCGAACAGCAAGGTGCGCGCGACGTTCGAGGCACTTGCGCGCCATGTCGGTCGGGACGACACGACGCGCCTGTTCCGGGACTATGTACGGGGGTTTCTCCTCGGCATAAACCGGATCGAGCAGGTGCGCCACGGCCATACCGATGCCATCGACGCGATGTTCGACTTTCCCGAGAAGGCGCGGCTCGATGCGCTTCTTGAGAAGGGCGGCGTGGTGCTGGCCATTCCGCATACCCACGCCTCGCTCGCGATGGGGCGCGGGCTGGCGCGGCATTACCCGGTGCTGGCGTTGGTGCGCGCCACGCAGAACCCGCGGCGGGCCGCGTCGGAGCATGAGATCTACGAGAACCTTGGGAGCGAGTTCTTCGAGGTGCGGACGGCCAACCCGACGTTGGTGGCGAGAAAGGTCCTGAAGGCTCTGAAGGATGGCCGGATCGTCATCGGCACCGTTGACCGCATCCGGAATGCGCCGCCGGAGGATGCGCCTGTCGAGGTCGCTGGCGACCTGGTGCGTGCGCGTGCCTTCGATCAGCCGATCGGGATTGCGGGTTGGCCTGCACGGTTTGCCGCCAAGGCCGGGGTGCCGATCATTCCGGTGACGGTGACGCAGACCCCCGAGAAGATCTCGCTTGTCCTGGGGCGGGAAATCACGCCAACCGAAGACCCGGTGGAAACAACCCAGGCCTGGGTCTCGGCGCTTGAGGAGTTGCTGCGCGCGCATCCCGATGAATGGATCTTCTCGCTCGACAGGCATTGGTCGGAGGTGCTGCGCGGGCTGAAGGAGAGGCGAGATTGACCCGCCAGGCGGTTTGACCGTGCGCGACTATGGAGAATACGCGGCCAATTGCCCGGCAGTCTTCAGAGAGGTGAACGCCCGGAACGTGGCTTCGATGCCGTCGCGTGTCGATACGGCGGGATAGGGGCCGAGATGAGATCGAATGGGGGCATCATCGAGATCCGGGGGGATGGCCATCGGTTCGCCAGATGACGTGATCCGATGTTCGGGGATAAACTCGCGAAGCATCTCGAGCGCTTTTCCCACATCCTCCGTCGGTCCGTTCAGGTCGAACGCATGGGCGTCTTCGCCATCGCGCGACACCGCCGCGATGAAGGCCGAGGCGGCTTCTCCGGCGTAGAGAAAGCTGAGCGGCCCGGTGTAGGGTATGTCATGGGCATTGCCGAGCACCGCTTCCGCGATGCCGATCGAGAACCGAGCCGACATGCCCGAGTCGCGTGCGACCCCGTAGACGACATTGGGGCGTATCCCGACCGAGGGCACGCCCCAGTCAAGCGCGTAGACCTTCGCGGTCTGCTCATTCGCAAGCTTGTAGGCGCCGTAGAGAGTCGAAAGATTGGGGCCGCCGGGTGGCATTCCGTGCACCGCCGCCGAACTGGCATAGGCCAGCCGTTTCAGTTTCAGGGCGCGGGCGGTTTCCAGGATATTGATCGTACCTTCCACGTTCACTCTTGCGCCGAGCGCGGGGTCGGCGATGCAAAATGGGATGGTTAGACCCGCGAGGTGAATGACGGCCTGCACATTGTGACGCTCGGCGATGGTCCTGACGACGCCTGACGAGGCAACATCTCCCGCCTCCCAGGTCAGGGCATCCGCATCGTCCCCGAGCAGAAGCCCGGGCCGCCGGCGGTCATCCAGAAGATCGAAGGCAATGACGTCGACGCCGGACCGGTGAAGAATGGCTGTTGTCCAGGCGCCTATGCAGCCACCGGCTCCGGTGACGAGAACGGGTCCATTGAACAGGGACGGCTCGATCAGGAACGGGTCGGTCAGGAAATTCATCTCGGCCGTCATCTCAGATCGCCAGACGCGCGGCATGGGCACCGCGTTCGCGGTAAGGAGTGGTGTTGTACTGCGCCCGGTAGCACTTGGAAAAGTGCGAGGGCGAAGTGAAGCCGCAGGCAAGTGCGACGTTGATCACGCTCATGTCCGTCTGCATCAGCAGGTTGCGGGCCTTTTGCAGCCTGAGTTCCATGTAGTAGCGCTTTGGGCTGCGGTTGAGGTAGCG
Organism: Silicimonas sp.; assembly: GCA_022340315.1. Lineage (GTDB taxonomy): Bacteria > Pseudomonadota > Alphaproteobacteria > Rhodobacterales > Rhodobacteraceae > JAJDOD01. The sequence continues at coordinate 2,444 of JAJDOD010000093.1, read as the reverse complement.
GCGGAAGAGACGTTCGAGCTGGCGGGTGGACATGCCGACCTTCTTGGCCAGAAGGGAGGGGCTGATCGGTTCCTCGATATGCTGTTCCATCATCTGGATGACCGAAGATAGCTTCGGGTGGCGGACGCCGATGCGTGTCGGCACCGAAAGGCGCTGGGTGTCCTGGTCGGTGCGGATGGTGGTGTAGATCAGCTGGTCGGCGACCGCACTTGCCAGTTCCTCGCCATGATCGTCGGCGATGAACTTGAGCATGAGGTCGATCGAGGCCGTGCCACCTGCCGTGGTGAAGGTCTTGCCGTCGACCACGAAGACGGACTTGGTGAGCGTCACGTCCTCGAATTCCTCGATGAAGCTGTCCTGGTTTTCCCAGTGGATGGTCGCCTTCTTGCCGTTGAGCAACCCGGCCTTTGCAAGGCTGTGACCGGCGGTGCAGAGCCCGCCCATCGAGACGCCGCGCCGGGCCTCGCGCCTGAGCCAGTTGAGGAGTGTCTTCGTAGTGGCGCCGGCGACGTCGATGCCGCCGCAAAGCACGATGGTGTCGTCGCGGCTGGTCTCGCCCAGGTCTCCGTCGAGCTTGAACTCGATGCCCGCGGAACAGGTCGCGGTCTTGCCGCCTTCGCCGACGACCTGCCATTCGTAGAGGGCCTGTCCGGCCATCCGGTTGGCAATCCTCAGGCTTTCGACGGCGCAGGAAAAGCAGAGCAGGGTGAACTGGTCGAGAAGGACAAAAACGAACCTGCGGGGCTTGTCCTGCTTGGCAAGTTCGATGGTCTGTACCGGAAAATCGGCCATCGCAGGGGTCCTTTGCGACATTCTCTGTCGTCAAAACAACACGAAACTTTCGTCTTCCACAAGCTCTGCCGGGCATCTCGGGGCGTTCCCGAATGTCTGGACCCGGCGGATTCTTACGGTTTTCAACCGCTGGCGATTCCCCTATAACCGGGCGTCGCAAACTTTCGACCGAGGACAAGATCATGGGTGAATGGCAGAAATCCAGTTGGCGCGAGAAGCCGCGGGTGCAGATGCCGGACTATACGGATGCAGAGCGCCTTTCGGCTGTCGAGGCTCAGCTTCGCAAGTATCCGCCGCTTGTCTTTGCGGGCGAGGCGCGGTTGCTGAAGAAGAAGCTGGGGGCCGCGTCGCGGGGCGAGGCGTTCCTTTTGCAGGGCGGCGATTGTGCCGAGAGCTTTGCCGAATTTTCGGCGGATAACATCCGCGACACCTTCAAGGTGCTTTTGCAGATGGCGATGGTGCTGACTTATGGCGCCAAGGTGCCGGTGGTGAAGGTGGGCCGGATGGCGGGGCAGTTCGCCAAGCCGCGGAGCGCGCCGACCGAGGTGAAGGATGGCGTCGAGTTGCCGTCCTACCGCGGTGACATCATCAACGAGTTGGAGTTCACGCCCGAGGCGCGCATTCCGGCGCCCGAGAAGATGCTGCAGGCCTATACGCAGGCGGCGGCGTCTCTGAACCTGCTGCGCGCCTTCTCGAAAGGCGGCTTCGCCGACGTTCACCGGGTGCATTCCTGGACGCTGGGCTTCACCGAGCGGGACGAGGCGGAGAAGTACCGCGACATTGCAAACCGTATCCAGGATACGCTCGATTTCATGGCCGCGGCCGGCATGACGGCGGCGACCAACTCGGAACTGGGGACGGTCGATTTCTATACCTCCCACGAGGCGCTGCTCCTGGAATATGAAGAGGCGCTGACGCGGGTGGATTCGACCTCCGGCCAGACCATTGCGGGTTCGGGCCACATGATCTGGATCGGCGACCGCACGCGGCAGCCCGACGGCGCGCATGTCGAGTTCGCGCGTGGTGTTGCGAACCCGATCGGGTTGAAATGCGGGCCGACGACGACGGCGGAGGACCTGAAGGTGCTGATGGCCAAGCTGAACCCGGAGAACGAGGCCGGCCGGCTGACGCTGATCGCGCGCTTTGGCGCGGGCAAGGTGGGCGAGCATCTGCCGCGTCTCATCAAGACGGTTCAGGACGAGGGCGCGAACGTGCTCTGGACCTGTGATCCGATGCACGGGAACACGATCAAATCGTCCTCGGGGTACAAGACGCGGCCCTTCGATTCCGTGCTGCGCGAAGTGCGCGAGTTCTTCCAGGTGCACGGGGCCGAGGGCACCATCCCCGGCGGCGTGCATTTCGAGATGACCGGCAAGGACGTGACCGAGTGCACCGGCGGTGTCAGGGCGGTCACGGACGAGGACCTGTCGGATAGGTACCACACCGCTTGTGATCCCAGGCTGAACGCGTCTCAGGCGCTGGAACTGGCGTTCCTGGTGGCCGAGGAGCTTGGCGCGCGGCGGCAGGTCGTGGCGGATGCGGCGAACGGTTAGGCTGCCCTCGGACGATTGAGATCATGGAACCCCGCCGGAGACGGCGGGGCTTTCGTTTGCGGGATCAGACCATCCACCAGCGCTCGACAAGGCGGGAGG
>JAJDOD010000051.1 GCA_022340315.1 Silicimonas sp. | reverse complement strand
ATCCAGCACCTGGCTGGCATGAAGGACAGCAAGATCATCGTCGCGATCAACAAGGACGAGGAAGCGCCGATCTTCCAGGTCGCCGATTACGGCCTTGTGGCCGACCTGTTCACCGCCGTGCCGGAACTGGTCGAAAAGCTGTAACGCGTGCTCCGGGCCTGACCCCGCGTCTGGCCCGGATGCCCCAGGATGTCGGACAGGGCGGGCAGCAATGCCTCGGCCATGCGGTGATGGTCGGACGGTCCGGGAAGCTTCGCCGCCGCATTCCTTTCGCCTTCGGGAAAGATCATGCCGTCGAGCGTGCCGCCGGTTACCGCCATTTCGACGACGCCGGCAACCTGCCGCTGAAGCTCGCGGATCATGGTGTCGTCAACGAATTGCCACTCGTCCTCGGGCGTGGCGATCCTGAGCAACAGCACGTCGCCGCGTATCGCCTCAAGCACCCGGCGCATGCGCTGCATCCAGGCGATCTTCAACTCGCTCACCACCACCTCGAAGCCGGTTGGCGACGCTTCGCGCAGGGTGCCGAGCAGGTGTCCGGTGAAATTAATCTGCGAGAAGTCGACCGTGGGAAAGATGACGCGCAACGCCTTTGACGCGCCAAGGAACCGGTCGTTCCGCCGCGGATGAACCTGGTATAGCCGGTTCGACATGTTCTGCGCACCCAGCACCTGCAGCACGGTCACTTCGGCCTTCGAGGCGATGTCGAGCAGAACGTGTTCCTCGCTGAACAGCGAGAGACCGGCGTGGACCACGCCCAGGTTCGCGGTATCCACGCCGAGCCAGTCTGCCAGCAATGCCGAATAGGGCGTGGCGACATACTTTCCGAAGGTTTCGCTACCGCCGAGAATCGCGATGTAACGGTGATGGAAGTCCGGCATCGGTCCGCGGAACATCAGCCTGGAGCCTTCGAGTTCGCACAAGCCATAGTCCAGTCCGGGGTCCGGCTGACCAAATCCAAATGTGTCCCTGAGTGCGTGCATGGCCGCTCCTCGTCATCTGCGGGACCTGTTTCGGACCAAGGCATTGAGATAAAGCTAAACAAGGCATTTTAGACATCTCCTGCCCTTGCAACGATGTCTCCGCACCGCCTATGGTCCCGCCAGCAACCCGGGAAGGCAGTCACATGGAAATCAGGAAGGTCGGCGTTATCGGCGCGGGGCAGATGGGCAACGGGATTGCACATGTCTTCGCGCTTGCGGGCTACGAAGTGCTGATGAACGATATCAGCCGGGATGCGCTGGACCAGGCGCTGACGCTCATCGACGCCAACCTCGACCGCCAGGTTTCGCGCGAGAAGATCAGCGCCGAGGACAAGGCGGCGGCACTCGCACGGATCACGACGACGCTGAAACTCGCCGATCTCGGACCGACCGACCTGGTGATCGAGGCCGCGACCGAACGCGAGACCGTGAAGGCCGCGATCTTCGAGGATCTCGTCCCGCACTTGGAGCCGCACACGATCCTGACCTCGAACACTTCGTCAATCTCGATCACCCGTCTGGCAAGCCGCACGGATCGACCCGAGAAGTTCATGGGCTTCCACTTCATGAACCCCGTGCCGGTGATGCAACTGGTCGAACTGATCCGCGGCATTGCGACCGACGAAGCGACCTACCAGACCTGTCTTGGCGTTGTCGAAAGGATCGGCAAGACAGCGTCCAGTTCCGAAGACTTCCCCGCCTTCATCGTCAACCGCATCCTGATGCCGATGATCAACGAGGCGGTCTATACGCTCTACGAGGGCGTCGGCTCGGTCTCGTCCATCGACAGCGCCATGAAACTGGGGACCAATCACCCGATGGGGCCACTTGAGCTGGCCGATTTCATCGGGCTCGACACCTGCCTGGCGATCATGAACGTGTTGCATGAAGGGCTGGCGGATACCAAGTACCGCCCCTGCCCGCTTCTGACGAAATATGTCGAGGCCGGATGGCTGGGGCGCAAGACCGATCGCGGTTTCTATGATTACCGGCAGGATCCGCCGGTGCCGACCCGCTAGGCTCAGGTTTCTTCCGTAGAGACTGGCGGGGGTGGTCTGAAAGTTCCTGCGGTCAAGCCCCGAGCGAAAGCGTTTCCTCCCGCATCCACGCCATCAACTCGCGTGGCGCGGCGGCGCGTGAAGCGATGTCCTCGGGGTCGAAAGGCAGGCCGACATGAGGGCGTTGCGACCGGTTCAGCGCATGCACGACCTCGTGCAACAGCAAGCCCTGCCGGATCGTCGGGCTGATCTTGTCCGCGATCTGGTAGGCGCGGCTGTTGGCGCCGGGGAACCGGATCGGCACCACCGTGGCGCCCGATCTCAGGATCATCTTCGCGGTAAACGGGCTCCACTCGTTGTCGATCGCGGGCCCCCACCAGGTCTTCGAAGCCGCGACGCCACCTGCCGGGAAAAGCGCGATCACGCCACCCTGGGCCAGGTGCGCCATCGCGACCTTGCGCATCTCGAGGCTCTTTGGGATCGAATTCTCTTCATGCGGAAAGGGCACGGGAATCGTGAACTGGGCGATCTCGGGAATACCGGTCAGAAGCGACCGGGTCAGGATCTTGTAGTCCGTCCTCACGCGCCCGATCAATTCGGCCATCACCATGCCATCCACCAGCCCGTGCGGGTGGTTTGCCACGATCACCACCGGACCGGTTGCGGGAATCCGCGCGATCTCACCTGCCGGTGTCTCAAGCGCGATGCCCATGACCTTTAGGGCGTGCGACCAGAAGCTTTGCCCGGTCTCGACACCCTGGCGCTCGAATTTCCGGATCAGCCGCAGAAGGGTCAGTTTTCCGGTCGCCCATTCCATCGTGCGGATGACCCCGCGTTTGGCGGGGTTCGGGAACGTGTTGGCATAGCTCAACCGGCGCTTGTCGTAGGGAATGTACCCGTCCTGAGAAGTGTCATCACCCGGCGTATTGGTAAGTTGCGCCACGCCTACATGTCCTCGCCGAACTTGTCGGCAACCAGCGCCTCGATGGCATCGGCAAGCGCCCCTGCTTCCGCGCCCTTGGTCGTCACCTCGATCGTGGTTCCGCGCGACGCGGCAAGCATCAGAAGCCCCATGATGCTGTCACCCGTGGCCGACAGACCGTCCTTCGAAACCTCGGCCTCCGCATCGAAACCCTCGACCAGTTCGACGAGCTTGGCCGACGCCCGCGCGTGCAGACCCTTCTCGTTTACGATTGTCAGCACGCGCGTCATGTTACCCGACATAGCACGTCATCCCCCGCCATCGAAACTGTCGATATACTTGCGTCCCGCCTTAAGTGCGGCCTCGACGGCATAGCCGATCGGCTTGTGGCGCAGTTTCGTCAGCTTGATCAGCATCGGAAGGTTGGCGCCGTAGAGGATCTTCCGATCATCCGGACTGCAGGCACGAAGCGAAAGGTTGGACGGAGAGCCGCCGAACATGTCCGTGACGACCACGACGCCATCGCCGGCATCGACACTGTCCGCGGCGGCGCAGATTTCGGCCTGTTTCTTGATGCGGTCATGGTCGGGTTCGATCGAGATCGCACGGATGCCGCTCTGCTTGCCCACCACATGCTCGACGGCGGCCAGATACTCGGCCGCCAGCCCCCCATGTGCCACGATGACGATACCGATCACTCGGCCTTACCCCTCAGGACGCGGCTGACCCCTGCCGCGCCGTTCCAATTCCCGATGCCGAGTTGACACCCGCCATCCCTGCTCTGCAAGGGTCTTGGCAAGGTTTTCCGCAACGGCAACCGATCTGTGTTGCCCCCCGGTACACCCGAAGCCGACGGCCAGATGCGTCTTGCCCTCGGCCTTGAAGGCCGGAAGCAGCGACAGGACCAGATCGGACACCCGGTCGAAGAAGGGGGCGTACCGGCCGTCCGAGGCAACGAAGGCGGCGACCTCGCCGGACCGGCCGTCGAGCGGCCTCAGCGCAGGCTCCCAATGCGGGTTCTTCAGGAACCGGACATCGAAAATCATGTCGACGCCGCGCGGCAAGCCGCGCTTGTACGAGAAGCTGTCGATCGACACCACGAGGTCGTCGAAGCCCTCGCCGCCGAAGAGACGCCCGATCTCGGCCTTCAGCTGGTGCGGCGTCATCTCGGTTGTGTCGACAAGGTGTTCGGCCCGGTCGCGAAGCGGCACGAGGATCTCGTGTTCCCGGTCAATCCCTGCCTCCGGGGCTTCGTCCGGTGCAAGCGGGTGGCGCCGGCGGGTCTCGGAGTACCGGCGCACGAGCACATCGGCGCGGCAGTCGAGAAACAGCATCTCGGCGTCGATCTCCGGCACCGCCTCGATCCGGTCGATGACCGAGACGACGGTATCGACCGAGAAATCCCGGTTTCGTACGTCGATCCCGATGGCCATCGGAGGCAGCTGTGCCGGTCCTTCGAACACCCGTTCAAGAAGGTTGAGGGGGATGTTGTTGATCGTCTCGAAGCCGATATCCTCGAACGCGTTGATCGCGGTCGTCCGCCCGGCGCCGGAAGCCCCGGTGACGATCACGACGCGCGCACTGGACTGGCCTGCCGTCATTCCGCTTTTCCCGTTGAAAGATAGACACGTAACATAGACGCGAAGGCCGGGCTCTCAACCCTTCGCAGCAGCGGCAAGGTCACATCTTCGAGCGTGATCTCGCGCCGCTCCGGCATCCGCGCCGTCTCGACCTCGGCCATGTCGACGACCAAGGCGGCGAAGGCGGGCGCGGCATGGGTCGCGAGGATGCCCAGTCCCCGCGCCTCGATGCGGCCGGAGATTGGCATGGGCGCTTCCATCCAGAGACCGCCATCGCGGTTGGACAGGATCACCCCATCATCCGCCACAAGAACGGCGCCCAGCGCAATCAACTCGAGAGCCAGCATAGACTTGCCGCTTCCGGAGGGACCGGTCAGCAGGACGCCGCGGCCGTCGAAGGCGACGGCAGAAGCATGGTGCGGCCCGGGCATGTGATGTCGTCAGACCGGCAGGCCGACAACGAAACGCGCACCGAGCGGTTCCGAGGTGACATCGGCATCGGTGGGTCGGATGTTCTCGGCCCAGATCACGCCGCCATGCGCCTCGACGATCTGCTTCGAGATGGCGAGGCCGAGGCCGGAGTTGTTGCCGAAATGGTCGACCGGACGCTCGGTGTAGAACCGGTTGAAGATCTTTGTCAGCGCCTGTTCGGGGATGCCGGGACCGGTATCCTCGACCACGATCAGCACGCGGTTCTCGCGCTTGCGCACCCAGATGCGGATCGCGTCGCCATCCTCGCAGAACGATATGGCGTTCGACAGCAGGTTCACGAATACCTGAGCCAGCCGGCTCTCCAACCCTTCGATCACGATCGGGTCCGAGGGCATGTCGGTGATGAAATCGACGCCCTTCTCGCGCGCCTCGTTGCCGAGATACTCGGCCAGATTGCCGATCATGTGCAGAAGATCGAAGGGTTTCTCATCTTCCTTGACCAGTTCGCTGTCGAGCCGCGATGCATTAGAGATGTCGCTTACCAGCCGGTCGAGGCGAACCGTGTCATGCTCGATCACGTTGAGCAGCTTTTCGCGGTGATCCTCGCGCTTTGCGCGTCTGAGCGACGTCACCGCCGAGCGGAGCGATGCCAGGGGGTTCTTGATCTCGTGCGCGACATCCGCCGCGAACTGCTCATTGGCGTCGATCCGGTCGTAAAGCGCCGCGACCATGCCCCGCAGGGCGCCCGAGAGCCGGCCGATCTCGTCCGGTCTCGCCGTCAGGTCGGGAATGCGGACGCGGCTTGGGCTGAACTTGCGCGCGTTCCGCTCGCGTCCGATCTCGGCCGCGGCGGCAAGGTCCGACAATGGGTTGGCGATGGTCGAGGCCAGGACAAGGCTGAGGCCGACCGAGACGAGAATCGCGATGACGAACATCTGAAGGATCTGCTCGCGTTCAGCCCGCACCAGCCCGTCGATCTCGCCCGCCGCGCTGGCAATGGCGACAACACCAATGGGCGCATCGCCCTGCGTGACGGGGGTAGCGACCGCGAAAATCGTACTGCCATAAAGGTCATGCGAGGTGCGGACCTGCGTGCCATTTTGCAGAGCCGGCGCGACAAGGCCCAGGACCAGTTGCGCATTGTCGGTTTCGACCGCCGGGCGCCCGACATCGTGACCCAGAAGCCGGGCGACGCCCATCCAGATCGCGTCCAGCGTGTCGGTGATCATTGTGGAACGGTCCGAGGGGTCCATCGCGGCAAGTGCACCCGATCGTCCGGCATAGTCGATTGAAGTGACAAGCTGCGCGTCGCGATCATAGACGAAGAGGGAAGCGGCCGAGGTCAGCTCGATTCCCGACAGCAACCCAAGAAGATCGGCCTGCGGGCTGCGCAGGTCTCCCACGGCCCCGTCTTCGGCGAACTGACGGCCAAGAAAATCCGAAATCAACTCGGCTTCGCCAAGGATGGCTTTCTCGCGCTGGAACACGAGGCTGTCGCGAAACGGGTTGAGAAACAGCACGCCACAAACCAGCACGAGGATCGCGAGCAGGTTGAACGTGATGATCTTGCGCGCCAGCGGCGAGCGGTTCATGGCAATGACGCCACGCCGCTCGCGCTTCGCGCGGGCCTGGGTTTCGGCGGCTGCATCGCCGCCGATCCAATCCTCGCCAAGGACGACTTCTGCGTGTTTGGCCGGCCTGCCGCCGTCCATACTGACCCCCACCGTGGTCATCTATTCTTCGTTGTAACGATACCCGATACCGTAAAGGGTTTCGATCGCCGAGAAATCGTCATCGACCATACGCATCTTCTTTCGCAGCCGCTTGATGTGGCTGTCGATGGTCCGGTCGTCGACATAGACCTGGTCATCATAGGCCACGTCCATCAGCTGATCGCGCGACTTCACGAAGCCGGGCCGTTGTGCCAGTGCCTGCAAAAGCAGGAACTCGGTCACCGTCAGCGACACGTCGAGACCCTTCCACGTTACCGAATGGCGCAGCGGATCCATCCGCAGGTTGCCCCGCGTCATCACCTGGGCCTGGTCGACCTCGGCGCCTTCGCCGTCGCCCGCGATCACTTCCTGGCGGCGCAGAAGCGCCCGGATGCGTTCGACCAGAAGGCGCTGCGAGAACGGCTTCTTCACGTAATCGTCGGCGCCCATGCGCAGACCAAGAACCTCGTCGATTTCATCGTCCTTCGAAGTCAGGAAGATCACCGGCATCGAGGTTTTCTGGCGCACCCGCTGAAGCAGGTCCATCCCGTCCATCCGGGGCATCTTGATGTCGAACACCGCCATGTCGGGAAGCTTCTTGTTGAAGGCGTCGAGGGCGGCCTGACCGTCGTTATACGTCTCGACCTCAAAACCCTCGGCTTCGAGTGTCATGGAGACGGACGTCAGAATATTCCGGTCGTCATCGACCAGCGCGATCCTGGACATGCGTTATTCCTTTACTGCTCATACACGCCTTGAGAATGACGCGTTTTATGATGTCATTTTTCGGGCATCTTCATGTCTGCCGTAGGGTTTTTCAACAATAATGTGCGAATCATCATCATTCGCCACGCTAGAAGAACGGAATTTGGGTTGAAGAATGGCTAATTTGCCGCAGTTTCGGCATGCTCGGGCGGGATGGTGGCGCTAACTGTGAAAATTCAAGGACTTGGTGGCGCTAACTGACTGTTCAAGGTCTCGTACAGGACGCATAACCGGCCCATCGACGCCAGTTGGCGCCCGATATCGGGTGCAACGCTGCCAAGGGGAGCAATGGTATGGGTCAGGGCCGGGTCAATCCGCAACATACACTTGAACATCAGGGGATCAGCGGGCTGGGAGAGGCCTATTACAACCTGATCGAGCCCGATCTTATCGCCCACGCGCTTTGCCGAAAGGAAGGTGAACTGGGCCAGGGCGGCGCGATCCTCGTCTCGACCGGCAAGTTCACCGGGCGATCGCCCAAGGACAAGCACATCGTCAAGACGGCCAGCGTTGCCGACAGCATCTGGTGGGACGCCAACGCCGCAATGGAACCGGACGCGTTCGACCAGCTTCAAGCCGACATGCTCGAACATATGAAGGGTCGCGACTACTTCGTGCAGGACCTTTATGCCGGCGCCGATCCCGAGTACCGGCTCGACGTGCGGCTGGTGACCGAGCTTGCCTGGCACTCGCTTTTCATCCGCCACATGCTGCGGCGCCCCGACCGCGATGAACTCGACAGCTTCGCGCCCGAGTTTACCGTCATCAACTGCCCGAGTTTCAAGGCCGACCCGAAGAAGCATGGCTGCCGCTCCGAAACCGTGATCGCGATGAACTTCGACAAGAAGATGATCCTGATTGCGAACACCGAATACGCGGGCGAGAACAAGAAGTCTGTCTTCACGCTTCTTAACTACCTGTTGCCCGGTAAAGGCGTCATGCCGATGCACTGCTCGGCCAACCACGCTCCCGGCAACCGCGTCGATACCGCGGTGTTCTTCGGGCTCTCCGGCACCGGCAAGACCACCCTCTCCGCCGATCCCAACCGGGTGCTGATCGGCGACGACGAACACGGCTGGTCGGATAACGGCTCGTTCAACTTCGAAGGCGGCTGCTACGCCAAGACCATCAACCTCAGCCGCGAGGCCGAGCCCGAGATCTACGACACCACCACCAGGTTCGGCACGGTGATCGAGAACATGGTCTACGATCCCGAGACCAAGGAACTTGACTTCGACGACGACAGCCTGACCGCCAACATGCGCTGCGCCTATCCGATGCACTATATCTCCAACGCCTCCGAGACGGCGCTGGGCGGGCATCCAAAGAACGTCATCATGCTGACCTGCGACGCCTTCGGGGTGCTGCCGCCGATCGCGCGCCTGACGCCGGCGCAGGCGATGTATCACTTCCTCTCCGGCTTCACCGCCAAGGTCGCCGGGACCGAGCGTGGCGTGACCGAGCCGCAGCCGACATTCTCGACCTGTTTCGGCGCGCCCTTCATGCCGCGTCGCCCGGAAGTTTACGGCAAGCTTCTGAAGGACAAGATCGCCAGCCACGGCACCACCTGCTGGCTGGTCAACACCGGCTGGACCGGCGGCGCATTCGGCACCGGGTCGCGGATGCCGATCAAGGCCACGCGCGCGCTTCTGACGGCCGCGCTTGACGGCAGCCTGGAAGACGCGCCGTTCCGCAAGGATCCGAACTTCGGCTTCGAGGTGCCGGTCAGCGTCAAGGCGACCGCGGTTCCCGACATCCTGCTCGACCCGCGCCGGACCTGGGACGACAAGAAGGCCTACGACGCGCAGGCCGCCAAGCTGGTCGCCATGTTCGCCGAGAACTTCGCGCAGTACACCGACAAGATCGACGACGACGTGCGCGCGGTCGCCATCGGCTGACCCGTCAGCGCAGCCCGGCCATGTCGCGCACGCGGAACACCACCGCGTGCGCTTTTTCCTGCAGACCTGCCAATGTCCGCACGGGCGTCTGTTCCATCACTGCCGCTGTCCAGATCGCAAGGGCGCCGAACAGCAGGACTACCGCGCGCAACCGATCGGTCTTGAGCAGCAGCCACACGGTCAGCAACGTCAGCGAAGCGATAAGGATCTCGCGCCAGTAGATATCGAGCATGATCATGCGCGCCTTCTAGCGCGCCATGCCGAACGGATGGTTAATCCACCCACTTGTAGTTGAAGCTCACGCTGATCCGCTCGTCCTCGCTCATGTTCATCGGCACTTCGTGACGCAGCCAGCTTTCCCACATCAGCACCTCGCCCACCTTGGGCTTCACGTAAACGAAGGGCTGCAGTTCCTCAGGCGCGTCCTTGCGGCGCGGCGGGCTGGCCATCATCATCGCGTGGCGCGGGTCTTCCAGCTTCAGCGCGCTCGTCCCCTCGGGCATCGCCACATAGGTCGTGCCCGAGATCACTGACAAGGGGTGGATATGGCTCGCGTGCATTCCGCCCTCGGGCAGGATGTTGATCCACAGGTCCTCCAGTTCAAGCCGCCCCTCGCCCAGGTCGAAATGCAACTGCTTGGCAAATCCTTGCGCATGGGCATCCAGGCCCGTCTTCAACGCCTCGAAGACCGGGAACCGCCACGGCAGATCCGAAAGGCTGGCATAGCTTGTATACCCCGGATAACCCTGCTCCTCGCACCAGCGCTGCCCGGCCTCGTCATCATCGGCAATCGACAGGCACGCGGCCTCAAGCTCGGTTGGGTCGGTGTCGAGCGTGGCGCGGTAGATGGGCGTGACGAAAAGCTTCATGGCGGGAGTCTTAGCCCAGCCCCGCGGGCGAAACGAGGCCGTTTTTGACATTCCGCGCCGCGCCGCTAAGACCTAGTGAAAGCCCCTCATGAAACCTCACGGAGACCGGCCATGCGCGACACCCTCGCCACCCTGCCGCTTGACGCCCTGACCGTCGCGGATGGCGAACGCCCCAAGGCGCCGCCCATCGAGGGCGC
>JAJDOD010000020.1 GCA_022340315.1 Silicimonas sp. | reverse complement strand
ATGACGATGACGATGCAGGCCACCAAAGCCAGCGCCCAGCTAAGGCCCGGACCGAACCAGCCCTCGGGCGTGTTACCGCCGATTATCTTGAAGGTCTTGTCCAGCGGCGCAACGGTAACGCCCTTTGCGACCAGGAACGCCATGCCGCTGAAGGCGATGAGGCCGCCCAGCGTGACGATGAAGGCCGGGATCTGCAGGTAGGCAATCAGAAACCCGTTGAAGGCGCCAATCGCGGTACCAAGTGACAGCGCCACGATCACACCGATGATCCAGATCGCAGGATGTCCGACGCCCAGGTTCGGTCCGAGGATGAACACCTGAACAACGGCGGTCACGACTGCAACGAGGCTCAGCATCGAGCCAACCGAGAGGTCGATGTGGCGCATGACAATGACCAGCACCATACCCGTCGCCATGACGGCAATGGACGAGGATTGCACCAGCAGGGTCCAGAGGTTCCGAGCGGTCAGGAAAGCTCCGCCCAGCAGACCTTCGTTCGGGCGAAGGATGCCGCTCCAGATGTCGAAGATGCACCAGACGATCAGCAGGGCCGCGACCATGCCGAGCGTACGCGTATCGAGTTCCGTCGCGTCGATGAACCGCTTGATCGGGTTCCCGCTCTTCTTGGCCGGAGATGTCGTTTCTTGTATCGCCATTTCGGCTACCCCCTCCCAGTGGCGGCGATCACCTATCGCCAGTCCGAACGCACTACCCGAAAATCATGCCGTCAGCCCGAACTTAGTGTCCGGTCAACGTCGTCAGGGTATGCCCGGGCCGAAGCCCGGGCATGGTATCATTAATCACATGCAGCAACGCTGCCAGCGGCAACACCGGCGCAGGCCTGTTCTTTGCTGATGTGACCGGCATCAATGGCAACACCGATGTTGTCCTTGGTGATCGGCGTCGGCTCGAGGAGGATCGAGTTCATCTCGACGCCTTTCGCGCCACCCGAGAATTTGCCAACGCCCTGGATCTGATCCATCGGCGTGCCGTTGGCCAGAGCCACGGCGGCTTCCGCCGCAACCGTGCCGAGGTCGACGGCGTTCTTCCAGACCGAAACGGTCTGCGTGCCGAGGGCCACGCGGTTGATGGCGGCAAGGTCGCCGTCCTGACCGCCGACCGGGATACCGGCCATGCCCTGCGCTTCAAGCGCCGCAACGACGCCCGACGCCATGCCGTCGTTCTCGGAGAGAACCGCATCGACCTCGTTGTTGGTCGAGGTCAGGCACTGTTCCATGTTCTTCTGAGCGTTGTCCGGCTTCCAGGCGTCGGTGAAGGTTTCGCAGACGTTGACGATCTTGCCGGAATCGATGTCGTCCTTGAGAACTTCCATCATGCCCTGAAACAGGAAGGTGGCGTTCGGGTCACCCTTGTCGCCCTTGATGAAGGCGTAATTCCCCTCGGGCTGCGCCTTTCTGACTTCCCGCGCGATGATCCGGCCGACACCGACGTTGTCGAACGTGATGTAGAGCGCGTTCGGGTCTTCGAACTGAACGTCATAGGCGATGGCGGCGATGCCGGCGTCGCTGATCTTCTGGATCGAGGGCAGGATGGCGTCGGAGTCGTAGGCGACGACCATGATGACGTCCGGGTTCTGCGCGATCAGGCTTTCGATGTCGGCGGCCTGCTTCTGGGCGGACGTCTGAGCGTCCGTCGAGATGTAGGAGTCGCCGTTGGCTTCGACGACGGCCTTGATCGCCGCTTCGTCGGTCTTCCAACGCTCTTCCTGGAACGTCTTCCACGAAACCGCGATCGTTTTCCCTTCCGCGAACGCGCTTCCGGCGACCGACGACACGAATGCTGCGCCCATCAGGGCGACAGTTAACTTTTTCATGTTTTCTCCTCCCAGTGCCAACTTCGGCACATCTTCAATTACGCCGCAGGGCGGCTCGGCCTCGCATTTTTTTCGAGGTTCGAAAAAAATAATTGCCAAAAATGCGCAACGTGTCAATAATCTTTTGGCGCTGTCTCCAACAAGAACGCAAAGTTTGGACGAGATACGCAGGGAGGATTACATTCTATGGCGGGTGTGGCCCGTTCGGACGATGTCCGGCGACAGAACAGAAGGACCCTTCTGAGCGCCATTCGCGAGGGCGGTGCCATGTCGCGGACCGAGATCTGTGCGGCAGTGGGGCTCAGCCCGGCAACGGTATCGGCTATTTCAACGACACTCCTCGCCTCCGGCGTTCTGCGCGAGGTGCCCGGAAACGGGGGGAAGCAAGGTCGTGGGCGACCTCAGGTTCTTCTGGAAACCAATCCCTCCGCAGGTTCCGTCATTGCACTATCGCTCTCGGTCAAGGGTCTCGAAACCGCGCTGGTCGACTATTCTGGTCGAACTCTCGGCCAACGATCGAAGCGGGTCCATGCGTTGGACATGGATGCCTCGCAGTTTCTGGGATGCATTGAAGCCGAACTGCGCAACATCCTGGCCCAGGACGGCAAAAATGTTCCCTTGCAGCACATCACCATGGGCATCCAGGGCGTCACCAACTCCAGCGTCGGACGTTTGCTCTGGTCGCCGATCATGCGCGAGCGCGAGGTCGATTTCCAACGCGCTCTGTCCGATGCCTTTGGCGTCCCGGTGACAATCGACAATGATTGCAACCTCATGGCCGAAGCGTTGCGCTGGTCCCAGGACTTTCCGTTCCACGAGGACTTCGCAACGCTTCTGCTTGGCGACGGCATCGGCATGGGGCTCTATCTCGGAGGAACGCGGTTTCACGGCAGCAAGTCGTCGGCGGGCGAATTCGGGCACATGGTGTTCGAGCCGTTCGGACGGACCTGCCGATGCGGCGCCCGCGGGTGCATCGAAGCCTATGCCGGAGACTACGCCATCATCGGCGCGGCGCGGCCCAACCTGCGCGAACAGGCCATTCGCGGAGACCTTGCGCCCGACATTCTCTCGCAGGTTTCCGATGCCGCCCAAGGCGGTGAGCCTGCGGCTCTCGATGCATACCGGACAGCGGGTCTGGCGATCGGAAGCGGGTTGGCCAGCCTGTTCTCGATCATTGATCCTCTCCCGATTGCGTTCGTCGGCGATGGATCCGAAGCTCTCGACCTCATGCTTCCGACTATTCGCGAGGTTTTGGCGACGACAGCCGTTCGGAACTTCTCGAGCGATCTCGAGAGCCTTTCCTTTCCCGACGACAAGAAGTTGGTTCTGGACGGATGCCGCATGACCTCGCTGCAGCATCTCGACGATCTATTCTCCTATGAAACCAGCGCCGGCAAAATCATGGAAAACACCGAATGAAACACATTTTCATCTCAGCCGCCGTGCTGTCGGCTGCTCTCCCGGTTGCGGCGATTCAAGCCAACCCATTCGACGAAAGGGCGGTCCCCCCGCCGCCCGAGATCGCGCTCTCCGGCACTCTGGCAAAGACGGACCTGGACGAACTCAGCGCCTACGGAGAGGTTCTGTTCTCGGCCCGGTTCACCACGCTCGACGGCGCCGGTCGCCCGATGGCCACACAGTCGATCATTCCGACCAAACGCCGGCAGCCGCCCGAGGACATGTTCTTCCGGACGGCTGGTCTCGATTCCGGCAGTTGCGCCGGATGCCACAACGTACCCCGGGCCGGAGGAGCCGGCGACTTTGTGACCAACGTGTTCGTTTCGGAAGGTTTCGAAAGCGCCGATTTCGACAACGTCGACCCGCAGTTCTCGAACGAGCGTGGGACCAATCACCTGTTCGGCGCGGGTTTGATCGAACTGCTGGCGCGGGAAATGACGGCAGAACTGCACGCTCAACGCACGGCGGCGCTAAAACGCTCGCATGCGAGCGGCCAACCAGTTGAGGCGGTTCTGACGGCTAAGGGTGTCGAATTCGGCAGGATCGTCGCGCATCCAGACGGCATTCTGGATCTCTCACGTATAGACGGCGTCGATACCGATCTTGTCATCCGGCCGTTCAGTCAGAAAGGGGTAATGACGTCACTTCGGCAGTTCACGGTGAACGCCCTCAACCACCATCATGGCATGCAGGCGGCTGAACGCTTCGGCAACCGCTGGACCGGCGAGGCCGACTATGACGAGGACGGCCATGCCGATGAATTGGACGTCACGCAGATATCTGCGATGACTGCTTGGCAGGCGACACTTGCGCCTCCGGTTCAACTAGCACCCGAAGATGAGTCATGGCGGCAAGCCGCGGAGCAAGGCGCCGAAGTGTTTTCGCAGGCCCGATGCAGTTCATGTCACGTCCCTGCCCTGCCGCTCACAAGCCTGGGCTTTGATGATCCTGGCCCCTATGACGCCGCCGGAACGCTGCGTGCCGCTGAAGTCGAAATCGCGGCGACCTACGATCTTGCGCAGCTCGACTGGGCCGGTCGCCTTGAAAGGAATGAGAAAGGCGAGATCATGGTGCCGCTCTTCGGCGACCTGAAGCGCCATGTCATCGCCGATCAGCAAGTTGCGCATTTCGGAAACGAGCTTTTGCCGCAGCGCTTCGTCGACCGGAACATCTTCCAGACCACTGAACTTTGGGGGCTGGCATCGACCGGACCCTACGGCCACCGCAACGACCTGACGACCATCGACGAGGCAATACGCGCCCATGGCGGCGAAGCGCGGAAGGCACGCGACCTCTATGTCGACCTGCCCGAGGAGGACCGGCGGGCCCTGATCGCCTACTTGAAGACGCTGGTGATCGAATGAGGCCATTCTTGTTCTTTACGTTCGTCATGGCTCTATCCGTTGCAGAACAGGCACGCGGCGAGGAGGAGGCCCTGCTTTCCGACGTGCCCGTCATGCTCGAGGAGGCCGCTGCCGCCGGGATTGAGCACGTCTACAGCGGTCCCTGGGAGTACTTCGTGGGTGGCGGTGCGGCGAGCTTCGACTGCAACGGCGACAGGCTGCCCGACCTCTTCCTCGCAGGCGGTAAGGGCGGGGCCGCACTCTACATGAATCGCTCGAAGCCGGGCGGCGCACTGACCTTTGAACGACAGGATACCGGCGTTTCACCCCGCGATCTGGAGAAGGTCACTGGCGCCTACCCGCTCGACATCGACAACGACGGGGTCAAGGACATCGTGGTGCTGCGGGTCGGCGAGAACGTCCTCCTCAAGGGCGAGGGCGACTGCCGTTTCCGCAACGCCAACAGGGAGTTCGCATTCGACGGCGGGCGCGAATGGACCACGGCATTCTCGGCGACGTTCGAAGCCAAGGCCCTTTGGCCGACGCTCGCTTTCGGCAACTACGTCGATCGAATGGCCCCCGGATCGCCTTGGGGCACCTGCCACGACAACATCCTTATCCGCGCGTTGGGACCGGAGCACGGGCTTCCGGAGCTCGGTGACGCCCAGACGCTGAAACCGGGCTTCTGCGCGCTGTCGATGCTTTTCACTGACTGGAACAAGTCCGGCGAACCGGCATTGCGCGTCACCAACGACCGGCAGTATTACCGAGGTGGAGAAGAGCAGCTCTGGCAGGTTTCTCCTGGCCGCCCGGCCCGCCTTTATGGACGCGGCGACGGCTGGCAGAGCGTCGTCATCTGGGGCATGGGCATCGCGGAAGGCGACATCGACGGCGACGGATATCCGGAATACGCGCTCACCTCGATGGGCGACACCCGGCTGCAAGTGCTGGACGACGATTTCGACAGCGACAGACCTGTTTACCGCGACATCGCCTACGACAAGGGTGCGACCGCCCACCGGCCCTACACCGGCGACGACCTGAAGCCGTCCACAGGATGGCATTCCGAGTTTGCGGACTTCAACAACGACAGCCTGCTTGATCTCTTCATTGCCAAGGGCAACGTCGAACAGATGCCAGACTTCGCCGCCCACGATCCGGACAACCTGCTGCTTGGCCAGTGGAGTGGCCGTTTCGCTGAAGCGGGCGAGAAGGCAGGCATAGCTTTGCCGACCAAGGGCCGCGGCGCAATCATCGACGACTTCAACATGGACGGACAACTCGATCTTCTGGTTGTGAACCGCGGCGGTCCGGCCAGCCTGTTCCGAAATGCCGGTACGGCCGTCGGAAACCGCACCGTACCCTCAGGCAACTGGCTTGCCGTAGAGATTACGCAAGACGGCCCGAACCGCGACGCCATTGGCGCAACGGTGAGTATCAAGATCGGAACCCGAACACTGATCCGAAAACAGGCCGTCGGAGGGGGCCACGCCTCGGGTCATCTGGGATTCATCCACGCCGGTCTCGGCACGGCAGAGCGCGCGGACATACGGATATTATGGCCGGACGGCGAATGGAGTCCATCCTATCGGGTCTTCGCCAACAATCACGTCGTCATTCGGCGAAATGCAAGCGACGCCGCATACTGGTACCCGGTAAGAGACTGACTAACACATTGATACGGACCATAGTGCCGGGAGCGAGCATCTGGTGTCAGAGGAATTGCTGCATTGGAAGCTCACCCGAGATTCAGCGGCTGTGCAGCGAATGTCTTTTTTCCGGCTTGGGCGACGATTTCGGAAACCAGATTTTGTTGCGGCTTCGGGCTCGAGATCGTCATCTGATGTTTTCCGTCAGATGTCTGCCTGGTCGCAGTAAGCCGCCATTGGCTCGCTGCGAAGCTTGCCAGGTTGAGCTACTCCCCGATTGTTGGACAAGATCTGGCGTAAGTTAAGCTGCTCTTTGCTCCTGCTGATCGGTTTGCATTTCATCTTTCTTCAGCCAATAGAC
>JAJDOD010000167.1 GCA_022340315.1 Silicimonas sp. | reverse complement strand
TTTTGCACCGACATGTCCTGCGAATGGGTTTTAGCGGCAGCTGTGAGTTCAGAATTCAAGCGGACCGGTGCGGCTCCGCGGGCCTGGCGAAGCGCGTTGACGCCATCGAGCATCCGGAACTGGATCTCGGCGGTATCACGGCTGGAAATCCGGTAAACTTGGGGCAGAGGTTTCCCGTCCGCTCCGAATCGGGGTTCGGGTGTCGAGCACGCGGCGAGCGCAAGAAGCGCGGCGAATGTGATGAGAAAGCGCAACATCTGAGCCTGTATGTGATCTGTTCGCGACAGCCTTACAGTCAAGTTGCGCGCGGTTCAAACCAGATCGGCAAACATACGCTTCTGTGAATTGCACGCTGTGACGCGTTTCCATATGTTGCCGCCGAACGAGTGGACCTATGGAGGCTTGCCCTGTGTCAGGCAAAAATTCCCCCTTACTGAACCGCCGACTTTTCCTGGGCAGTACCGCTGCCGCGGCGGCGGCCCCGGCTTTTGCCCAGCAGACGGCCAATTCGACCGAGTATCGCGACAGCGTTGCCTCGGTGCGCCGAAACGCGTCGAGCTTTCGCGCTCTGGACTGGCAGCCGTATTTCGACAGCACGCGCGGTGGCGCGATCTTGGTCGATATTTCGTCACGTGCGCTGCATTTCTGGAATTCCGACCGGTCGATCTACAAGCTTTACCCGACCAGCGTGCCGCTGTCCGAAGATTTGACCAAGCGCGGTCGTACGCGGATCGTTCAGAAGGTGGTCGGCCCTGACTGGCGACCCACGCCGTCGATGAAGGAACGCAATCCCGACTGGCCGGACTATGTGCCTCCGGGCCCGGATAATCCGCTTGGAACGCACGCGATGTATCTGAGCTGGACCTACTATCGGATCCACGGAACTCATGACACGCGTAAGATCGGGCGCCGTTCTTCAAACGGCTGCATCGGCCTTTACAACCAGCATATCGCAGAGCTGTTCTCGCTCTCGAATGTTGGCACGCAGGTTCTCGTGATCTGACCACGAACGCCCATTGGCGATTCGGACACGCTTTGGAAACGGTCTCAGCCAGGTTCTGGGACCGTTTCTCGTTGGGGCTTCGGCAATTCGCGGGAACCTGCGATCTGACCCCAAAATGTGGTGATAGGGTGTCGAAACCCTTGTGGAAGCGTTCCAATTGCCAAAATGATGCCGCAATGGTGGCAAAGATAAGATATCACTGGAACGCCCCAAGAACGGATCGACAGAGGAGCCCCGGATGCGTATTTTCCTTGCCCTGATTTTCTTTGCCCCAGTCATCGGATACCTGGCTGCCCGCATCAGTCCCGACCTGCTGCTGCCTTCGCTGATTGCCGCCTCGGTCGTTGCCCTGGCCGCTCAATTCATCGTCGAACGCCGCCAGCGCACGCCGGTTTGATCACTCAACCCAGCCTTTCAGGCTTTCATTGATCGCGTCGGCAAGCGCATCTATGTGCACGTCGTCATCGTTGAGGCAGGGAATGTATGTGAAGTGTTCCCCGCCGGCTTCCTCGAAGCTTTCCCGAATTTCCTCGTTGATCTCTTCGAGCGTTTCGATGCAGTCGGCTGAGAATGCCGGCGCGCAAATCGCGATGTTCTTCTTGCCGGCCTCCGCAAGCCGAGCGACTTCTTCAACGGTATAGGGTTTCAGCCATTCTTCCGGTCCGAAGCGCGACTGAAAGGTGGTGACGATCTCGACATCGCTCCAGCCGAGCCGTTCCTTCAAAAGTCGCGTCGTTTTCTGGCACTGGCAATGATAGGGATCGCCTTCCAGCAGATAACGTTTCGGCACGCCGTGATACGAGCACACGAGGATGTCCGGCTTCGTCTCGGCAGCGGTATAGGCGCGCTCGACAGATTGGGCGAGCGCCTCGATATAGCTGGGTCGGGCAAAATAGGCCGGGACCGTACGGACCTCGGGCACCCATTTCTCGTCGATGAGCGCGCGGAAGAACTGGTCATTCGCGGTGGCCGTCGTGGCGCCCGCGTATTGCGGATAGAGCGGGAAGAAGAGGATCTTTCGGCATCCTTGCTCAACCAGCGCGCGGACCTTGGATTTGGTAGAGGGATTGCCGTAGCGCATGCAGAAATCGACCACGACCTTGTCGCCGTATTGCTCGGTCATCGCGGCGCGGATCTTTTCGGTCTGCGCGCGAGTAATGGTCATCAATGGGCTTTCGCCCTTCTCTTCGTTCCAAATGGACTTGTATGCCGCGCCAGAGGTGAATGGGCGTTTGGTGAGTATGACCAGTTGCAGCAGCGGCTGCCATTTCCAGGGGCTGTAGTCGATGACGCGGCGATCCGAGAGAAATTCGTTCAGGTAGCGGCGCATCGACCAGTAGTCATAGCCGTCGGGCGTGCCGAGATTGGCCAGCAGGATGCCGATTTTCTCGGACGGGATCGCAGGGTGATCCTTTGGCAGATGGGTCTTGTCGTCGTTCATGGCTTTGGCGTCGAACATAGACCGATTTCCTTTTCCCGCGATAGCCGGGACTTAATCGGAAATCTGGCGAGGTCAACCGGGCCTAGTCTCGTTTCAGCGGCGTCTCGGGAACGCCGAGCGCCCGGGCAAGCCGGGTTTTTGCCGAACCGGGGCGCAAGGGCTGCGGCTGGCTGGTGTCGGGCGCCCAACCGGTGAGGAACACCAACTCGAAGGTGGCGATCAGGTAGCGGTCATCCGAGAAGTGGGCGCGATACACCTTTTCGGCCTCGGCAAAGAGGTTACGCCGGGGCATCGCCTTGTGGCGGGCGGCGAGAGCGTTTGTCTCGCCCATTCCTCGCAGGTCGCTGACCAGAGTGGCAAGGTCGGGGTAGCGCACGGTCAGTTTGCGGCTGTCGGCCACAGGAAGGGCCAGGCCTGCACGTTGCAAGAGGCCGCCAAGATCGCGAATGTCTGCCATAGGCAGGACGCGCGGCGAAAGCCCCCCTGTAAGCTTGCTCTCCGCCTGGGCAAGAGAGGCGCGGAGTTCTTCAAGTGTCGCGCCGCCGAGCATGACGCCGAGGAAAAGACCGTCGGGCTGAAGGGCCAGTCGGGATTGCACCATCTGGCCCACCGGGTCGTCGGCCCAATGGAGACCGAAAGCATGTATCACGAGGTCATGCACACGCGGCTTGATCCGGAGCTTGTCGGTGTCGTCGATGACAGGTGCGTTCGGGAAAAGTAAGCGCAGCGGTGGCGTGGCATGTCCAACGAGAAGCGGTGCCTTATACGATTTGTTAACCTCGGAAAGCCTTTCCTCGATCTCGGCGGCGGCCTCGTCGTGAAGGAAGAGCGCGGGGTGCCGCTTCGCACGGGCGCGGCGCAGGCCGAGTGCGTTTCGATCTGTAAGATTTGGCGCGTCGGACATCATGCTGGAGAAGGTAAAGTCGCATGCAGCAATTGCAACGCGCGCTGGCTCTGATCTATCCGGATCAATGCATCCTGTGCGAAACACGTGTCAGCGAGCGAGGCGGGCTTTGCGCCGCCTGCTGGCGCGAAACGCCGTTCATCGACGGGCTGGTGTGCGAGACCTGCGGCGCGTCTCTGCCGGGCGACGCCGATGGCGAGGTCTACTGCGATGACTGCATCGTGATGCCACGTCCCTGGGAGGCCGGGCGCGCAGCGCTCGCCTATCGCGATGCCGGGCGCAGGATTGTCCTGGCACTGAAACATGCAGATCGACTGGATATCGTGCCATCATGCGCAGGCTGGATGGCGCGGGCAGGTGCGCATGTTCTGGTGCCCGGAACGGTGCTCGTCCCTGTTCCGGCGCATTGGACCCGCCTCCTCAGCCGCCGCTACAATCAGGCGGCCGAACTCTCACGCGCGCTGGGGCGGCAGACCGGGCTTGAGTGCCTCCCGTCGGCACTTGTCAGATCGCGACGGACACAGAGGCAGGATGGAATGACGGTCGAAGAGCGGTTTCGGAATATGGAGGCCTCGATTCGCCCCAGCCCCAAGGTGGGAGATCGTCTTTCGGGCCGCGATGTCTGCCTGGTCGACGATGTCATGACATCGGGAGCAACGCTCGCCGCCGCGACCGCAGCGGCGCATGATGCCGGCGCAGAGCGGGTGTGCATCCTTGTACTGGCACGGGTCGGCAAAGCACCCTAGATAATGGGTCGTATCGTTGGGAGCCGACGCATGAAACCGGTCGAGATCTACACCTCTCCACTGTGCGGATATTGTCATGCCGCGAAACGTCTCCTGTCGCAGAAGGGCGTCAGCTTTTCCGAGATCAACGTGTCGGGCGATCCCGAGCGGCGCCAGGAAATGATGAAGCGGGCCAACGGCAGACATACGGTTCCTCAGGTTTTCGTCGGCGACCGCCATGTTGGCGGGTATGACGATCTGTCGGCTTTGGAGCGGAGCGGAAAACTAGACCCGCTGCTGGCGGTCTGATTTGCGGGTCGGACTGGTTCAACTGAATGCCACGGACGATCCGTCCGAAAATCTCGGTCCGACGCAGATGTTTGTGGATGAGGCGGCAAGCGCCGGAGCGAAATTCGTCCTGACACCAGAGGTGACCAACTGCGTGTCGGCAAGCCGCGCGCGGCAGAACCATGTGCTGCGGACCGAGGCGGAAGACAAGACATTGTCAGCCTTGCGCGACCGGTCGGCCGCGCTCGGTATCTGGTTGCTGATTGGATCGCTGGCGCTGAAAGGCGAAGACGACGCGCGTTTCGTGAACCGCTCGTTTCTGATCGCACCGGATGGTGGCATCGCGGCACGGTACGACAAGATGCACATGTTTGATGTCATGCTCTCCGAGACCGAGACGTACCGTGAGAGCGACGGCTACAAACCGGGCGGTTGCGCGGTCCTGTCCCATGTCGGAGACGTGCCGGTTGGCCTTACAATATGCTATGACCTTCGGTTCCCATACCTCTACCGAGCTCTCGCGCAGGCGGGCGCGGCCATCTTGACGGTCCCCTCGGCCTTCTCTCCCGATACCGGCCCGGTTCACTGGGAGACGCTGTTGCGCGCCCGCGCGATCGAAACCGGAAGTTTCGTGCTGGCTCCCGCGCAAACCGGCGAGCACCTTGCGCGCCTGGGGCGGTCGCGCAGGACCTGGGGACATTCGATTGCCGTCGATCCCTGGGGGCGCGTCCTGGCCGACGCAGGCGATTTGCCGGGTGTGACGCTTGTCGATCTCGATCTTTCGATGGTCGACGATGTTCGCCGCCGATTACCCTCACTGAACCATGACCGTAGCTACTCGGGACCGCGCATGTGAGCGAGACACGCGAGAATAACGATCAGCTTGCGATCGCGATCTTCAGCGAGATCCTCGTGGCGGACCAACTGGCGCGCTCCCGGATGGCCAAGGCGCTTCCCAAGGGTATGGAACTGAGCCATTTTGCGGTTCTGAACCTGCTGGCGCGCGGCGGTGAGAAATCCCCTGCCGATCTTGCCAAGGCCTTCAATGTAACGCGCGGCGCGATGACCAATACCATCGGCAAGTTGGAGTGGGCAGGCTATGTGCACGTCCGGCCCGACTGGGACGATGCGCGGCGCAAGCATGTCTCGATCTCGCCGGCCGGGGCGCGTGCACGTGATCTGGCATTTTCGGCCATCGCGCCGATTCTGGAAAAGGCAGTAGAGGCGGTTGGTCCGGAGAAGGTGCGCACTGCCCTTCCGGTCATTCGCGATCTGCGCCGCCAGCTTATCGGCGAATAGACGTCGTCACGTAGTTCACACCCAGGTCGCGATCCGACAGGCGCCAGTTCCAGCCCACCGGATTGAAGACGAAACCCTTCTTGTCGACAGGATCGAGCCCGGCCTTGCGGAGAAAATCGTAGAGCTCATCCGGCGTAATGAACTTCGACCATTCGTGGGTGCCCTTTGGCAGCCATCGCATGACGTACTCCGCGCCGACAATCGCCATCGCGAAACTCTTGGGATTCCGATTGATCGTCGAGCAGGTCATGAGGCCGCCGGGCTTCAGCAGGCTTTGACAGGCGGCCAGAAAGCTCAGCGGATCGGCGACGTGTTCGACCACTTCCATATTGAGGATGGCATCAAACGTCTCGCCTGCGTCGGCCAGGGCCTCGGCCGTGGTGTGGCGGTAGTCGATCTTCAGTCCCTGCTCATCAGCATGAACCTGCGCTACCGGGATATTTCGCTCGGCTGCGTCGGCACCCACCACGGTGGCACCGAGACGGGCCATCGGTTCCGAAAGCAGGCCGCCGCCGCAACCGATGTCGAGAATGCGGAGGTTCCTGAACGGCTCGGGCGCGGTCAGGTCGCGGTCGAACTCGGCAGCGATCTGTGCGGTGATGTAGTCCAGCCGGCAGGGATTCAGCATGTGGAGCGGCTTGAACTTGCCGTTCGGATCCCACCATTCCGCGGCCATTGCCTGGAACTTCTCGATCTCTTTGGTGTCGATCGTGCTCGCCGTCGCTGACATTTCCCGCCTCGTGGTCCGAATTCGTGTCAAAAACGCCGTGTCACGACGTCTTGCGAGGTATATAGGTCGGACATGGACCGACCGTCAGAGAAAAAGACTGCGTCACAGTATCTCTACCCGCCAATCGACCCGTTCGATCAGCGGATTCTCGACGTGGGCGACGGTCACCGGATCTATGTCGAGCAGTGCGGCAATCCCGAGGGAAGACCGGTGGTTGTGTTGCATGGTGGTCCGGGAGGCGGGTGCAGCCCGACCATGCGGCGATACTTCGACCCAGAGTTCTGGCGAGTCATTCTTTTTGATCAGCGCGGATGCGGCCGGTCTCGGCCCCATGCAAGTGTCGAGCACAATACGACCTGGCATCTGGTCAACGATATCGAGCTGATCCGCGAGACATTCGGGATCGAGCGCTGGGCGGTGTTTGGTGGAAGTTGGGGCGCGACGCTGGCTTTGATCTATGCGATCAGTAACCCGGACCGGGTCGCTGACCTCGTTCTCCGGAGTGTCTTTCTGATGACCAGACGCGAGCTCGACTGGTTCTATGGAGGAGGCGCTGCGCAGTTCTGGCCGGATGTCTGGCGAAACTTCACTAGCCCGATTCCCGAGGATGAACACGATGACCTGATTGGCGCATATGCGAAGCGGTTGTTCACGGGCGACCGCGCTAGCGAGACGCGGTATGCCCGCGCCTGGGCAAGTTGGGAGAATTCGCTGGCTTCGATCCGCAATGACGGCCCGGTGGGCGACAGTCCCGCCGAATTCGCAAGGGCGTTCGCGCGTCTGGAGAACCACTACTTCTCGAACCTGGGCTTCCTGGAACACGACGGCTGGATCGAGGACAATCTCGAACGGATCAAGGAGATACCAGGATACGTTGTGCAGGGTCGTTACGACATGATCTGCCCGCCCGTGGTTGCGCATCGGCTTACACAGGGCTGGAAGCGCGCGTTCCTACGGATCGTTCCGCGAGCCGGTCATGCGTTGAGTGAACCTGGGATCAGTGCCGAACTTGTTCGGATCACAGACACGTTGCGAGACCGGAAGCGCTAGCAGATACCTGCGCGCGCCGCTCGGCTTTGGGGTTCACACCGGAGACCGACCCGCGTAACAATTTCCCAATGACTGCCGGGACGTTGCCGTGGTTTTGCCCCAATTGAGCGATTGGGTGAACCTTGGGGGCGGTCTGCGACGAGGGGCCTGGGGAATGATTTCGAGACTTGCGGTCATCCTGACCGGAGCGGCACTGCTTTTGGCGATGCCTTATGCGGCAGAGGCGTGCACGCGAAATGTGTCCAAGACCGCGGCGAAAACGATCGTGCCGGCGGGCCGGATCAATCAGAAAATCTTCGACGACGCCGTTCGCGCGGAAGTCAACTATCACCGCTGCCGGGCTGGGTTGAGCAGTGTTGCAAGCGCGGGTGCTCCGATGGCGAAGGAAGCGCGTGGACACAGCCGCTGGATGGCGCGCAGCCAGCAACTGACCCACCAAAGTACGGTGCCGGGCCGGGCGTCCCTGAGACAACGGGTCAAGGCGGCCGGCATATCGTTCAGGACCGGGTCGGAAAACATCGGGATGGTTCATCGCTACCGGATTGACAACAAGCGGTTCAAGATCGCCAGCACCGGCCAGTGCCAGTTCCTGGGATCGAATGGCCAGTTGCTTCCGGCACATACATATGCATCGCTTGCACGACATGTGGTTGATCTGTGGATGAGTTCTCCCGGTCACCGGAGGAACATCCTCGACAACCGCGTTTCGCGCGTCAGCACGGCGGTTGCTTTCGACCCGAAAGCGCAATACTGCGGTCGATATTGGCTGACCCAAAACTTCGTCGGATAGCCAGACTCACTCGCCGACTGAACCGAGGAATGCCCAGGTCATCTGCCTGGGTGTTTTTCGTTGCAGCTGTCGCTGGCGCAGCGATGTTGAAGGCAAGGCATCAACTTGCGAAAACCAGGCGCGGTGGCAGCAAGGGGCCGTTTTTTGCCCGTCTGTGGGATCACGGGGTACGGCTTCCGGCTTTTGATCGGTTTCGGGTTGGGGGCAAAGAATTGCACTTGCGCCGTCCGGAGGGTCGGAATTGCGGATGCCAGTACGTTGAGACGTGGATGACGCGGCTGAGGCGCACGGCACACCTGAAACGGCGAACGCGAAAGAGGCGCACCTTTCGGCACGCCTCTTCCCGAAGAGAGGTGGCGGTCAGACGGTCGGGTGACCGGCCTCGACCCAGGCACGGGTACCGCCGTCGAGGTACAGGACACGACTGTAGCCGCGTTTAACGAAGGCCTCGGCCGCCGTCCGTGCCATCGGGCCTGCGAGGCACGAGGTCACGATGGTAAGCGATGTGTCGGCGAAGACCGGGGGAAGGTTGCCCGCTTCGATCCTGTCGAGAGTCACGTTGCGGGCACCGGGTATCCTGCCGGTGGTCGAGGCAATGGCCTCGGCCGGGCGGGGATCAATGAACTCGACGCCAGCGCGGCCGTGGAGGCGCTTGGCCTCCGTGACGTCGATGGCCTTGGCCGTCGCGTTGGGATCGGCGGTGATTGTGGATGCACAGGATGTCATTGGGTTGCTCCTTTTCTCGTGGTTCAGAATGTGAGCGTGGCGGCGCCGTCTACGATCTGCGCGTGCAGCGCGGGCGAGCCGACGATCTCGGCGCCTTCGATCAAGCCATCGGCGTCGTAGCCGCGAAACTTGGCGCAGGGCGGGCAGACGAGGATGCGGCCGCCCTTTTCCTGGAAGCGGTCGACCAGGTCCTTGAGCGGCGGGTCGAAGGGGTTTGCGCGGACATTGTCGATGGCACCCTTGCGGGCGAGATCGACGCCGGAGCTGACGAGGAACATGGTGATCTGCTGTCCTGCGTCGAGGCCGGTATTGGCGATGGTCCATGCGACGGTTGACCGTTCGTCATCGGTGCCACGTGAGAGGACGATTGCGAGTTTCTTCGAGTTTTCCATGATGTTTCTCCTTTGATGTCATGGATTGGCGGGGTGGGACCGGCGGACTGCCAGTTCCCGGTGGAAAGCGGTGGCGGCGATGGCTGCGGAAAGCAGCGCGCCGGCAAGGGCTGGGTAGGCGCCCGTGAAGGCGTCGTGGCTGATGCCGAAGGGGCTGGCGGCCAGCATGAGCGCGCGCATCCGGAGCGTGTCGGATTGCAGACGGCCCAGCATGACGAGGCAGCAGGCGGTCACGGCGAGGATCGTGGCGATGCCCGAGAAGGTGAGCGCGCCGATGAGACAGGCCAGCGGGATGAAGCCGAGGCCGAGGCGGGAGAGCCAGGGGCGGTCGCCCGACAGCAGCGCGATGGTGGTTTGCGTGGCGCCGATCAGGCAGACGGTTGCGCCGCTGGTAACGCCCATCAGGGCATAATGGGTGGCGTAGGCGGAAGCGATGCCCAGTTGCAGGGTCAGGATGTGCTCGCGCATTTTCAGCAGGGGCCAAGTGACCTGACCTACCAGAGCGGCGGAGCCGAAGGCGGTGGCCAGTGTCCCGCTTTGGATCAGGGTTTCGGTCAGGGCTGTCATGGCTTTCTCTTTTCATACCAACTGGTCGGTATGCATACAGACCGGTTGGTATGGTGAGAAGCCAGTTTGGTGTTTCAAACGTCTCGGGTTTGTAACAATTGTTTCAGCAAGCGGTGATTTTGGGCGGCGTCTTGTTCCGGAGAGTGGGCTACTCTATATACGAACCAGTCGGTATGAGGAGTTTCGAAAATGGCGACGCGTGCGAAGCCTACCCGTGATCTGATGTTGGCGGCTGCCAAGAAGCACGTGATGTCGAAAGGCTTCGCGGGAACCTCGATTGACGACATCCTGAAGGACACCGGCCTGACCAAGGGCGCGTTCTTTCATCACTTCAAGGGCAAAGCGGATCTGGCACGGCAGTTGGTGGTGGACTACGCCACGAAGGACCTGGCGATGTTCGTCGCCTGGGACCGGCAGTCGCGCGAAGAAAGCGACGATCCCCTTGAGCAGGTGATCCTGTTCCTGAAGTATTTCGAGGCGTATATCAGCAACTCGAACGATCCGGCGCCGGGGTGCATGTACGCGGTCTATACCTATGAGAGCAGCCAGTTCGACGCCGAGGTGCTCACCTTCGTGTCGGATTCGCTGGCGCGGTGGACATCGCTCAACGTGCGCAAGTTCCAGGAGGTGCTGGACCGGTACAAGCCTGTGAAGCCCGTGACCGCGCGGCAGTTGGCGGAGATGGTGATTTCCATCGTTGAGGGCGGGCTGGTGTTGCAGCGGGCGCATGGGGATACGGACACAACCAAGCGGCAGTCGGAGCAGTTCCGGAATTACCTTTCGCTGCTGTTTCCCAAGGGGTGAGCGGTTGCCCCTTGCGGACGGGGGCAACGGGGCGTATATGACTTCATAACAGCGGCGCTTCGGCTTCCACCCCCGAGGCTCCACCGGAAAATTCCACGGGCCCGCTGGCCCGTTTTTTTATGTCTGAACGTGATGTCTGACCTGATTGCCAAGACCAGCATGGATCGGCGACTTGCCGAGATCATCACCCCTGTCATCGAGGATCTGGGGTTTGAACTGGTGCGCGTGCGGTTGATGGGCGGCAATACCGCGACCTTGCAGATCATGGCCGACAAGCCGGATGGCGGCATCGAAGTTGATGACTGTGCGGCGATCTCGACCGCGGTAAGCGCGACGCTGGATGTCGAAGATCCGATCGAGGATGCCTATACGCTCGAGGTGTCGTCACCCGGAATCGACCGGCCACTGACGCGGCTGAAGGATTTCGATGCCTGGCAAGGGTACGTGGCCAAAATCGAAACGACGGAACTGATCGACGGGCGCAAGCGATTCAAGGGCACGCTGGCCGGGACCGAGGGGAACGAGGTTCTGATCGAGATCGAGGAAGGCACCATCGGATTGCAGTTCGACTGGCTGGCGGATGCCAAGCTGGTCCTGACCGATGAGCTGATCCGGGATGTTCTGAAGGCCCGCAAGGATGCGGGCACGATAGACGAGACACAATTCGACGAAGTTGAAACCGTCATGGATGGCGACGAGGAGACCTGATTAATGGCGATCACATCCGCAAACCAGCTTGAACTTCTGCAAACCGCCGAGGCGGTGGCTCGGGAAAAGATGATCGACCCGGTACTGGTGGTCGAGGCGATGGAGGAGAGCCTCGCGCGGGCGGCCAAGAGCCGGTACGGCGCCGAGATGGACATTCGCGTGTCGATCGACCGCAAGACGGGCAAGGCGACGTTCACGCGGGTTCGGACGGTGATCGACCCCGAGACGGAAGAGCTTGAGAATTATCAGGCGCAGATGACGCCGGAGCAGGCGAAGCAGTATCTGGACGACCCGAAGCCGGGCGACACCTTCGTGGAAGAAGTCCCGCCGGTGGACATGGGCCGGATCGCGGCGCAGTCGGCCAAACAGGTCATTCTGCAAAAGGTGCGGGAAGCCGAGCGGGATCGCCAGTTCGAGGAATTCCAGGACCGCGCGGGCACGATCATCAACGGGGTCGTCAAGCGCGAGGAATACGGCAACGTCATCGTCGACATTGGTCGGGGCGAGGGCGTGCTGCGCCGGAACGAGAAGATCGGTCGGGAATCGTACCGTCCGGGCGACCGCATCCGCTGTTATATCAAGGATGTTCGGCGCGAGACGCGGGGGCCTCAGATCTTTCTGTCCCGCACCGCGCCCGAGTTCATGGCCGAGCTCTTCAAGATGGAAGTGCCGGAGATCTACGACGGCATCATCGAGATCAAGGCCGTTGCCCGCGATCCGGGCAGCCGGGCAAAGATCGCGGTCATTTCCTATGACAACTCGATCGACCCGGTTGGCGCCTGTGTCGGTATGCGCGGCTCCCGCGTGCAGGCCGTCGTGAACGAGCTTCAGGGCGAAAAGATCGACATCATCCCTTGGAACGAGGATGCGCCGACCTTCCTGGTGAACGCGCTGCAGCCTGCCGAGGTGACGAAGGTCGTCCTCGACGAGGACGCCGGCAAGATCGAGGTCGTGGTGCCGGAAGAGCAGCTTTCGCTGGCCATTGGCCGTCGTGGCCAGAACGTGCGGCTGGCGAGCCAGCTGACCAACCTCGACATCGACATCATGACCGAGGAAGAGGAGAGCCGGCGTCGTCAGGCCGAGTTCGAAGAGCGGACGAAGCTTTTCATGGATACGCTCGATCTGGACGAGTTCTTTGCGCAGCTCCTGGTTTCGGAAGGGTTCACCAACCTCGAAGAAGTCGCTTACGTCGAAAAGGACGAGCTTCTGGTGATCGACGGTGTGGACGAGGATACCGCCGAGGAGCTTCAGGCGCGGGCCCGCGACTACCTGGAAGAACAGAACAAGCTGGCCGAGGCGCGGGCGCGCGAGCTTGGGGCCGAAGACAGCCTTTTCGCCTTCGAGGGGCTGACGCCGCAGATGATTGAGGCGCTGGCGCAGGATGGCGTCAAGACGCTGGAAGACTTCGCGACCTGCGCCGACTGGGAACTGGCCGGCGGCTGGACGACGGTGGATGGCGAGCGTGTAAAGGATGATGGGTTGCTGGAGAAATTCGATGTCGGCCTTGAGGAAGCTCAGGCGATGGTGATGACCGCGCGCATCCAGCTTGGCTGGGTCGATCCGGCGGATCTCGAGGCTGAAGAAGCCGAGGA
The DNA here is from genome assembly GCA_022340315.1 of Silicimonas sp. Lineage (GTDB taxonomy): Bacteria > Pseudomonadota > Alphaproteobacteria > Rhodobacterales > Rhodobacteraceae > JAJDOD01. The sequence goes on along the minus strand of JAJDOD010000167.1, from coordinate 44,999 downwards.
CGACGGCGAAGAGCAAGAGGAGGTCGGGGCCTGATGGCCTCGGTTTTCGTTGCCCAGAGGCGGCCGGACCAAAACCCGCGACGATCCTGAACGTCGCTGCATCGCGACCGGCGAGGTTCAGCCCAAGCGTGGGCTGATCCGCTTTGCCGTGTCTCCGGAGGGCAACATCGTGCCGGATGTGCTTGAAAAACTGCCGGGCAGGGGCATATGGGTGGCAGCCGAACGCGAAGCACTGACGACTGCGGTCGAGAAGAAGCTGTTCGCCCGCGGCGCGAAGCAATCCGTAACGGTGCCCGAAACGCTGGTCGACGATGTCGAGGCTCTGCTGGCGAAACGCCTGATCGACGGTATCTCGATGGCGCGGAAGGCCGGCGCAGCGGTCGCGGGCTACGAGAAGGTGAAAGACTGGCTTGGACGCGACGAGGCGCGCATCCTTTTCCAGGCCTCGGACGGGTCGGAGCGGGGGAAATCGAAGCTGCATCCTCCGGGCGGAAGAGGCAGTTTTTTCGAGGTCTTGACGGCCTCAGAATTGGGTTTGTCCTTTGGGCGCGAACGTGTGATACATGCGGCGCTCGGTTTTGGCGGACTCACTGAGAGGATCAGAGAGGACGCCATCCGGCTATCTGGCGTTCGCGAATTGGGCGGTGGTTCTGCCACTGGAAAGGTAAAGTAGACCAATATGAGCGATAGTGACGGCAAGAAGACCCTTGGTTTGCGCGGGCGTGGCCCGGGTCAGGTGAAGCAGAGCTTCAGCCATGGACGGACCAAGAATGTCGTGGTCGAAACCAAGCGCAAGCGCGTTGTGGTGCCGAAGCCGGGTGCGTCGGGGCCAGCGACAACGGGCATGTCGAAGTCCGCGGGTGGCGATCCCGCCAAGCGTCCCGCGGGCATCTCGGACGCCGAGCTTGAGCGCCGGATGAAGGCGCTTGCCGCCGCCAAGGCGGCCGAGGCCGACGAGGCCGAGAAGCGGGCGCAGGAAGAACGCGAGCGCGCCGAGGAACGTGAACGGCGCCGTGCCGAGGCCGAGGCCAAGGAACGCGAGGAAGCCGAGATCGCCGAAAAGGCCAAGGCGAAGGCCGAGGAAGAGGAACGCAAGGCGCGCGAAGCCGAGGAGGCCAAAGCCCGTGAGAAGGCAGCCGCGGCACAACCCGCCGCTCCTGCGCCTGACGAGGCGCAGCCGAATAGGGGTGCCGGAAAGCCTGCGCCCAAGGTGCGAGAACGCGCTGACCGCGACGACCGCCGCGACACGCGTGGCGGCAAGGGGCGGGATGACGGTGGACGCCGTTCGGGCAAGCTGACGCTGAACCAGGCCCTGGCCGGTGGCGAGGGCGGGCGGCAGAAGTCTCTGGCCGCGATGAAACGCAAGCAGGAACGCGCCCGCCAGAAGGCAATGGGCGGGGCGCAGGAACGCGAGAAGGTTACGCGCACCGTGCAACTGCCCGAGGCCATCGTGGTCAGCGAACTGGCCAACAGGATGTCCGAACGGGTCGCGGATGTCGTCAAGGCGTTGATGAACAACGGGATCATGGCGACGCAGAACCAGTCGATCGACCAGGACACTGCCGAGCTGATCATCGAGGAATTCGGCCACAAGGTGCAGCGGGTTTCCGATGCCGATGTCGAACAGGTGATCGATTCCGTCGAGGACGATGCGAAAGACCTCAAGCCGCGTCCGCCGGTCATCACGATCATGGGCCACGTCGATCACGGCAAGACCTCGCTTCTTGACGCGATCCGCGACGCGAACGTGACCAGCGGCGAGGCCGGAGGCATCACCCAGCATATCGGCGCCTACCAGGTGACGACGAAGGGCGGGCAGGTTCTGTCATTCCTCGACACGCCGGGCCACGCCGCGTTCACCTCGATGCGGGCACGTGGCGCGCAGGTCACGGATATCGTTGTTCTTGTGGTGGCCGCTGATGACGCGGTAATGCCGCAGACCATCGAAGCGATAAACCATGCCAAGGCGGCCAAGGTGCCGATGATCGTGGCGATCAACAAGATCGACCTGCCGGCGGCAAACCCGGACAAGGTGCGGACCGATCTGCTGCAACACGAAGTCATCGTCGAGAAGATGTCCGGCGAGGTGCAGGATGTCGAAGTTTCGGCCGTCAAGGGTCTTGGACTGGACGATCTGCTCGAAGCTATCGCGCTTCAGGCCGAACTTCTCGAACTGAAGGCGAACCCTGATCGTGCGGCGCAAGGTGCGGTGATCGAAGCGCAGCTCGACGTGGGCCGCGGGCCTGTTGCGACCGTTCTTGTTCAGAATGGCACGCTTCGCCAGGGCGATATCTTCGTCGTCGGCGAGCAGTGGGGCAAGGTCCGCGCGATGGAGAACGATCGCGGCGAACGCGTGGCCGAAGCCGGGCCTTCGGTGCCGGTCGAGGTTCTGGGCCTGAACGGGACGCCGGAAGCGGGCGATGTTCTGAACGTCGTCGATACCGAGGCGCAGGCGCGCGAGATCGCGGAATACCGCGAGAAGGCTGCCAAGGAAAAACGCGCCGCTGCCGGAGCCGCCACGACGCTGGAACAGCTGATGGCGAAGGCCAAGGAAGACGAGAACGTGACCGAAATGCCGATCGTCGTGAAGGCGGACGTGCAGGGTTCGGCCGAGGCCATCGTCCAGGCGATGGAGAAGATCGGCAACGATGAAGTGCGCGTGCGAGTGCTGCACTCGGGCGTGGGCGCGATAACGGAATCAGACATCGGGCTTGCTGAAGCTTCTGGTGCGCCGGTCTTCGGCTTCAACGTCCGGGCAAATGCCCCGGCGCGGAATGCCGCGAACCAGAAAGGCGTCGAGATACGCTATTACAGCGTGATCTACGATCTCGTGGATGACGTGAAGCAGGCCGCAAGCGGCTTGTTGTCGGCAGAAGTGCGCGAGAACTTCATCGGCTATGCGGAGATTCGCGAAGTCTTCAAGGTCTCCGGCGTTGGCCGCGTGGCCGGGTGCCTGGTGACCGAGGGCGTGGCGCGGCGGTCGGCCGGCGTGCGGCTTCTGCGCGACGATGTGGTGATCCACGAAGGGACACTGAAGACGCTGAAGCGCTTCAAGGACGAGGTTGCCGAGGTCCAGTCGGGCCAGGAATGCGGCATGGCCTTCGAGAACTACGAGGATATCCGCGAGGGCGACGTCATTGAGATATTCGAGCGCGAAGAGGTCGAGCGGACGCTTGCCTGATTAGGTATTGCGCCGCCTGACGGCGTCGCTCCGGCGAGGGGGTTTTACCCCCTCGCGCTCCCCGAGGATATTTGAAGACCGATGAAGGTTAGGCGCGCGCTTGCTTTCATCGGTCTTCAAATATCCCGGGGTCCGGGGCGGAGCCCCGGCGGGTCGACGCAGCGAAGCTGCGGCGAAACCCTAGAGCCAGTCCCTGAGAATGGGGATGAGGGGAATGTCGGCGGGCGGCATCGGGTAGTCCTTCAGCGCATTCGGGCGGACCCATTTCAGAGCCTGGCCTTCTTTCGCGACCGGCGTGCCCTGCCATTTGCGGCAGGCGAAGAGCGGCATCAGCAGGTGGAAGTCGTCGTAGCTGTGCGACGCGAAGGTGAGCGCCGCAAGACAGCTTTTCCATGTGTCGATGCCAAGCTCCTCCTGCAACTCGCGGATCAGCGCCGCTTCGGGGGTCTCGCCCGGCTCGACCTTGCCGCCGGGAAACTCCCAGAGACCGGCCATGGACTTGCCCTCGGGGCGTTGCGCAAGCAGCACGCGGCCGTCCGCGTCGATCAGCGCCACGGCGGAGACAAGGACGGTTTTCAAGAGCGGTAGTCGGCGTTGATGGCGATGTATTGCGCGGTGAGGTCGCAGGTGAAGACCGTCAGCGCGCCGCTGCCGAGGCCCAGGTCGACGGAGATCATCACCTCCTCGCCCTTCATGTGCGCGGCGGCGTCGGCCTCGACATAGCCCGGCGCGACCATGCCGTTCTGCGCCACCAGCACCTCGCCGAAGCGGATGGTCAGGCGGTCGCGGTCGGCTTCGGCGCCGGACTTGCCGACGGCCATGACGATCCGGCCCCAGTTTGGGTCCTCGCCCGCAATGGCGGTCTTGACCAGCGGCGAATTGGCGATGGACATCGCCACGAGGCGGGCGTCGGCATCCGACGCGGCACCCGTGACGTTCACTGTGACGAACTTGGTCGCGCCCTCGCCGTCGCGCACGACCTGTTTGGCAAGGTCGTCCATCACCGCAGTGAGAGCGGTCGAGAAGGCGGGATTGTCGGTGACGTCAATTCCCGATGCGCCGGTCGCGGCCACGAGGAGCGTGTCGGAGGTCGAGGTGTCGCTATCGACGGTGATGCAATTGAACGTGCTGTCGCAAGCGCCTTTGACCAGCGGTTGCAGGGCGTCGAAGCCGATCCGAGCATCGGTGAAGACATAGACCAGCATCGTGCCCATGTCGGGAGCGATCATGCCCGAGCCCTTTGCAATACCGGCGACGGTGACTGTTCTGCCGCCTATTTCGGCGGTTCGTACCGAACCCTTTGGGTAGGTGTCCGTCGTCATGATCGCACGGGCGGCATCCGCGATACCGTCGCCTGACAGCGTGTCGTGAAGGGTCTCTATTACAGCGGTGATGCGTTCATGCGGAAGCGGTTCGCCGATAACGCCGGTCGACGAGGTGAAGACGCGCGCCTCGGGGATGCCAAGCGTTGTGGCGACCTGGGCAGCGACGGCGCGTACTGCTTCGACGCCTCGCGTGCCGGTGAAGGCATTGGAATTGCCGGAGTTCACGAGGATGGCCGCGCCTGCCTGCGCCTCTCTGCCGAGTTTAACCTCGCAGTCGAGCACCGGTGCGGAACGGGTTTTGGACCGGGTGAATGTACCGGCGATGGTTGTGCCGGGTTGCAGTTCGGCCAGCATGACGTCGGTGCGGCCTGCGTAGCGCACGCCCGCCGCTACCGTGGAAAAGCGTACGCCGCCAATCGCGGGAAGCGCGGGGAAGCCGCCTTTCGGAGCGAGCGGTGAGACGGGAAGCGCCTTGGCCATATGTCAGTTCTCCAGGAGCGACATGTCGTTCAGAACCGTTGGGTCGATCTCGTCATTGGAGACGCGAGTGACGTCGGCCCCTTCGGTAAGCTCTTCGATGCGGGCAGACACCGCCTCGCTCTGGATTTTCTCGCCAAGTTCGTTGCGCACTTCCTCGATGGAGGGGGCGTCCTTGACGCGTGTATCGTTGAGTTTGATGACGTGCCAGCCGAACTGGGTCTGGACAGGGGCTGAAATGGAGCCGATTTCCAGTGCGACGACCGCTTCCTCGAAGGGGGCGACCATCATGCCGGCGCCGAACCAGCCCAGTTCACCGCCGCGGGGGCCGGAAGGTCCGGTAGACTTTTCTTTGGCGAGTTCGGCAAAATCGGCCCCGCCTTCCAGGTCGGTTACCAGTGCGGCCGCTTCCTCCTCGGTTTCGACAAGGATGTGGGAGGCGTTGTACTCGCTCTCAGGTTCGGCGTTTCCGTAAATCTCATCATAGGCCGCCTGCATCGCTTCATCGGTCATCGCGGCACCAATGACGCTGCGCAGTTCCTGGGCAGCTTTCAGGGCGCGGTTTTCGTTGTCGAGGACCATCTGGGATTCTGTCGACAACTCTGCGATCTGTTCGCCCAGAAGGGTTTGCTGCACAAGCTGGTCCAAAATGCCGTTGAAAAGAACCTCGGGCGGCAGTTGCTGGTATTGATCGGGGAGGCGCTGGCGCATGACGAGCATGTGACCAAGCGTGATTTCGGTGCCGTTGACTGTTGCGACCACGGTGTTGGCGGTCGGCGTGTCTTGCGCCGCTGCCAGACCCGGCAGCGACAGCATCATAGCCAGCGCGGCAATCGATATACCGGATTTGAAAGTCATTTCTCTACCTCTCTCGATGCCGCGATTCCGCCGCGACGTTGACAGTCTGAAACCCGCCGCTTACATCGCTGACGATGGTGAAGCGGAAAGTCGTTTTGCCCTTCTATGGCGGGCCAGAGGCACGGGCAAGCGCATCCCCTCACACGATCCCGTCAGACATGCGCAAGAAGGCGAATTGAATGCTTGGATTTGGCTCCATCGCGAAGAAAGTTTTCGGCACGGTCAACGACCGGCAGGTGAAGGCGCTCCAGCCGCTTGTCGCGCGCATCAACGCCCTTGAGCCCGAGTTTGAAGCGCTGTCAGACGAGGAACTGATCGCCAAGACCGAGGCGTTCAGGAAACGCGTTGCGGATGGCGAGAGCCTGGACGACCTTCTGCCCGAGGCCTTTGCCAGCTGCCGCGAAGGCGCCAGACGGGCGCTTGGCCTGCGGGCGTTCGATGTACAGCTTGTGGGCGGCATTTTCCTCCATCGTGGCAATATCGCCGAGATGAAGACCGGCGAGGGCAAGACGCTGGTCGCGACCTTCCCGGCCTATCTGAACGCGCTGACCGGCGGGAACGTGCATATCGTCACCGTGAACGACTATCTCGCCAAGCGGGACGCCGAGTGGATGGGCAAGGTCTATGGCGCGCTGGGGATGACGACAGGTGTCGTTTATCCGGGTCAGGGCGAGGAAGAGAAGAAGGCCGCGTATCAGTGCGACATCACTTATGCGACCAACAACGAGCTTGGGTTCGACTACCTGCGGGACAACATGAAATCGACGCTGGAGGACATGTACCAGCGCGGGCATTTCTTTGCCATCGTGGACGAGGTGGACTCGATCCTGATCGACGAGGCGCGGACGCCGCTGATTATCTCCGGCCCGGCGCAGGACCGCTCGGAGCTTTACGTCACGATCGACAAGATCATTCCCGAGCTTCTGGACGAACACTTCACGCTCGACGAGAAGACGCGCAACGTCACCTACACTGACGAGGGCAACGAGTTCCTGGAACAGCGGTTGCACAAGGCTGGGCTCCTGCCCGAGGAGCAGTCGCTTTACGATCCGGAATCGACGACCATCGTGCATCACGTCAACCAGGGTCTGCGGGCGCACAAGCTGTTCACCAAGGACAAGGAGTACATCGTTCGTGACAACGAAGTGGTTCTGATCGACGAGTTCACCGGCCGGATGATGGCCGGTCGGCGTCTGTCGGACGGATTGCACCAGGCCATCGAGGCCAAGGAAGGCGTGGCGATCCAGCCCGAGAACGTGACGCTGGCAAGCGTGACGTTCCAGAACTATTTCCGGCTTTACAAGAAGCTGGCAGGCATGACCGGTACGGCCTCGACCGAGGCCGAGGAGTTTCAGGAGATCTACGGGTTGGGCGTGATGGAAATTCCGACCAACCTGCCGATTGCGCGGGATGACCAGGACGACCAGATCTATCGTACGGCGCGCGAGAAGTTCGAAGGCGTGGTCAGCGAGATCCGCGAAGCGAACGCGAAGGGTCAGCCGGTTCTGGTCGGTACGACTTCGATCGAGCGCTCCGAGTTCCTGTCAGACCTGTTGAGTAAGGAAAACATTCCGCACAAGGTTCTGAACGCGCGGCATCACGAACAGGAAGCGCAGATCGTCGCCGATGCGGGCAAGCCCGGCGCGGTGACGATTGCCACGAACATGGCCGGGCGCGGCACCGACATTCAGCTTGGCGGCAATGTCGAGATGAAGGTGATGGAGGCACTTGCCGCCGATCCCGAAGCACATCCCGACGAAGTGCGCGCGCGCATCGAGGCCGAGCACAAGGGCGACAAGGATAAGGTTCTCGCCTCGGGCGGGCTTTTCGTGCTGGGCACCGAGCGGCACGAGAGCCGGCGGATCGACAACCAGTTGCGCGGCCGCTCCGGTCGGCAGGGCGATCCGGGTCGGTCGGCGTTCTTCCTGAGCCTGGAGGACGACCTGATGAGGATATTCGGGTCCGAGCGGCTGGACAGCGTGCTTTCCAAGCTGGGCATGAAGGAGGGCGAGGCGATCCAGCACCCGTGGGTGAACAAATCGCTCGAGCGTGCGCAGGCCAAGGTCGAGGGGCGCAACTTCGATATCCGCAAGCAGCTTCTGAAGATGGATGACGTGATGAATGACCAGCGGAAGGTCATCTTCAGTCAACGCATGGAAGTCATGGAAGCCGAGGACGTGGGCGAGATCGTGCAGGATATGCGGCACGAGGTGATCGACGACCTGGTGGACATCTATATTCCGCCGAAATCCTATGCCGACCAGTGGGATACGGAGGGCCTGAAGGCTGCCGTCGAGCAGAAGCTCGGCATCTCGCTGCCCATAGTGGAGTGGGGTGACGAGGAAGGCGTCGACGATCAGGAGATCCGCGAGCGGCTGTACGAGCGCAGCGATGGCTTCATGCAGGCCAAGGCGGATACGTTCGGGGCCGAGACGATGAGTTCGATCGAGAAGCAGCTCCTGCTTCAGACGATGGACGCCAAATGGCGCGAGCACATCTTGACGCTTGAGCACCTGCGGTCGGTCGTCGGGTTCCGGGCGTATGCGCAACGCGATCCGGTGAACGAGTACAAAACCGAGGCCTTTGCATTGTTCGAGAGCCTGTTGAACGGGCTGCGAACGGATGTCACCGAGAAACTCGCTCATATCAGGCCGATGACCGAGGAAGAGCAGCAGGCAATGATGCAACAGGCCATGGCCCAGCAGAAGGCCGCATTGGCCGCGGCCGAGGCTGCCAGTTTGCCGACGCCGACAGAAGAAGCTATAGCGGCTGGGTTCGACGAGAACGATCCCGAGACCTGGGGCAAGCCGGGGCGCAACGATGCTTGCCCGTGCGGATCGGGCAAAAAGTTCAAGCACTGCCACGGCGCGCTGTGACGCATTCGACTCAGGTCGCGGGAATTTGCGGCCTGGACACATGGCCTTCCTGAACGGTTTCGCTACCATTGTCTGCAATACCGGACCTGCCAGCAAAGAGCGGGCCGGACGGAGGCAGGCATGCGCAGGATCTTATCGCTGTACAGGCGGCGTTGGCGGACGGCCATTGTCACGCTGGCCCTGGCGTTTCTCTCGGGGCACCTGATGCAATCCGTGCTTGTCGAGCCATCCTGGCCGACCGGAAGCGCGCGAGGTCCGCTTCCCACGCCGATGCCACCGGAAGATAACGTCAGCGCGTCGCTGGTCGCGCCGCCGGTGTTGCCGACGCGGGTTGCCGAAGCCCGCTTGCCGCGCACCGCGTCCTGCACGCCCGTTCTGACGCTCGACCCGGCCCCTGCCGCGACCGTGCGCGTCGGGCTCGCTGCACCCTGCCACGCAAACACGCGGGTCTCGTTGTTGATGGGCAATCTTGCGGCCCAGGTGGAAACCGATGCGCATGGGCGGTGGTCGGCACGCCTGCCGGCCTTGCGCGAGATCACGGACGTGTCCCTGTCCTTCGGTGGCCGGTTCCTGGCGGCATCGGTGGAAACGCCGGATGCCGCGAGCCTCCAGCATGTCATTCTTGCCTGGGACGGTGCGCCGACGTTCCATATCACGGCGTTCGAGTTCGGCGCGCATGCCCGGGAAGACGGCCACGTGTGGTCGGGCGCGCCGTCGGCGCCCGAGCGGGCATTGCAGGGGGCGGGCGGGTTCCTGACGCGGGTTGGCGACGGTACGGGACCTGCATTCGAGATTTACAGCTTTCCGGCCACGGGTGCCGAAGCCGGTGGCGTGGTGAGGGTGGCGGTCGATGCCGGCGTGACGGAAGAGAACTGCGGTCAACTGGTGAGGGCGACCGCTTTCCAGACTGGATATACCGGCGAGCTGTCGCCAACGGATGTGGCGTTCTCTATGCCCGGGTGCGATCGTGTGGGCGACGTGGTTCGCTTGCAAAATCTGTTTCGTGACATGAGACTGGCATCACGCTGAAATTCGTTTACTTGCGGTCTGATGACGCATCTCCGACGGCTGGCCGTCCTATTCTTTCTGAGCGCAGGGGCCGCGGTTGCGGGCCCTGTTGTTCTGACCGCACCGGACGGCGGTATGACGGTAGAGGGCGACCTGATCTCGCACGATGGCGAGTTGTTCCGGGTCGAGACCGCCTTTGGGCCGCTGACGCTGGATGCGGGATACATGCGGTGCAGCGGACCGGGATGCCCGGACCCGGCCGAGCTTGTCGCCAGGTCCGAGATCGGCGGACCACCCGAGATGATCCATCGGCTGCTGCCGGCGCTGCTGGAGGTGTTCGCGGACCTCAACGGGCTGAGTTATCTGCGGCGGTTCATTGACGACACCTCGGTTGCCTGGGAATTGCGGCAGGCCGAAACGGACCGATTACTGGCCGTCATCAGTGCCGAGGTCCTGGAGGAAGGAACCGCTCAGGAGAGACTTTTGGCGGGCGAGATCGACTTTGGACTGGCGACCGGCGAGGTGGATACATCGTTACGCCAGGACGTCATTGCGCTGGATGCGCTGGTGCCGGTGGTCGCCCCGCAGAATCCGCGCGCGATGGTAACGCTGAACCAGCTCATCGCGCTTGTGAACGGCGAGACGGATGACTGGGCGCGTCTCGGCGGCGAGGCGGCCCGCGTGGCCGTGCATGTTCCAGAGGGTTGGGATGCGGTGACACGCCGGCTGGGACCTGTCGACCTGTCGGGGGCCGAGCGCCATGAAGATGTCAGGCTGCTGGCTGACGCAGTTGCGGATGACCCGGCAGCGCTGGGACTGGTTCCATTCTCGGCCATCGGAAATGCCGTGCCGCTTGTGGTAGGAGGCGCCTGCGGGCTAGCAACACCGGCCACGCGCGATACCATCCGCGCGGAAGATTATCCCCTGACACAGCCGGTTTTCCTGCAACGAAGCGAGGTACTTCAGCCCAAGATCGTGAGGGATTTCATCGCCTTCGCCCGATCCGAGGCCGCCCAGCCGGTGATCCGTGCAACCGGGTTCGTCGACCAGGCTATCGGACGGATTGGGTTCGAGCGCCAGGGTGACCGGATCGCCAACGCGGTGCTGTCAGCCGGTGACGATCCCGAAAGCGCAGCCCAGGTTCGTGACATGATCGGGCAACTTCTGGATGCCGAGCGCCTGACGATCACATTCCGGTTTCGCGATGGCTCGAGCGACCTGGACCCTCAATCGGCCTCGAACATTCAGCGTTTGGCGGACGCGATCACCCGAGGAGACTTTTCCGGCGAGACACTGATGTTCGTGGGGTTCTCGGATCGGTCCGGCGACCATGACGCAAACCTGCGACTGTCCGAGCGGCGCGCGCGCTCGGTGCGCCGCGCGGTGGCTGCGAGGGCACCGGATTCGTCGGTGTCACTGGAGTTGGCGGCGTTCGGTGAGCTCATGCCGATGGCCTGCCAGGACACGCCCTGGGGTCCGCAGGTCAACCGCCGGGTCGAGGTCTGGGCGACACCGTCAGAGGTAACCCGCTGAGCGGAAAGAGAACTCGTCGCTCGCGCCGATAATCAGGTGGTCGTGAAGCGTGATCGAAAGCGTGCGCGCAGCGTCATCGACCTGACGGGTCACGGCAATGTCGGCTTCGGACGGCGTGGGGTCACCGGAGGGGTGATTGTGGACCAGGATCAGTGCCGAGGCGTTCAGCTCCAGCGCGCGTTTCACCACCTCGCGCGGATAGACGGGCACATGATCGACGGTCCCCCGGGCCTGCGGCTCGTCCGCGATCAACACGTTTTTGCGGTCGAGAAAGAGGATACGAAATTGCTCGGTCTCGCGGTGTGACATGGCGGCCCGGCAATAGTTGACCAGCGCCGCCCATCCGGAGATTGCGGGGCGGTCGAGAACACGGGTCTGGGCCAGTCTGTGAGCGGCAGCCTCGACAACGCGGATTTCGGTGATCACGGCCTCGCCCACTCCGGATACCTGCGAGAGACGTTCGCTCGGGGCGGAAAGAACGCCGCTGAAGTCGTGGAATTCGGACAGAAGTGCGTGGGCGAGAGGTTTGACGTCCTGTCGTGGGATCGCGCGAAAGAGCACAAGCTCAAGCAGTTCGTAGTCGGCAACGGCGGTTGTCCCCCCGGCGAGGAATCGTTCGCGGAGCCGTTTCCGGTGATCCTTGATGTAGGATGGAACCTTCTGTTCCTTCCCCGCGAACGACGGAAACTGTGCCTCGTCAAAAGCGTACTGGTCCGACATGTGCCGGACCATTCCATTTCGAGGTTAATCCAGGGTTAAGTGTTGGCGAAGCGGATCTGGATGCGGCGGGCGCCGGGGAAGTGCTCGGCGCAGATATCTGCCGGCATCTCGAACATGCAGCCTTGTGCATCCCGGAAATCGCACACGACGATCTTGGGAAGCGTTTTCCGGGTGTCCGACAGCATTCCGGTGGGCAAGGCCACTTCGTTGCGGCCTTTCATCAACGGCGTCGGTACGTTGTAGGTCAGATTGCGGCCCATGCGGTAGACCGCCGACGGCACGTGCTGCGCGCCGGTCCCGCCATGCTCTTCGAGATAGGCTTCGCACTCGGCCTGGGTGGCGGCATCGAATTCCTCCTCGGTCGCCTTGAGCGACGGGCGCGAGACGCGCCGCGGAGCCGTGACTTTCTGCTCGGGGGCGGGTTCGGGCGCGTCGATGATGCCCAATTCCTCGGCGTGTTCGCAGACGTAGCGGTAGGCTTCGGTGATCTTCGAGAACTCGTCAGAGTCTGCAGGGTTGCGGTCAGGATGTTTCTCGAAGGCAAGCGCACGATAGGCCTTGCGAATATCGGTTCGGGTGGCAGTTGGGGAGACGCCAAGCGTGGTGAAGGCTTGAGTCCGCGAAACAACGCGATCAATCGGTGACATGGGGTTCACTCTTTACAACGTGGGGCACAATACTGACCCAATCTGGATCATATTCTGCCGCATTTCGCAAAGAATTGGAGAAAATTGGGGCGTATTGACCGATGTCCGGCTGCGATGGGTGCGCCCGGGGGTCACTGTTGACGCCCGGGCGACAGTCTCAGCTCTTCATGCTTTCCCAGAAAGACTTCATTTTCTTGAGGAATCCCGAGCTTTCAGGGTTGTTTTCCTCGCTCAGTTTCTCGAACTCGTGAAGCAGTTCCTTCTGGCGCGCAGTCAGGTTCACCGGTGTTTCCACCGCAAGTTCAATCAGCATATCGCCGGCTCCGCCGCCACGGAGCGAGGGCATGCCCTTGCCACGAAGGCGCATCTGTCGGCCGGATTGGCTTCCAGCTGGTATCTTGACGCGGCTGCGGCCTCCTTCGATCGTCGGCACCTCGATGTCGCCGCCTATCGCGGCCGATGTCATCGAGACGGGAACGCGGCAGAAGAGTACGTTGCCGTCACGCTGAAAGAGCGGGTGTTCGGCAACTTCGATGAAGATGTAGAGATCGCCCGAGGGTCCGCCGCGCAATCCCGCTTCGCCTTCGCCGGCGAGGCGGATGCGGGTGCCGGTTTCGACGCCGGCCGGAATGTTGACCGACAGCGAGCGGTCCTTTTCGACCCTGCCTGCACCCTTGCAGGACTTGCACGGGTTCTGGATGATCTGGCCCAGGCCGGAACAGGTCGGACAGGTCTTTTCGACCGTGAAGAAACCCTGGCTGGCGCGAACCTTGCCCATGCCGGAACAGGTCGGGCAAGTGGTCGGTTCGGTGCCGCCTTCGGCGCCGCTGCCGTTGCAGGTCGCGCAGCTGACCGCCGTCGGGACCTGAACGGTTTTCTGCATGCCCGTGAAGGCGTCTTCGAGCGAAATGCGCAGGTTATAGCGCAGGTCCGAGCCGCGTACCGCGCGCCGACCGCCGCCGCCGCGACGACCGCCCATGATGTCGCCGAAGAGATCGTCGAAGACGTCCGAGAATGCTGAGGCAAAATCGCCCTGGCCGTGGAATCCGCCACCCGGACGACCACCGCCCATGCCGCCCTCGAAGGCTGCGTGACCGAAGCGGTCGTAGGCTGCCTTCTTCTCGGCGTCCTTGAGAACCTCGTAGGCTTCGTTCGCTTCCTTGAACTGGGCTTCCGAGTTCGGGTTATCCTTGTTGCGGTCGGGATGAAGTTCCTTCGCCTTCTGGCGATAGGCCTTCTTGATCTCGTCGGCGCTGGAACCTTTCGAGACCCCGAGAACCTCGTAGTAGTCGCGCTTGGACATCTGTCAAATTCCCTTGTGAACGCGCAAGACCGGCCCACCAAGCGGACCGGTCCCGGATGCGTTCTGAGGCGTCAAGCGCGCTTGTCGCTGTCGAGGTCTTCGAAGTCGGCATCGACGATGTCATCGTCCACGCCACGGGGGCCTTCGTCGTGGTCTTCCGGATCGGCATCACCGGAGGCCTCGGCCTGCGCCTTGTAGATCGCCTCGCCCAGTTTCATCGAAGCCTCGGTGACATTCTGGATACCCGAGCGAATCTTGCCCGCGTCTTCAGTTTCCAGTTGCTCCTTGAGGTTCGCGATGGCCAGTTCGATCGCCTCGATCGTGGTCGGATCGACCTTGTCGCCATGCTCTTCCATCGCCTTCTCGGTCGAGTGGATGAGACCTTCAGCGGCGTTCTTGGCTTCGACCACGTCCTTCTTGGCCTTGTCGGCTTCCGCATTCTCCTCGGCGTCCCTGACCATCTTCTCGATGTCCTCGTCCGAGAGACCGCCCGAGGCCTGGATGGTGATCTTCTGCTCCTTGCCGGTGCCCTTGTCCTTGGCCGAGACGGACACGATGCCGTTGGCGTCGATGTCGAAGGTCACCTCGATCTGCGGCAGGCCGCGCGGTGCCGGCGGGATGTCTTCCAGGTTGAACTGGCCGAGCATCTTGTTGTCCGACGCCATTTCACGCTCGCCCTGGAACACGCGGATGGTCACCGCGTTCTGGTTGTCCTCGGCGGTCGAGAAGATCTGGCTTTTCTTCGTCGGGATCGTCGTGTTGCGGTCGATCAGCCGGGTAAAGACACCGCCCAGCGTTTCGATGCCGAGCGAAAGCGGGGTCACGTCCAGCAGGACCACATCCTTGACGTCGCCTTGCAGAACGCCGGCCTGGATGGCCGCGCCCATCGCAACGACTTCGTCCGGGTTGACGCCCTTGTGGGGCTCTTTCCCGAAGAACTTGGTCACCTCTTCGATCACCTTCGGCATCCGGGTCATACCGCCGACAAGCACGACTTCGTCGATGTCGGAGGTCGAAAGACCGGCGTCCTTGAGTGCAGCCTGGCACGGCTTGATCGAGTTCTTGATGAGGTCGCCCACGAGGCTTTCCAGCTTCGCACGGGTCAGCTTGATGACCATGTGCAGCGGCGTGCCCGAGGACGGGTCCATCGAGATGAACGGCTGGTTGATCTCGGTCTGCGACGAGGAAGACAGCTCGATCTTGGCTTTCTCCGCTGCTTCCTTGAGACGCTGAAGCGCCATCTTGTCCTTCGTCAGATCGACGCCGTGTTCCTTTTTGAACTCGTCGGCGAGGTAGTTGACGATGCGCATGTCGAAGTCTTCACCGCCGAGGAACGTGTCGCCGTTGGTGGACTTGACCTCGAAGAGGCCGTCGTCAATCTCCAGGATGGTGATGTCGAAGGTACCGCCGCCGAGGTCATAGACCGCGATCGTCTTGGTTTCCTTCTTGTCGAGGCCGTAGGCGAGCGCAGCAGCGGTCGGTTCGTTGATGATCCGCAGGACTTCGAGACCGGCGATCTTGCCAGCGTCCTTCGTGGCCTGGCGCTGAGCGTCGTTGAAATAGGCCGGGACAGTGATGACGGCCTGTTCGACCTTCTCCCCGAGATAGCTTTCGGCGGTTTCCTTCATCTTCTGAAGGATGAACGCGCTGATCTGGCTGGGAGAGTACTTCTCGCCGCCGGCTTCAACCCAGGCGTCGCCGTTGCCGCCGTCGACGATGTTGTAAGGGACGATCTTCTTGTCCTTCGTCACCTCGGCATCATCCACGCGACGGCCGATCAGGCGCTTGACGGCGAAGACGGTGTTCTCGGGGTTGGTGACCGCCTGGCGCTTGGCCGGCTGCCCCGCGAGGCGCTCGTTATCTGTGAATGCGACGATCGACGGGGTTGTTCGGGCACCTTCGGAATTCTCGATCACGCGCGGCTGGGACCCATCCATGATGGCGACGCAGCTGTTCGTCGTTCCGAGGTCGATACCAATGACTTTGCCCATGCTCAGTTCCTCTCATAAGGCGATGTTCTGGGGAACGGCCCATTCCGGCACCGTTTCCCGATCCCAAGGTTTGCGATGGCCCTCTCGGGGGCCGTTCACGGCTTCGTGGGGTATATAGGGAGGGGTCCATGCCCCTGCAAGCGACTCTCTTCATGGAAATTTTTCAAGAACTGCAGCATTCCTTGGGATATGAACACACCACTCGATCTCAACGGGGTGACTGTCTGGAAAGGACTGCTTGACCGTGACGCGCAGGAGAACATCGTCGCGGCCTTGCGAATTCTCGCCGAGGCGGCGCCATTCCGGACTTATTTGACACCCGGCGGCAAGGCCATGAGCGTAAGAATGACCGGAGCCGGTCCGTTGGCCTGGGTGTCTGATCGCTCGGGATACGGATATGCTCCTCTTCAACCCGACGGTGGCGCATGGCCGGAGATCCCAGCCTGCCTTTTCGATGTCTGGCGGCAGGTTGCCGAAGACGCGCCGCTTCCGGATTCCTGCCTGGTCAATTTTTACGGCGAAGGCACGAAGATGGGGATGCACCAGGATAGGGACGAAGCCGAGCTGTCACATCCGGTGGTCTCGATATCGCTGGGCGACGAGGCGCTGTTCCGGGTGGGTGGCAGAAAACGCGGGGGGCCGACCAAGAGTGTCTGGCTGGCATCGGGTGATGTGGCGGTTCTGTCCGGAGAAGCGCGTCTGGCCTATCACGGGATCGACCGGGTCAGGTTTGGTTCGGGTACGTTGCTGCCGAAGGGCGGCCGGATCAATGTCACTCTGCGGGTGGCTGGAGCGTACAGCAGCCGTAATAGTGCTGCTCGGGCCCCGGAGCGATCAGGTTGATCTCCCATCCGAACTCGCGATCGGACATGCCGTCGTCGCAATACTGGTTCGACAGAACGGCGGTCATGTCGCCCATGCGGAAGCTGTGACGCCCGCGATGGCTCATGGGGCTGTTCTTGTCCTGGATGGTCGCGGTCACGGTGGGCAGGTCGATGCCACTGAATGTTGCTGTGCCTTCCTCCTGTACGAGGCTCCAGAAAGGCTCGGTACCGAAGCAACGGGAGAATTGCGGGAAAAGGCCGTCCCACTGACCGGGCTGCGGTACGACATAGGACAGCGAAACCCAGCCCATGCTTTCGCCGTTGATGATATATGCCCAGGTAAATTCGTCGTTGGTTCTTACGACCTCGATATTCACGGCATCGTGGGCAAGTGTTCCGACGATCTCGCCGCCCGGGCTTGGCTCGGCGCGGATGTTCAGCACGTCGCCCGGTTCGACGCCGAAGACATCATAGAGCGCGGGAAAGGCATCGACGGTAGCCGACGCCGGGCTGGAGAATGCCAATAGGCAAAGGAGGAGGGCGAGCCGCATCATCGTCCAGCGAACCAGCTGACCGAGACGTGTTTCCGCGTCTGCGACTCCGCGATCAGTCCAATGCAGAGAAGCACGACCGATACCGTGATAGGGTACTCGAGGTTGGACTTGAGCGGGTTGTAGTTGATGAAGATAAAGCCTCGCCCCTGGTCGATGATGTGAAAAAGTGGGTTCCACGAGAAAAGGTAAATCATCGTAGCCGGCATTGTATTTGCGACGAACATCTTGCCGCTCGCGAACATGTTGAAGCGGGTATAGATCTGCTGCGCAGTCGTGGTGGCCTTTGGGAACCAGGGCTTGACCGCAAGGAAGCAGACGCCAACGGATATCCCCGAGAACCATGCCAGAAGGATCATGCATATGGTGCCGATGGGCTGGTGGAACTCCACCGGGCTCCAGATCAGGTGATACATCAGCAGGATCGCCGACAGCGAGATGATCTGCGTGTAGAGCGTACTGAACGCCGCCGACAGCAGCGAAACCGTGGTTGTCATCGGCAGATGTTGCATGATGGCCGATGTCGGCCCGTCCGCACCGGCGACGGCCGCGAGCGTCTTGATATGGACCATAAAGACGAAAATGCCGGACATCACGTACAGCAGGAAATCGCCCCGGATCGCGGAACTTGCGCCAAACTGCCGGAAGAAGCTCATGAAGAGATAGAATGCCCCGACCATGACAAGGGTCTGGATAATGTTGGACACAATCGCGAAAACCGCGTCCCGATGACCCTTGCGGATCGAGCGGACGGTGTTGTGGTACGTCAGGTCCAGAAGCTTGTAGGCGCCTCTGGCTATGCTCGGTTTGTGCGCGTCTGCGAGAAACATGCTTATCGCTTGTGTGTCGATTTGGCTCGGACCATAAGCTTGTTACCGGTACTTTCACAACGTTTCGAGGGTAATTTTGCGCGAAGTCGACAAATCTGCATTGGTTTCGGCAATGCGCCGCCTGTCCCTGGAGGCCGGCGCAGTGATCATGGAGGTCTATGAGCGCGAGGATCGGGGCGTGCGTGAGAAGGACGACGCCTCTCCCGTGACCGAAGCGGACGAGGCCGCGGATGCTCTGATCTCGAAGGGTCTGCGCGAGGCGTTTCCTGGCATCCCGCTGGTGACCGAAGAGCAGGCATCGACACACAACCTGGATGTCAGGACATTTCTCATAGTCGACCCGCTGGACGGAACCAAGGAGTTCATAAAGCGTCGTGGCGATTTCACGGTGAACATCGCGTTGGTCGAAGATAGCGTGCCGGTGCTGGGCGTCGTATATGCCCCGGCGAAGCAGCGTATGTTCATCACGCCGGCCGAAGGCGGCGCGGTCGAGGAGCTCGGTCCGTTCGACGCTGACCGGGTGGGCGAGACCAAGGCAATCCGGGTGTCGCAGCCGGATGCCGGAGCTCTCCGTGTGGTCGCATCCAAATCACACCGCGACCAGGCGACGGATGACTACATCGCCCGATATGATGTGGCTGACATGGTCAGCGCGGGCTCTTCGTTGAAGTTCTGCCTCGTGGCGACGGGTGAGGCGGATTTCTATCCGCGGCTTGGCCCGACGATGGAATGGGACACGGCAGCAGGCCATGCGGTGCTTGTCGCCGCCGGAGGCCACGTGCTGGACAAATCCACGCATGAACCGCTTGGCTACGGCAAGGCCGAGTTCCGTAATCCGTTCTTTCTGGCGCTCGCATCAGGAGTGCCGCTGGTTTCCGAATGACCCGAACGGCGGCAGGAACGTTGAGCTTCAGCGTCATTGTCGCCAGCCAGCATCGCATCTCGTGGCTGAAGCGATGCCTGACAGCGATCAGGCAACTGGATTTCCCCAACTTCGAGATTGTCGTCGTTGCGGATGAAACCAGTATCGCCGCCGTTGAAGCTCACGAAATAAAGACTGCGACTTGTCGGGAGCCCAATCTTTCGCTGGCGCGAAATCTTGGTATTGCCGCCGCCGCCGGCGATGTCTGCGCGTTCATCGACGACGATTCCGTTCCCGAGCCGCTCTGGCTTGCGCATCTGGAACGCGCCTTTTCCGAAACCGGCGCCACGGCTGTCGCCGGATTTGTCAGGGGGCGGAACGGAATCAGCTTCCAGTCCATGACTCAGTCTGTCGATGCCGAGGCCGAAACCCACGAGGAGCTTTTTCCGGGCTGGGAGCCTTGCGTGCCGATGCTGAAGCTAGGCCGCGCACTCAAGCTCGTTGGCACGAACATGGCTATTCGCAGAGATGCCCTTCTGGCGATTGGCGGGTTTGACGAATCCATGTGTTTCTTCCTTGAGGACACGGATTTGTCGTTCCGCCTGGCCAAGTCGGGGGCTCGCCTGGCCATTTCACCGCTGGCACAGGTGCACCACGGTTTTGCCGCGTCGGAACGGCGGACCGGTTTGCGCGCGCCGCTGGATCTTTTCGATATTGGTCGCAGCTCCGCGATCTATCTTCGCAAGCATTTGGGACGGGCCGATGCCGACATCCGGAACCACATCCTTCGACGCGAGCGCAACCGGCTGGTTCGGCACATGGTCGCTGGAAACTGCGAGCCCCGGCATGTGGATTCACGAACCGCCCGATTTAGCGAAGGATGGGATGTGGGGTGTGGCGCCCGTCTTGGTATCGACGCGACTGCCTTGGGCGATACACCGGCATCGCCGTTTCTGCGTTTTCCCGCCCGGCCGAGCGGTCATTCCGTCGTTGCTTCGCGCTGGCGCCTGAAACGCCGTGCACTTTTGCGAAACGCCGAAAGAATCGTCGGAACCGGAGGCCGTGCCAGCGTGTTCAGCTTCTCGTTAACTCCTTTTCGCCATCATGTTGTCTATCATGACTCGGGCTTCTGGCTGCAAACCGGCGGCGTGTACGGAAAGACCAGCCGTGAAGACACTTGGCTGAGGTGGTGCAGATTTGCCCGGCGTTTGGGGTTGGAGATACGGCGCGTTGCAATGACACGCGGAATAGTCGAAACTGCCACTGTTAAGTGGTGGGACCAAATGCGCGGCAAGCGCAGGGAATTTGAGAGTGAGGATACGCAATGAAGCGTAGAGTGACGAAAGCTGTCTTCCCGGTCGCAGGACTTGGGACCAGGTTTCTACCAGCAACAAAATCGGTTCCGAAGGAGATCATGACGCTCGTTGATCGTCCGCTGATCCAGTACGCCATCGACGAGGCCCGCGAGGCGGGAATAACCGAATTCATCTTCGTGACATCCCGTGGCAAATCCGCGCTCGAGGATTATTTTGACAATGCGCCTGAGCTGGAGGCGGAACTGAGAAAGAAGAACAAAGACGCTTTGATGGAGACCCTGAAGACCACGTACATGGACTCGGGCGCCATCGCATATATCCGCCAGCACAAGCCCAAGGGGCTGGGTCATGCGGTCTGGTGCGCGCGGCGCCTGATCGGTGACGAACCTTTTGCTGTCATCCTGCCGGATGATGTCATCGCCGCCGAGAAGCCATGCCTTGCGCAGATGACCGAGGCTTATGCGGAAACCGGAGGCTGCATGGTTGCCGCGATGCGTGTTCCGGACGAGAAAACGCCAGCTTATGGTATTCTTGACGTTGAGGCCGACACGTTGGACCGGAAGATCTCGGTGCGGGGTATGGTCGAGAAACCACCGCTCGGATCGGCACCTTCCAACCTGGCGGTGATCGGGCGGTATATCCTGACGCCAGACGTCATGAATACTCTCAACGACGGCAAGGCCGGCGCCGGAGGCGAAATCCAGCTGACCGATGCGATCGCGAAGGAGATTGCGCACGGTCGACCCGTGACAGGCTATCGGTTCGAGGGCGAAAGATTCGATTGCGGCTCGAAGGCGGGCTTTTTGCAGGCAACGGTCAGCTTTGCGCTGGCCCGCCCGGATTTGAGCGATGAGTTTGGAAGATTCCTGAGTGAAATAGTTCCAGTGGCGCGTGCTGCCGAATAAGGTACAACGGGCCAGACAACAAAAAACAACGAGCTTGGGACTTGGCTACCCCCGTTTTAGATTTAAGCAGGTCGTTTTCCCGTCTCGGTCGCGCCGCAGCGACCGGGATTGACCGCGTGGAGCGCGCCTATCTCGAAGAAATCATTCGCCGCGGCGGTTGGGGCATCATCCGCACGCCGCGCGGCTTCTTGTTGTTCGAGCCTGACAGGCTGGAGCGCCTGCCGGATTACCTCGACCGGACAGATCTCGACGGGGCCGACCAGGCCTCGACCATCCGGGCCATTGCGTCGTCGCGGTCGTCAAGCCTCTCGATCCGCAAGATAATGTGGCGGATGCCCAACGGGCTGGCCTATATCAATGTCGGACACACCAATCTGAACCCGCAGACCATGCGCGCAATGATGGAGATGCCCGATCATTCCAAGGTCGTGATGATCCACGACACTATTCCGATAGATCACCCCGAATTCCAGACAGAAACCAGCAGAGCCAAGTTCGTCGAACGGCTGACGACGGTTATCAACTTTGCGAATCAAATCGTCGTTCCGTCGGACGTAGTGCGCGAGAACGTCGAGCGGCGCATGGTAGGTACCGGTCACCGCGTTCCGGTGACTGTGTCTCCGCTGGGTGTCGATATTGGGCCAACGCCGCTGGACTACCATCGTTCGGAACGTCCCTACTTCGTGGTCGTCGGAACCATCGAGCCGCGAAAGAACCACAAGCTGCTCCTCGAGATCTGGGAGCGGATGAACCGCAAGATGGACGAGCATCGGGTGCCCGAGTTGCGTATTATCGGCGAGCGTGGCTGGGGCAACAAGGAGGTGTTCGAGATTCTCGACAACTCGCCCATGATGGGACGCACCGTGTTCGAGCTTGGGCCGTTGGACGACCGTGAGATGAAGCGTCACGTGGCCGGAGCGACAGCACTTCTGTTCCCGAGCCTTGCCGAAGGGTTTGGCCTGCCGCCGTTCGAAGCGGCGACATTCGGGGTGCCGTCGGTCTGTGCTCCGCTGCGCCCGACCGAGATCCACCTTGGCGACATGGCCATTTACGCCGATACGGACGACATGTATCAGTGGTTTCAGGCCATTCGGGATTTGGCCAGCGAAGATTTGGCAGAGCAGACAAGGCGCACGACCGCCCTGCGGTCATTCCAGCTTCCCACTTGGGAGAAGCACTTCGAGCGCGTCTTCAGCCTGATCTGAATGTAGAGGCGAAAGCCTGCCGGGGGAGATGAGCGGCCTTGGGTGCCTTATCGGCTTATGGTTTACGGATTGAGCGTAGGCGCTGCCAGATCAGGGCCATTCGGAAACGCAGGGAGCTGACCCGGATTGTTAACAGGACTGAGGGCATCTCGGAGTCCGACGTTCTTGCCTTCGTGACGATCCGAAACGAGCTTCGGCGGTTGCCATTCTTCCTTGAATACTATCGACAGCTGGGTGTTAGGCACTTCTTTTTCGTCGATAACGGTTCGACGGACGGCGGGCCCGAGATGCTGGCAGATGAAGACGACGTCTCGCTGTGGTCAACCTCGAACAGCTACAGGCGCAGCCGTTTCGGAACCGATTGGCTGAACTGGCTGAAGCTCCGCTATGGGGTCGGTCACTGGACACTGACGCTCGACCCCGACGAGTTTCTGATCTATCCGTTTTGCGACAGTCGGCCGCTCCTGGCGCTTTGCGACTGGCTGGATCAATCCGGCGCGCGCTCGCTGGGCACGATGCTGATCGACATGTACCCCCGTGGACCGCTTGAGGAAGTGGAGTACCAGACCGGCCAGGACCCGTTCGAATTGGCGCAGTGGTTCGATTCCGGGAATTACATGATCTCGAAGAACCCGCGCTACGGAAACCTTTGGATCCAGGGCGGGCCGCGCGCGCGGGTCTACTTTCCAACGGAACCGGAAAAGGCGCCGTCGCTGAACAAGATCCCGCTGGTCAAGTGGGACCGGCGGTATGTTCATGTAAGCTCGACACACATGCTTCTGCCGCGCGGCTTGAACCTTGTATACGACGAGGCGGGTGGCGAGAAGATGAGCGGTTGTCTGCTGCACGCCAAGTTTCTCGACACGCTTGTTGATAAGGCTGCCGAGGAGATCGAGCGGCGCGAACATTTTGCCGGGGGGCGCGAGTACGACGCCTATCACGCCGCAAGAAGCGAACCGGACGGGCTTTGGTGCCAGTGGTCCGAGCGCTATATCGACTGGCGCCAGCTTGAACTTCTCGGCCTTATGTCGAAGGGAAACTGGGCATGAGCGTCGGGTTTGTCATGCTGGCCCACGATGCCCTGGATCGCGCCGCGCAGGTTGCCCGCGTGATATCGAAAGCCGGCTGTCCGCTAGTGATCCATGTCGATGCCCGCGTTGGAAAGGAGTTTGATGCCTTCGAGAAGAAAGTCGCCGTTCTGCAGGGTGTGACTCTCGCACCAAGGCTGGCCTGTGAATGGGGCACATGGGCGCTGGTCCAGGCAAGTCGCGACGGGGCCGAGGTGCTGTTGCGTTCGCACCCTGAGTTGGGACATATTTGCCTGATTTCGGGCGCCTGCCTGCCTATCAAACCGCTCGGTGAACTGGTCGCGTATTTGGAGCGGCACCGTAATACCGATTTCATCGAAAGCGTTACGATCGAAGACGTACCCTGGACCAAGGGCGGGCTTAGCGAGGAACGGTTCACACTGAGCTTTCCGTTCCCCTGGCGCGAGAAGCGGCGGCTGTTTGATCTGTGGGTCGAAACACAGCGTCTGGTTCGGCGGAAGCGCCGGTTGCCGGAAGGGCTGTCGCCGCACATGGGCTCGCAATGGTGGTGCCTGACCCGCGCGACGCTGGAGGGCATCCTGACCGATGCCCGGCGGGAGGAACTCGACCGGTATTTCCAGCTCGTCTGGATACCCGACGAGAGTTATTTTCAGTCGTTGGTCCGGCTTTATGGCACAAGAGTGGAAAGTCGGTCCCTGACACTTTCCAAGTTCGATTTCCAGGGCAAACCACATGTCTTCTACGATGATCACCTGCCGCTCCTGCGGCAAAGCTCGGCTTTCTTCGCTCGCAAGATCTGGCCGGGAGCGAACAGGCTTTACCGGGCGTTTCTCGATCGAAAGTCGGTAACCGCCCCCGTCGCCCGTATCTCGCCCGCGCAGATAGACCGAATGTTCATCCAGGCGATTTCGCGGCGGACCCGAGGTCGGGCAGGCATGGTTATGGCAAGCCGCTTCCCCAGAACGGATTGCGAGTCGGCCCTGACCGCTGCGCCCTACGCGGTCTTTCACGGGTTCGACGAGATATTCAGGGATTTTCCCGGCTGGATGCGCACCAACAGCGGCAGCCGGGTGCACGGTCGGCTGTTCGATCTGGACCGTGCGCGGTTCTGCGGCGGCCAGACCGGCTATGCCGGGGCAATGTCCGATAGTGCCGCGTTGCGCGACTATGACCCGCAGCAGTTTCTGCGAAACCTGATCTGGGGCACCCGGGGCGAGCACCAGTCATTCCTGTTCTCTGCATCGGACGCGCAGGACATATGCGGGTTTCTTGCCGCCGACCGGAATGCCGACATTTCGGTTGTGACAGGGGCATGGGCATTGCCGCTTCTCAGGTCTGGCAAACCCGTGGCCGGGATACGGGCCGAAGCGGCGCGGCTTCAGCAAAGTGAGGCGGATTTCGTCGATATCCTCAGAGAACGCCAAACGCGGGCGCGTGTCCGCATCTGGTCGCTCGCCGAGTTCCTGGAGCGCCCGCTGGATCCGCTGCAGGAGATCGTCGACAGTCTTTCCGGTGCTGACACACATCTGCTGGTCAGGATGCCCGAGTTCAAATCCATGGAAGGATTGCCGGGTTTCCTCCAGTCGCTCAGGAACGCTGGCATGAGCCCGCACATGGCCGGCGAGATCAACGAGGAGATCATGGAGCGCGAACTTGGCTTGTTCGCGAAAGTCGCCCGATGACGGAAGACGCGCGCTTCGACTATTTCGTGGTTCTCGCGGGAATGAGGACGGGCTCGAACCTCTTGGAGGAACAGCTTGCCGCGATGCCGGGGATTGCTGCGCATGGCGAACTGTTCAACCCGCACTTCTTCGGCAAGCCGGGCATCGACAGCAAGTGGGGCCTGAGCGTCAGGGATCGAAATGCCGATCCAATTCGTGTCGTTGAACAGATGAAGCATCACTCGACCGCGCTGCCGGGGTTTCGTTTGTTCTTTGATCACGATCTGCGGGCCATAGACCATGTTCTTGCCGACCGGCGCGCTGCGAAGGTAATCCTGACGCGGCGGCCGATCGACAGCTATGTGTCGCTGAAGATTGCCCGGAAGACGGGGCAATGGTGGCTTGGAGACATGACCTCGGCGCGGGCCGCGCGCGTGGAGTTCGTGGCAGATGAGTACGCCGAGCTTCTGAACGAACTTGCCGAATTCCAAGACCGGATCACTCGCGCGCTTCAGACCAGCGGGCAGACCGCTTTCCACATCTCGTATGACGATCTTTCCGATCTCGAGATCCTTGCTGGGCTTGGCAAGTTCCTTGGGTCCGATGGGCCTCCGGACCAAAGAAAGGTCAAGGCAAAGGTACAGAACCCGACGCCGGTCGAATCGCGGCTGACCAATCCTTCGGTTGCCGAGGAAGCGCTAAGCCGGATCGGTTCCCCAGATATCGGTCGGCTGGTGAGCTATGAGCCGGATCGCGGTCCGGGTATGCGGTTCTTTCGGGTCGGGCGCACGGTGCCATTGATCTACATGCCGATCCGAGGTGCCTGGGATGATCCAGTCCCCGAATGGCTGAAGAAAACAGATCCCGACGGTGCCATCGACACAGGCATGACACAGCGGGACATGCGGCGCTGGAAGCGCCAGCATCCCGGCCACCGATCGTTCACGGTCTTGCGGCATCCGCTTCCGCGCGTGCATGACGCGTTTTGCAAGTTCGTCCTGGTTCCTGGTGCCGAAGCGTATGCGGATGTTCGCGACGCCCTGATTTCTCAGTACGATGTTCCGCTACCGCAAGAATTTCCGGATGAAGGATACAACCTCGTCCGTCACAGGCAGGCTTTTCTCGCTTTCCTGGAATTCCTTGCCGGCAACCTGGGCGGACAGACATCGGTGCGGGTGGACAGTAGCTGGGCATCGCAATACGCCCTGGTTCACGCGATTGCAGAGTTCGCCATTCCCGATCGGATCGTCAGGTCCGAGGCGCTATCGGCCGAGCTTGCGGCGATTGCCGATGAGGTTGGCTATTCGGGGCCGCCGGTAGAGCCGGATACGGGGGAGATCCAGCCGTTTTCGCTGTCCGAGGTCGTGACGCCGGAGATTGAAAAAGCGTGCGCGCGCGCCTACCGGCGCGATTACGTGATGTTCGGTTTCGATGCGTGGTGCCCGTCGGGCTAGGCCGCCCGCTTGCTGGGGGTTTCGGTCAGCAGGGTATGCAGTGTCGCTGCATCGCCGTTTGCCCGCAATTTGGCACAAAGTGAGGGGTCGCGCATGGTGCGCGAGACCATCGCCAACGCCTTCAGGTGCTCGACGCCCGCATCCAGCGGCGCCAGGAGCGCAAACACAAGATCCACCGGCTGGCGGTCGACAGAGTCGAAATCAAGGGGTTTCTCGATGCGGATGAAAACGCCGTGCACGCCGTCCAGACCGGAAATCCGGGCATGAGGCAGAGCAATGCCTTGTCCAACACCGGTCGGGCCGAGGCTCTCACGCTCCTGCAGCGCCTCGCACACACTTCCCGCATTCAAACCATAAGCATGCGCGGCCACTTCCGCCACTTCGTGCAGAAGCCGCTTCTTGCTGGTCGTTGCCGAAAGCGTCTTGACCGCTTGCATGTTAAGAATCGACGAAAGTTCCATCGCGTTACCCTTGTCCCCGTCAGGTTAACTTGGCGTTTGGTCTGATCCGCCCCTACTTCGGATCAATCCAGCCGATATTTCCGTCCTCTCGGCGATAGACGATATTCAGCCCATCCCCGCCCATTTCGTTTCGAAACACCAGAACCGGTGCGCCGGCAAGTTCCATCTGCATAACAGCTTCACCGACCGACAGCGAAGGAATTTTCGCTTCCATCTCGGCAATTATCATGGGCTGAAGCGTCTCCGGCTCTGCATCGTCATGATCAGCGGAAGAGGCGAGGATATAGGAAGACGCGTCCGAAACTTCAACGGGCCGGTCCCGATGGTGGTCTTTCAGCCGCCGCTTGTAGCGCCGAAGCTGCTTGTCCATCTTTTCCTGGCATTTCTCGAACGTTGCGTAGATTTCGTGGTCATGCGCGCGCGCCTGTACCGTCAGGCCGGTCGAGAGATGAATCACGACTTCGCAGACGAATTCATGCCCGCTTTTCGAGAAGATGACGTTCGCATCCGTGGGGCGGCCTGCGTACTTTCCCACCATCTCGCCGATTCCATCCCTGACGTGGGACTGAAGAGCTTCCCCGATGTCGATCTGCTTGCCGGTGATCTGGTATTGCATGTAGGTCCTCCTGGCGGATGCGCGCGGCCCGGTCAACGCCGGGGCGTGCCGATTATTCTTTGTACTTATGGATAGTTGGTTGCTGGCTCAACACGGCAGCTCGAACGGTGTCTGGGAAGAAGACGGGTCGCTCCATTGGCCCCATTTGGCGACAAAGCGATGGCACGAGTCAAACAAAACATGCGCGGTCAGGAAATCCGGAATGATTGCCCAAGGTAGACCCGGCGCACGTTTTCGTCGCGCACGACCTCGTCCGCCGTCCCGCTCATCAGCACACCGCCGTCATGGAGGATGTAGGCGCGGTCGACAATCTCGAGCGTCTCGCGCACGTTATGGTCGGTAATCAACACGCCGATGCCGCGGTTCTTGAGGTCGATCACAAGGTCGCGGATATCACCAACGGCGATCGGGTCGATGCCGGGAAACGGCTCGTCAAGCAGAAGGTACTTCGGATTGGCGGCAAGGCTGCGGGCAATTTCGCATCGCCGCCTCTCGCCACCAGAGAGCGCAACCGACGGGGTTCGACGCAGGTGCGAAATGGAGAATTCGTTCAGGAGTTCCTCCAGCCGTTCGCGCCGCTTTGTTCTGTCTTTCTCAACAATCTCAAGAATTGCCAGGATATTGTCTTCAACATTGAGGCCCTGGAAAATCGAGCGTTCCTGCGGCAGGTAGCCGATTCCAAGCTGCGCGCGGCGGTACATCGGATAGGTCGTGACGTCGCGCCCGTCGATCAGCACCTGGCCGGCATCGGGCATTGCGAGACCGGCGACACAGTAAAAACAGGTGGTCTTGCCCGAGCCGTTCGGACCGAGGAGCGCCACGACTTCGCCTCGGGTCACGTCGAGGCTGACGTCGCGGATCACGGGACGCTTGCGGTAGGACTTGCGCAGATTGCGGATCTTGAGACCCTGGTCGCCGGCGGCGACGGTGAGATCGGGTTTCGCCATCAGTTGCCACCATCCGACGGCGAAAACACGGTGCGCACGCGGCCTTCCATGCGGCCGTTGCCGGAGGTGAGGTTCATCACCAGACGGTCGCCTGCAATGGCGTTCCGCCCCTGCGTCAGCAACACATCACCACTGAGGGTCACGGTTCCCTCGGCCACGGAGTAGACCGCATCCCGCGCCTCGGCGGCGTCACTCGACGTCACGAAGGTCACGCCGCCCGAGGCCAGCAGACGTTCGATCGCGTTGGCCGACCCTTCGGCGGCGTACTCGATGGTGACGCTGCCCGCCGAAAGCCGGACTTCGCCCTGAACGATGAGGACATTGCCATCGAATACAGCCCTGCCGTTCGACTGGTCGACGCTGAGTTGGTCGGCGGTGACTTCCACGGGAAGCGAGGTGTCGAACGATCCGGTGCCAAGAGCGATGTTCGCGGCCTGCGCGACGGCGGCACCGGCGAACAGGCACAGAGCGATCACATATGAAAGCGTGCGTTTCATCAAAACCTTTCAGCTCCCCGGCTGATGCACCAGCCGGACGCCTTTGTCGAACACAAGATGATAGCTGCCGGGCGCGCTGTCCATCCGCTTGAGAACCATTCGTCCCGCGCTGATCGTTCCGGGTGGTCCCGACGCAACTATGCCCTGTTCGGCGACGACGTTGGCGGTTTCAATATTCGCGACGATCATGTTCGTCGTCACGTGGTAGCCGGTCGAGCTCTTAAGCTCGGCGCCGCCCTGCAACATGGCCTCTTTCCTGGTGGCGTCGATAATGCCCTCGGGGCTGTCGATCTCGATGGTTGACCCGTCAGGAAGTTCCAGACGGGCCGCAAGATCGGCGCCGGTCCAGCGGTTTTTGTCGTCGGTACCCGGTCGGACAGAGGCGGCCGATAGCGAGATAGTGATCCCGTCGGTCGTTACCCCGCCAAACTGGGGTGAGGTTGCGCCTTGTTCGCGAAGGATCTTCTCGACATCGACATCGGCATACGGAATGGCGGCTTCGGGATCGAGCGTTTCGGCCACGAAGAAGAGTGTCGACAGGATCGCCAACGCCGCCAGTGGCAGCGCGACCTTGAGCCAGAGCACAACGCGGGAATATCTGTCGGCTGCTGCCATGCCGGGTATATAGTGCGGATCGCTCAGTGCGCGAAGATGTCGGTTTCGGGCCACCCGGCAAGATCCAGCCGAGCGCGGGTCGGCAGAAAGTCGAACGCGGCCTGGGCGAGATCGGTGCGGCCCTCGCGCTCGAGGCGCTCGTCGAGTTTCTCCTTCAGCCGGTGCAGATAGAGGACATCGCTTGCCGCGTAGTCGAGCTGCGCCTTGGTCAGCGTTTCCGCGCCCCAGTCGCTCATCTGCTGCAGTTTCGAGATGTCGATGCCCAGAAGCTCGTCGAGCAGGTTCTTCAACCCGTGCCGGTCAGTGTATGTGCGGACCAGTTTCGACGCGATCTTGGTGCAGTAGACCGGCGCGGCGAGCGCACCGAAGGCGTTGTAAAGTGCAGCGATGTCGAAGCGGCCGAAGTGGAAGAGCTTGAGCACGTCTGCGTCGGTGAGAAGCGCTTCCAGGTTCGGCGCTGATGTCCGGCCCTTCTCGATCTGGACGAGATGCGCCTCGCCGTCGCCGCTGGAAAGCTGCACGAGGCAGAGCCGGTCGCGTCCGGGGATCAGCCCCATCGTTTCGCAGTCAATGGCGACGGAGGTGCCGAAGTCCAGCCCGTCGGGAAGGTCGTTCTGGTGGAGGTGGTTTGCCATGCCCCGTGTCATGCACGCAGTTTTGCTGCCAATCAAGCCGGGAGATGGCGGCTAGTTGATGTCGATCTCGGCGATCAGTGCGGCCCAGGCGGCGCCGTGCATGTCGCGGTCGGTCGCGTGGCCCTGCACCACGGGGCGCGGCAGGCTGATCTTGATGACGTTGAGTTCGGCAATGTCGAAGCGCTTCAGCTGGGTGGAATCGGCCTGAAGCGCCTGGGCAACGCGCTCGGTGGAAAGACCGGTCACGATCTGAGTGTAGGCGTCGGTGGTCCCGCAGAAGATGTCGATGGTCAGCCAGAACGGCCCAGCGTTCTTCGAGCGGACCTTCCGGGCAATCGCCCCGATCTCAGGCATCGACCACCTCGAGCCGGAACGCCTCCATCGGGTCATCGAGGCGAAGGGTGTGGTGCAGGCAGAACTCGTAGGCCGCGCCGCGGTCGATCTCGGCCGGCGAGAAGGGGAACGAGAACGTCGGCTGCTCTTCCTCGCGGGTCAGCGGGTGGTGCAGCAGGTAGGGGTTCATCATCTTGCCGATCTCGTTCGCGGTCGCCTGATCGGACGCGGTGACGATGCAGAGGACGCCCGCCTCGTTTGGCTCGGCATCGCGGGTTTCAAGCCCACCCAGGGTTGCGTCCATACCGACAAGCCGCAGCTCGACCGAGTAATCGTTTGGCCCCAGGTCCATCCGGTCCTGCACCTTGGCGGCGTGTTTCTTCAGGATATCGTCTGTCCAGGCCCGGACGTTTCTGACGTAGTGACGATCGCGCAGCGTGGCCATCATCACGGTCTGATAGCCCGCGATCCGTGCCCCCTCCAGCTTTACGGTATACGCGTCGCCGACATGCCACTCCGAGCCTTCGACGCGGACGCGGCTTTCATCAAGCGCGGTGTAGCGTGCGCCGGTAACGTCGAGATGCCCGCCGGGTTCGTAGAGGATGAAGGGGTCGGAATTCTCGTAGAGCATATGCGCGAGAACGGTGTGCGGTGTCGCATTCGCACCCTCGGCCAGCGGGTTCACCGTGAAGCCGGTCGCGTCGAACTCGACCATCAGGACACCTGACTGCGGGTTGGTTGCACAAAGCGCGCCGCATTCTCCGATCTTGGCGCCGTGCCATGCAGCACCTGCGTGGTCGCCGCGCTCTATCGGTATCGCCGCGATGATCGCGGTGTCTGTGGTGCGTCCGGCTATCACGATATCGGCGCCGGTCTTCAGGGCAGCGGCGATCTGCTCGGCCCCGGCGAGGGCGACGATATGGGTGCAGCCCGCAATTGTCCGAGTGTCAATCTCTGGCGCGGCTGAGAGGGGCGTGACGCGCCCCGCCTCGAAGGCGGCGGCGATCTGCTCGGGGTTCTGCTCGCATTTGAGCGTGGCGATCCTGGCGGTCATGCCAAGTTCGGCAAGGCATTCGCGGGTTATGTTGAGAAGCCAGTCCACCGTGCTGTCCGTGCCGCAGGTCCCTGCGGTGCCGATGACCAGCGGGCAGCCCGCGTCGCGCGCCGCCGCAATCAGTCCCTTCCACTCGGTCTTGGTCGACGACCGGGCGTATTTTGATACACCCCGTCCAAGGTACGACGGCCCGCTGTCGGTCGAGCCGCCGTCGATGGCGATGAGGTCGGGTTTCATCGCGACCCCTCGGGCGAGAGCGGCCTTGTCGTAGTCGAGGCCGAGGGCACCGGAGGGGATGAGGATACGGGTCATGTTCAGTCCGTTATTGCCTGCGGTTTCTTGATGACGCGCCGGAAATAGAGCGGCGCGAGGAAGCCCGCGACAGCGAAGATCCAGAGCCCGATCGCTATGGGCGAGGAGAAGAGGTAGGTGGGGTCACCGTCAGACAGCGTCATGGCGCGCCGTAGCGCGTCTTCCATGTTACCGCCCAGAAGGATGCCAAGGATGATCGGCACCGTCGGAATGTCCATCTTGCGGAAGAGCCAGCCCATGACGCCGAAGCCGATCATCAGCAGCAGGTCGAAGTAGCTTCCCGTCAAGGAGTAAATGCCGACGAATGAGATCATGGTGACGCCAGGCAGCAGGATCGCCGGGGGGACCATGAGGATCTTCACGAAGACCTTGACCATCGGCACGTTCATCGCGAGCAGCACGAAGTTGGCGATGATCAGCGTGGCGATCAGGCCCCATACAACGTCCGGCCGATCGGTAAACAGTGTCGGACCGGGGGTGATGTTGAGCGTCATTAGAAGTGCAAGCAGCACGGCGGTCGTGCCGGAACCGGGAACGCCGAGCGTCAGCATCGGGACGAGCGCGCCACCGGCGGCAGCGTTGTTGCCGGCCTCGGGGGCGGCGACGCCTCGCGGGTCGCCGGTTCCGAAACGGCCTTTGCTGCCGAGCCAGGATTTCTCGGCCATGTAGGCGAGGAATGAGCCGAGCGAGGCGCCGGCGCCGGGCAGCACGCCCGCGACGAAACCGATTCCGGAGCCCCGAATCATCGTTCCGAAGCTATCTTTCAGGTCGCTCCAGGGAATGCGGACCTTGTCGAGCTTGACGCCGATGGAACTGGACTTGCCGTGACTTTCGATGAAGGTGAAGACCTCGGCAACCGCGAACAGGCCAACAATGGCAACGAGGAAGTCGATGCCGTCGAGCAGGTGCAGGTTGCCGAATGTGAAACGGGCGGTCCCCGATGCGCCCTGTCCGATCATCGCGATGCCGATGCCGATGAGCGAGGCCATCGTGGCCTTGGCCTGGTTGTTCGAGGCAATGCCACCAAGGGTCGAGAAAGCGAGGAGGTAGAGGGCGAAGTATTCGGCAGGGCCAAACTTGTAGGCAAGCCGCGCGATGTAGGGCGCGAGGAGCATCAGACCGATCGTGGCGAGAAACGCGCCGACGAAGCTGGCGACGCCGGAGATCACCAGCGCATCGCCTGCGCGGCCCTGTTTGGCCATCGGATATCCATCGAGCGTGGTCATCAGTGCCGGTTCGTCGCCGGGGATGTTGAGGAGGATCGAGCTGATCCGGCCACCGTACATCGCTCCGTAGTATACGGAGGTGAGAAGCACCAGCGCGGCGGTCGCGTCGAGGCCGAGCGTGAAGGTGATCGGGATCAGGATCGCGACGCCGTTCGAGGGGCCGAGGCCGGGGAGCGCGCCGATGATGGTTCCGAGAAAGCAGCCGATAACGGCGAGGATCAGGGTGTTTACCGAGAGGGCAACCGAGAAGCCGGTCGCGAGGTTGTCAAGGAGTTCCATCTTCTAGAACCAACCCTTGGGAAAGGGAACGAGGCCAAGGCCGAGTGCGTATTTGAACAGGACGAAGAGCCCCACGGCAAGGCCAAGGCCGGTCAAAACGGCAGGCACCGGGCGGGGCGACAACTGGTAGCTTAGAATCCCGCTGGCGATGGCCGTGGGGATAAGGAAGCCGAGCGGCTTCAGGGAATAGGCATAGGCAACCATGACAATGGTCGCGAAAGCGAGCGAGAGAAGCGCCGTCGCGGCGGGCCAGTCGGCCTCGGGATCGGGGCGCAGGACCATGATCAGCCCGCAGACGATGACGCCCGCGCCGATCAGGTAGGGAAAGGCCTTGGGGCCCATCGGGTCGGGGAAAAGCGGGACCTGGATTGTCGTGGCGCTGAGGATATACCCCAGCGCCAGAACGATCATTACCGCACCGAAGACGCGGTCGCCGGTCATCACTGGATGACGCCGATCTCTTTGGAGAGCTCGACCGTCTGGGCCACGACACCGTCAACCCACGACTGGAAGTCGCCGCCGACCTTGGTGAAGGGGGCCAAGCCATTGGCTTCCATTGCCGCTTTCCACTCGTCGCTGTCGGCCACGGCCTGAAGCTTGTCGGCCCAGGCGCTGAACTGGTCGTCGCTGATGTTCTTCGGCACGTAGAGGCCACGCCAGTTTACCGCGACAACGTCGATGCCCTGCTCGCGCGCAGTCGGGATGTCGTCGAAACCCGGGACCCGCTCTTCCGTGAGAACGGCCAGCGCCTTGACCTCGCCCGACTGAATGAAGCCGACAATCTCCGACATGTCACCGGTCATCGCGGTGGTGAAACCGCCGATAGTTTGGGTGACGGCATCTGCGCCGCCGTCGACACCGATGTATTTCACGGCCTTGATGTCGTCGATACCTGAAGCCTTCATGACTTGAAGCACCTTGAGATGGTCAAAACCGCCCGCGGCAGAACCGCCCGCGAATGATATATCTTCGCCAGCTTTCACAGCGTCCGTCAGATCGGTCAGCGAACTGTAGGGGCTGTCGGCCGCCACGACGATCACGCCGGGGTCGGCTCCAATGGCGCCCACGAAGCGAACCTGGTCAGCGGTCATTCCGGCGAAAGCGTTCTGCGCAAGGCGCGTCGTGGTCGCCGAAGACGCCGCCACGATCAGGTCGGCATCGTCGCCGCGCTCGTTCACGACGTGGCTGAAGGCCAGGCCACCACCGCCGCCGGCCATGTTGGTGACCTGAACGGGCTGATCGACCTGTCCGATGTCGAACAGGATCTTTCCGATCTGACGGCAGGTGAAGTCCCAGCCGCCGCCGGGGTTCGCCGGTGCGATGCATTCGGCTGCAATCGTCGCCGTGCCGGCAACCGAAATGGCCGCGCCCAGGGCGAGCGCGCGAAGTTTCGTATTCATAGGTATCCTCCCAGTGCATTCGGTTCCCCTGTCTCTGCAGAGGTCCGTCTGGCAGTTAACCCGGCAGTTTTCCGGAAATCAAGCGCGGTTGTGTGATTTGGTGTCTGCCTCGGCTGCGGCCCGTCCGCGCATGGCGCGGGCTGACAGTTGCGCAGTTTTGTCGGTTGTTCTATGCGACACGGGAAAACGCACCAAGGCGTGCTGCCGCTACTCACGCATAGACGAAGGATCAGAAAATCATGAGCGATACCGGTCGTGCCGACATATTGTATACCAAGGTAGACGAAGCGCCGGAACTTGCGAGCGCGTCGCTTCTGCCGATCGTCCGTTCCTTCGCGAGTGCCGCTGGCATTTCGATCGGGACCAGGGACATCTCGCTGGCTGGCCGAATACTAGCTGCATTCACTGATCATCCTGATGATCTGGCCGAACTGGGCGACCTCGTGAAAACGCCCGAGGCGAACGTGATAAAGCTCCCCAATATCTCGGCCTCGGTTCCGCAACTTAAGGGCGCGATCGCCGAGTTGCAGGGGCAGGGTCACGCGGTCCCCGACTATCCCGAGGATCCTGCGACTGACGAGGAGAAAGCGATCCGCGAGAAGTACGACGCGATCAAGGGCTCGGTTGTGAACCCGGTTCTTCGCGAGGGCAACTCGGACCGGCGCGCGGCGAAGGCCGTCAAGAACTACGCAATGGCCAACCCGCATTCAATGGGCGCCTGGTCGCCCGACAGCAAGACCCGCGTTTCCTCGATGGATGGCAATGACTTCCGCTCGAACGAGGTCTCCGCCACGATCACGGCCGAACAGGCCGGCCCGGCCCGGATCGAGTTCGAGGGAACGGATGGATCGGTCACAGTTCTGAAGGACGCGCTGAAGCTGGAGGAAGGCACGGTCGTCGACGCCACCTTCATGTCGGCCAAGGCTCTGCGCGCGTTCCTCGCCGAACAGATCGACGCCACCAAGGAAGATGGCACGCTGTTCTCGCTGCACCTGAAGGCCACGATGATGAAGGTCTCGGATCCGATCCTTTTCGGCCATGCGGTCGAGATCTTCCTGAAGGACGTCTTCGAGAAACATGCGGCCACATTCAAGGAACTGGGGGTCGATCCGAATTTTGGCATTGGTGACCTGGAAGCAAAGATCGCGACGCTGCCCGCCGACAAGGCCGCCGAGATCAAGGCCGACATCGAAGCGGCCTATGCGGCCCGTCCTCCGCTCTACATGGTGAACTCGGACAAGGGGATCACCAACCTGCACGTGTCCTCGGATGTCATTATCGACGCGTCGATGCCGGCTTTGATCCGCGCGGGTGGCAAGGGCTGGGGGCCGGATGGCAAGGAAGCCGATTCCAACTGCGTCATCCCCGACAATTCCTATGCGCCGGTCTATGACGAGGCGATCAAGTATTTCAAGGAAACCGGTGCGCTCGATCCGACGAC
Source organism: Silicimonas sp. (assembly GCA_022340315.1). Lineage (GTDB taxonomy): Bacteria > Pseudomonadota > Alphaproteobacteria > Rhodobacterales > Rhodobacteraceae > JAJDOD01. The sequence goes on along the minus strand of JAJDOD010000167.1, from coordinate 8,607 downwards.
AAGCGGCGCGGTGCAGAACATCGGCCTGATGGCGCAGAAGGCCGAGGAGTACGGCTCGCACCCGACGACGTTCCAGGCGCCGGCCGATGGAACCATCCGCTATGTGCTGGGTTCGGGTGAAGTGCTGCATTCGCATGCCGTCGAGGGCGGCGACATCTGGCGTTCGGCCACCACCAAGAAAGCTCCGATCCAGGACTGGGTGAAACTGGCGATATCGCGGCAGGCTGCGACGGGCGCGCAGGCGATCTTCTGGCTTGATGCCGCGCGCGCGCACGACGCCCAGATCATCAAGTATGTCGAACCGATCCTTGCGTCCGAGGGTGTTTCGGACAAGTTCCGGATCATGGCGCCCCGCGAAGCGACGCGCCTGACACTGGAGACGATCCGCGCGGGCAAGGACAGTATCGCGATCACCGGCAACGTGCTTCGCGACTACCTCACCGACCTCTTCCCGATACTCGAACTGGGAACCTCGGCCAAGATGCTGTCGATCGTGAAGCTGATGAACGGCGGCGGTCTGTTCGAGACCGGCGCGGGCGGATCGGCCCCGAAACACGTCCAGCAGTTGCAGGCCGAGAATCACCTGCGCTGGGACTCTTTGGGAGAATTCTGCGCATTGGGCGAAAGTTTCGGTTTCCATGCGGAAACATCCGGCAACGAGAAGGCGGCAGTGCTGGCACGCGCCGTCGAGGCCGCGACGCAGGGCGTGCTCGATCACGACCGCAGTCCGGGCCGCAAGGTTGGCCAGCCGGATAACCGCGACAGCCATTTCTGGTTTGCGCTCTATTGGGCCGAAGCGCTTGCGGCACAGACCGAGGATGCCGAACTGGCGGCGCATTTCGCACCCATTGCCGAAAAGCTGAAGGCGGGCGCCGACAACATTGTTGCGGAACTTCAGGCCGATCGCGGTCAGCCCGCTGACACCGGCGGCTATTACAATCCGGACGCGGAAAAGCTGGCCAAGGTGATGCGCCCAAGCGAAACGCTGAACGCGATCATCGGCTGACGTGATTTCTGCGCTGCCCCGGCGGGTGTCCGGGGCGGCGCAAACCTGTCACGGGCTTCGCTTGAATATCGTCTCAAGCTCGTTGACCAGACCGGTTGCTGCGAGATTGGCCTCGAGCGGCTGGATCCCTTCCAGGGATTGCCGAAGAACGGCGATCATCGCATTCGGGTCGCGAACAAGATCGGCCGCGTCACCGACCTGTTCCGCCAGGACTTCGGAACGCGCCTTTCGAACCAGGGCCTCCAGATCCACTCCTCCAGTGTTGTCCGCTGGTGTGGTTTCTTCCTTCCGCTGGTGATCTCCCGCCATCGACAGGGCCAGGAGTTCATTTCGCAGGTTCTCGAAATCGTCGATGGACCGAAGCTCTCTGATCTTTGACTTGTGCCAGTCGAGACTCGCTTCATGCAACTCCGCCAGCGTCTCGTCCTGCAACATCCGTGCCATCTCGGCCTTCACGGCGGGTACATGGCGCTGAATGCTGCGGTCTTCCCTTCCGCCCCGGCACATGCGCCGCCAGTAGTCAGCGCCGAGGGTCTGGCGATAGTGGTTCGCACGCCCCCTGTCCCTTTTGACCAGGTAGCCGTCAAGCGAACGCACCGCGTAATGATTGACCTGCGCCGCCTCGTACCCGAACTGACTCCTCGGCCGCGATCGGTCTTCTGCCTGGCTGATCTGCCGCCCGTCGGGCGACACCCAGGCTATCTCACCCTCGTGGTCTTCGCCAAATATCGGAACGTGAAGGCCGAAGCGCTCAACACGGTGATCGTTGCGGAACAGGGACTTGACAAAGCGGCCCGACTGCCCGCCGTCGTCAAACGGCCGCTCGGCATCGGTGAAGTCTTCCAACAGGTAGGGGCGCTGAAGCTCGACATGGCCATTGTGCGAAAACAGCCGCCACGTCACAGGGATGACATCTGCCTGCGGGTGGACCGCAATCAACTCCTGCACGGTGCCATCGCCCAGATGAATGTTCAGGTACTCGTCGATGTCGGCGACATAGATCCACTCGGCCATCCGGGTCAGAGGATGTTCCCTGGCGTACTTCAGCGCGCTTTTATGCGGCCCCCGTTTCAGCACAAAGTTTTCCTCGTGCTGCACCAGGCCCAGCGCGGTCAGGCGGTCGAGAATGTCTGTCGTGCCGTCCTCGCAATCGTTCGAATAGATCAGGAACTGCGAGAATCCGATGACGCGGTGATATGCCAGCCACTCGAGTATGTAGGGCCCCTCGTTCTTCATCGTCGAAATGAAGAGAGGCTTCGGATCGTCACTCATGCCCGCCTTCCTCACCAGTGCCTGTCGCTCGATGCCACCGATTGGCTAGCACAGCCGCACTTGTTCGCAAAGCACATGCAGATATAATCCCGGCAAGCCGTTATCGGCGGCGCAACAAGAACTCGCGCAGGCGTACAGGGGAGCAGCTGTGGCATTGGATGTAGCCATCTACTTTGATGGCGGTAAGATGCATTTTCTTCACCATCTGACGCTTATGTCGGCGGTAAACCGCGGGCATGCCGTTACGCTTTACGTTCGTGGCTCGGCGCAGAATATTCCCGACACCGTGCGCGTCGAAGACGCCGGAAAGATCGTTGATCCGCGCCGCCTGGAGTCTCTCGACGGGGCGCGGCTGCGGTCGACGGTTTTCCAATACGAAGCACTGGCGGTTCTGAAAGATACGGTCACCCTGAGCTTCGATCATTTTCTGTATGGCAAGTCCGACCTTGTTGCCCGCGACGGGCTTCTGTTCGGCTGGCAGAGCGATAGCCTGATCGGTACCGGAGTTCTGGCCCTGCCGCCGGACAGCCCGGCACTTGCGACGATCCGCGGCGAGATTGACCGCGCGCCGCCGAGGGATGCTCACCTGGGCAAATGGGGGTCGCAGCTCCTGACCCACGCCCTCAAGCAAAGCGGCGAAATACGCGCTGCCTTGCCTAGACCGGCTTTCTATCTGCTCGATCCGCATCAGGCGGGGATCACCCTGGACCGAAACAGGGAACTTGCGCAGGCGCTGAGCAATCAGGTCCTGGCTCTGCCAGTGTATCACGAGCACCTTTTGCCCATCATGCGGGACGGCTTTCACGGTTTGCCAAGGTACTGGAGCACCTTGGGCTCGGCCATCCGCCAAAACGGCGTTGCGGTGCGCGCTGCACCTGCGTTCGAGACTGCATCACCGCCGGATCGGGTGTGGAACAACGAACGCCAGCAATTCTCGTGTCGCGATTGGCCGGAATTGGCCGCGGCCCGTTCAGATGCTCGCAGTCTGGACAATGTCGCTCGAGCCAAACCGGCGCCTTCGTCGTCGTTGGTCATTGACGCCGACCCAGCCCCGGCTCTCTCCTCCGCAAAAACCGATGAACTTAAGGTGATGATTGTCACCACGATGCGCAACGAAGCTCCGTTCATCCTGGAATGGGTGGCGTATCACCGATCTATCGGGGTGACCGATTTCGTGGTCTACACGAATGACTGCGACGATGGCACGGTCGAGTTGCTTGACGCACTGGCGGAGCGCGGCCTTATCACGGCACGTATCGACAACCCGTTTCGCGCTTCTTCGGCAGGAGATTGGCAACGCGCAGCTTTGTGGGATTTGCAGGACAGCGATCTGGTAAGAAACATCGACTGGCTGATCCCGATGGACGTGGATGAGTATATCAACATCCACACCGGCGAAGGGCACTTTGCCGATCTGGTGCGCGCCTTGCCCGATGCCGACATGATAAGCATGGTCTGGCGGTTGTTCGGCAACAGTTTGATCGACAGCTTTGAAGACCGTTTCGTTACTGAGCAGTTTGACCATGCCGCACGTGCCGATTGCGCGCGCCCGTCGATGGCATGGGGTTTCAAAACCGCATTCCGACCGGAAAAAGTGGGTGGCGTTTGGTCTGTGCACCGTCCCAAGAACATCGAGCACGAGAAAGATCGGCTGAATTGGTATCTGGGCACCGGAAACAGGCTCGAGGAGAGGTTCTTCAAGGGCGGCTGGCGCGTTGATCGCAAGTCGGCGGGCTACGATCTGGTCACACTGAACCACTATGCGCTTCGCAGCTCGGAGAGCTACCTGGTAAAGAAGCACAGAGGTCGTGTGAACCACACGAAGGAAGATCAGGACATCGGCTATTTCTTTCGCATGAACCACAACGTCGAGCGCGAGCGGTCAATTGGCCCCAAGGTGAAGCAGGCAAGGTCGCTCTTCGACACATTCATGCAGGATGACGCCCTGAGAACCTTGCACCAGGCCGGTGTGGCCAACCACAGGGCGCAAATCCAAAGACTGAGAGAGGATTCGGACTACAGCCGATTGTACGGCACGATTACGTCGACCCTGATGCAGGTCTATTCCCGCCTGACCCCGCATTTCGGAAACTGGATATTCGCCGTCGGTCCCAAGGCCATTCCGGCGGAATACGAGAACTGGGCGCTGGGCCTCCACGAGGGGCGCCGGGATTCCAAGGCAGATACGGACCCGCCGGGCCTTCAGCCGAGCGGCACAATTCTTCCGCGTCCCGAGTTTCTTGAGAAGATCAACGAGAATAGGAAAACCAACCTGCCCAATGCCAAGGAACTTGGGCCCGAAATCTTCGACAATGCGCATACCGATGCAAGCAGCTAGCCGAATTCAAACATAAGGTCTGCGACCCGTGGCAAAAGACTATTCATGCTCGATGTTGTGGATCAACGGCTCGCTGTCGTATCTCGAACAGCTTTGCGCGAAGTCCTACGTCGATGCCGGCCATCACACCATTCTATATACCTACGAGCCGGTGGGCTGCATACCCGACGGGATTGAGGTTCGCGACGCCGCGGATATTCTGCCGCTGGACGGGTTCCTGTTACACAACCGAACCGGGTCTCCGGCGCTTCATTCGGATTTGTTTCGCTACAGGTTGCTGGAGAAAGACGGCGACACGATCTGGGTCGATACCGATGCTTACTGCCTCAGGAAGTTTGAACCCGTCCACGGGCATTTCTACGGCTGGGAGTCCGACAAGCACGTGAATGGCGGGGTCCTGGCCCTGCCGCAGGACAGCGAGACACTGCGCGCATTGCTTGACTTCACGTCCGACGAATTCGCCATTCCGCCCTGGCTGTCGAAACGTGAACGCGAGAAGCTGGAAAACGCCCGCGACGCAGGCGATCCGGTCCATGCCAGCGACATGCCCTGGGGTACCTGGGGTCCGCATGCTGTCACGCACTTTCTGCATCAGACCGGCGAGATCAGGTATGCGCTGCCGCGTTCCGGGCTCTATCCGTTCAGCTTTAAGGACCGGGTCAAAATGATTCGCACCTCTACGAACGAGGACGAGTTCCTGGCGGACGAAACCTATTCCATCCACTTCTACGGCCGGCGCATGCGACCGCGTTTGGCGCGCGAACGCGGCGGCGTCCCGCGCCCGAGATCGCTGATGGGAAAACTGCTCAAGCGCCACGGCATCGACCCCCGGTCGGCGCCGATTCCGGCGAAGAAGAAGGATGCCGGTCCGCCTTCCGCAGCGCCGCCAGGCCGGCCCAACCTGACGCAGCTTGCGGACAGGTACGGTTCGGACAAGGGCTCGAAGAAGCATCGCTACACCGAACTCTACCACATGCTCTTTAGCCCCTGCCGGGACCAGCCGATCCGGTTTCTCGAGATGGGCTTGCTGATTGGCGGCCCCGAACACGGCAACGATGCGGACCGCAAAACCGGCGATCTGCCGTCGGTGCGGATGTGGCTGGAGTATTTCACCCGGGCCCATATCACGGGCCTGGACATCTCGGATTTCTCGTTCTTCGAGGATGACCGGTTCGAATTCGTGCAATGCGATATGGATGAGAGACGCAATATCGCCGAAGCGCTGGGAGACAGGCCGCCATTCGACATCGTGATCGACGATGCCTCGCATGCTTCGCATCACCAGCAGAATGCCTTTCTGGAAATCTTTCCGAAACTCGCAACGGGCGGGCTCTACATCATTGAGGATCTGCGCTGGCAACCCAAGACGTATGAGATACCCGGCATCACAAAGACGGCCGCGTTGTTTCAGTCATATTTGAACGATCAGGAGTTTACCCATACCGACGCGCGGACCGCGGCGGCATTCAACAAGCTGCGCGAGCAGATATCGGGAGCGTTTGTTTTCCAGGCGAAGTACCAGAAACAGCGCAAGGATCAGGTTCTTGTGGTGCACAAGACCTAGTTTTGAGGCGAGAGTGAGAATGCAGGTGAAAGGTTAGACCATTGCAGGAGTTCACACCCAGACTGCGCAGGCAATTTCGCCATCTGCGGGTGGGCGCCGACCATGCGAATCTGTTTGGCGACCCGATCCCCGCGCATCTGCTTAGCGAATATGAGTGTGAGGATGTGAACGCCGGCCTTGGTCGCCCATTGCAGCGCAAGTACACCTCGCGCCCCCGAAATATCCGGCGAGCCTGGAATCGTATCGAATTGTTCCTTCCCGAACTGATGACGCCTTCTGTCCCGGCGCAGAAGGTTCTCGAGATGTCGACGGCACATGGCGCTGTCCTGGAGGTCTTGCGTCATTTCGGGCACGAGGTCGTTGGCAACGACTTCGCCAATATGCTGAGCGGAAGCGACACGGCCGTGAGCTCTGTTCTGCGCCCGGTCAATCATGCCGATCCCGGACGCAAGACAGACGACTACGGAAACGCGGTTGACCTGGAAAACTCCGAAGATGTCATCTGGCCATATAGGAACATCATCGAGAGCGTCGGCATTCCCATGCGCATCTTCGATGCCGGCAAGACCCCCTACCCGGCGGACGACAAGGAGTTCGACGTCACGATCTGCCTGCAGGCGATCGAGCACTATTGTCACGCCGACGATTGGATGGTGATCGTTGACGAGTTCTGCCGGATCACCAAGGGCACGATTGTTATCCTGCTGAACCCGCCCGATCGTGCGGCGATATTGGATGAAGGCGACTACATGATAGCTTTCAACCAGGCGCGTATGAACCTTCGGCGGTATGCATCGAACGGGTTTCGTTGTGTCCACAGCTCGATCTGGTTCGGACAGGCCCTGGGTTTCAAGCTCATGGCGGTGTGAATAAACGGTTTGCGCGTTGCAGCGTGGTAGTGGACGCCGCGGGCGGTCTGCAGCTGAAAAAGAAGGTCAACGGAGGTTACGGGCAGGATATGCGACGCAAGGCAAAGAAGCTTCAGTTTCAATCCACTACCAGCACCGGCAGAGAGTACCGCACCTGGTTCAGGGGCGAGAACATGAACATCCTGCCGCACAATCGCAGTTTCTACCGCCCGGTGGGGATCGAAAAGTTCGTGCTGGAAGGCTGGATGCCCGAGACCCCGGCAATCACCGTCAACTCTCAGATCACATCGTTCGGATCCTGCTTCGCGACCAACATCTCCAACTACCTCAGCCTGCGCAACTACTCGGTCATGAACAAGGCAGAAGACGCAGGCCGTGCATATGTCGTGGCCTGTGGCGAGGGCATGGTGAATTCGTTCGTCATCCTTCAGCAGTTTCAGTGGGCCTGGGAAGACAAGAAATTCGACCAGGAACTCTGGCACGGTTACGACGCCGAAAGCTATGGCTATGATCCCGAGGTGCAGCGCCAGACGCGGGAGATGTTCGACAAGACCGATGTCTTCATCCTGACCTTCGGCCTGTCGGAAATCTGGTACGATGAGGTAACGGGCAACGTGTTCTGGCGAACGATTCCCAAGGACGTCTACGATCCCCAGCGCCACAAGTTCCGGGTCTCAACCGTCGAGGAAAATGCCGACAACATGCGCGAGATCCATGATCTGATCCGCAAGAATCGGCCCGATGCAAAGATCATCTACACACTTTCGCCAATCCCGTTGCAGGCGACATTCCGCGATAATTCCTGCATCACGTCGAATGCCGTCTCGAAAGGCATCATGCGGGTGGCCATCGACCAGGTTGTTCGGGAAAAACGTGACGAAGGCGCGCTGCACTACTGGCCGTCCTACGAGTTGATCACGGACGCGTTCTCGCAGCCCTACAAGCACGACCGCCGCCATCCCGAGGGTGATGTCCTTGAGTACATCATGATGCTGTTCGAGAAGAACTGGTGCGCTGACAGCCAACTGACAGAAGAGGACGTCTTGAACGGGTTCCTGATTGCCGGAGCCGCCGCGGGAATGTTTCCCCCGGCCGTCGGTCGAATTTGCAAGTCGAAGAACTCGATACGCATGCAGAAACTTCTCAGGCGAGAGCAACTTCTGCCCGATCCCGGCTCTGACAAGGCCCTCCGCATCACTCTGTCACGTGTGCTCGACAGCTGGTCCGTGGCCGAGGACGCGGCCTGACACAGGCGCCAGGCGCTTCGGCTACGCGTGCGTCCGCTGGACGTCGGCGAGCAGATCGCGGCGAAATGCGCCTTGCCGCGATTTGCCGTCGAGTCTACACCCGGACATGGCAAGAAGACGGTGGTTCGGATGACTAAACTGGTCACGATCTTTGGCGGCTCGGGCTTTGTCGGCCGGTATATCGCTCAGCGCATGGCCCGCCAGGGCTGGCGTGTACGGGTGGCGGTGCGACGACCGAACGACGCGCATTTCGTGCGGCCCTACGGCCGCGTTGGCCAGGTCGAGCCGATCTTCTGCAATATCCGCAACGA